>NZ_BAAHZP010000006.1:0-344447 GCF_054600795.1 Photobacterium sp. R1
GCCGGTCTCAACGCGGTGATGGCTGCCAATCCGATTGGGGCCGTAGTCGCAGCTGTGTCAGCTCTGATTTTTGTTGGAATTGAGCTGTATCAAAACTGGGATGCCGTGACGGCGTGGTTCAGTGAAAAACTGAGCTGGTTTCAAACCGAGTTCCCAGCAGTATCAAATGCCATCAAGACAGCCTTTGACTGGTCACCGCTCGGGCTGATCATCAATCACTGGGAACCCATCACCGGGTTCTTCTCAGACTTGTGGGGTGCGATTACCGGGATTTTCAGCGATTCCAGCGGCACGATCAATCTGGCGTTTCAGATCATTAAAACGGCATTTGACTGGTCACCGCTCGGATTAGTCATCAACAACTGGGAACCGTTGACCCGTTTCTTTACGGAGCTGTGGGGCGGGGTCACGGGCATTTTTGATGCAGGCATCGCCAGAATCAGTGGTGTCTGGGATACGGTCAGCGGCTGGATGGATTCAATCAAGTTCTGGGACAGTGATGCCCCGGAAATGAAAGTGAGGTCCTATCACCAGGTGCAGGCTGAAATGGCGCCCAGCAGGGCAATGGCGGCAGTCAATAACTCTTATCCGGCGAGTAAAGGGGCCACCGTTCACCAGAGTGTGGGTGAAATCAAGGTCTATGCGGCGCCGGGACAGAGTCCGGAAGACATTGGCCGGGCTGTTCATGCCAAGCTGGGCGGATACCAGAACAGCGCGCTGTATGATTTACCGGAGGCAGGATAATGGCTCAAGTGATGCTGTCTTATGGCGGCTTTAAGTTCAACATCGATGCTGCAGCATATAACGAGCTGGTCAGAACCTGGCAGTGGCGCTGGCAGTCTCAGTCCCGGATTGGTCAGTCAGACCTGCTGCAGTATACCGGGAAAGCGGCCAATAAAATCTCCCTGAACGGCCAGATTGCGACGCTGTTCAGGGAGGTCGGAACCCGGCAGATAGACAAGTTGGCCAGGTTGGGGGATGAGCAGAAGCCTCATCTGCTGGTGAGTGGTCTGGGGGATATTCTGGGCTACTGGGTCATGACTGATCTCAGCGAGTCAAATACCAAGTTCGTGAGCGGTGGGTTGCCCCGCGCTCAGTCGTTTACTGTGGAGCTGGCGTTTTATGGCAACAACCTACAGAACCCGTGACGGGGACATGCTGGATGATATTTGCTGGCGTCATTATGGCCGGGAGAGTGCGGTTGAAGCCGTGCTGACCACAAATCCCGGTCTTGCTGATTTTGGCCCGCTGTTACCCAGCGGGATTGAAATTAAGCTGCCTGACCTGGCTGTGCCGGTCAGCGAAGAGGCGGTAAGTTTATGGGATTAGATTTTCGTCCGGATTTTTCCCTGTCTACGGACGGGCATGATATTACGGCTGTGATTCAGCGGAATCTGATCAGTCTGACCCTGACCGATAATGCAGGCAATGAATCAGACCGGCTGGCGTTAGACCTCAGTTGGCCCAGTTCGGCGCCGACCCCGACAAAGGGAGCTGTGCTTCAGTTAGGGTTGGGGTTCAATGGTGAGCTGGTGAATAAAGGGCGATTCGTGGTGGATGAGGTTACAACCAGTGGCCCGCCTCGGCGGGTTCAGATTGTGGCGAATGCCGCCCCGATGGATAACCGAAAGCAACCGGGCTCATTGCAGACTCAGAAAACCCGTAGCTGGGATGATGTCAGGCTGGGTGATGTTCTGAAAACCGTTGCTGGAGAGCACGGCTTGATCCCGAGAGTCAGCGCCTCTCTGGAAAGCATCCGAATTAATCATATTGATCAAGTGGCCGAAAGTGACATGAACCTGGTGACCCGGCTGGCCAAACGCTATGGCGCAGTCAGTAAGCCTGCCAACGGTTACTGGCTGTTTTTGAACGAAGGTGAAGGGAAATCTGCATCCGGAAAGAAAATGACTAATATCACGATTGAGCCTCACGAGGTCACAACCTGGCAATGCCGGTTCAGCAGTCGTAATGATGTTCGCCGGGTGGTTGCGACTTACCATGATGTTGAAACCGGGGACACGAAAGAGGTTTCAACCGGAACCGGTGATCCAGAGTTCAAGATCGTTTTCAAATACCCCAATTATGAAGAGGCCAAAGCAGCAGTCATGGCCAGAGCAAAACAAGTGCGTTCGGGGAGTGATGTGCTGGATATTACGATGCCAGCGCGCAGTTCACTGATGAACCTGGTTGCGGAAGGCCATTTGACGTTGAAGGGGTTCGGCGATGTGGAAGACGGAACCTGGCGAAATAAGATGGTGGAATGGTCACTCAGTGAGTCAGGGTTGCAGTTGCGTATTTCTTGTAATCTGAGAAGTAGTCTCGATTACAAACAATTCAAGCTTTGAGGGTGTTTAAAAATCAAATAATTTTTCAAAATTACGTTTTTCTAGAATGTCTTCAATTTTTCTTCTGGTGCTGTTTGCTTTCTTATGCTCGTTTAAAGGAGGGGGTGCTTTATCTTTTTGGGTAGTGCTTTTTTTACTTTTTTTCATATATCCCTGCTTTGAATTTTCAGAGTCGGAGGTACAGCCTAGGTTTAGGTGTTTACCGTAGGAGCTTTTTTATTTCTGATGTGGCGATGAAGATGATTCTATGGTTAATAGGCTATCACGTTTGTTTTTACCCCGTTGTGAGTTTAAATCACAAAGCTTTTTATACCAATATCGCTGGCGGCTTGTTCTTCTAGACAATAAAACCCCTTGATTGTTGAGTGTTATAGAACGACTTCAGTTAGAGAAAATAGGTGTCATATGATTTATGACACCTAAGCCACTTACAGAGCAGTTACATTTGTAGCTTGAGGACCTTTTTGACCGTCTTCAAGAATAAAGCTCACTTTCTGGCCTTCAACAAGTGTTTTGAATCCTTCAGATACGATAGATTTGAAATGTACAAATACATCTGAACCACCATTATCTTGAGAGATGAAGCCAAAACCTTTTGCTTCGTTAAACCACTTTACTGAACCCGTTGTTTTGTTGGACATAGATACCTCTGATAAATAAAAATAATTAGACTTCGAGCAAATGCTACTTATAAACAATGAGAAGAAGCTATCGCAGGAGCTAGACGAAGGTATCGAAAGGAAACTGGGAACAGGCTTGCACTTCATTTTTAGGAATAGCTCTTTTGCTAGAGCTGAGCCCACTATACAGATTGTCTGGGAAATGAACAGCACTATTTTTTGCTCTCTGTTTAAGTTTAAGTTGCTTTTGTTTTAACTTATTGTTTTTTGATGGTTTTTACTGGATTTGCTTGTTTTTTGGTTAGGTCTGACTTTTGATAGTTATCAATTGATGCTTTAGAATAGATTGATGTGCTGGCTTATCTTTATCGAAAAGGCTAACTATATTCACCTAATTGTATGGAAGGGTCAAAAAAAATAGAAAATTCCTATCTATTTAGAGTGAACTGTGTATAGTGTGCCTTATCATTCAAATATGAACTATTAATGAGATATTCACTTCAAGTATCTTATAATTTATATTGCGATTTTTTCGTCATATTACTTCTAAATGAGCTTGTTGTTTTTATTTATATCATATGAGCTAGTATTGTCCCCTTATAAATTTTGAGAGCTACATAAAGGAAGAAAATGAAAAAAAGACGAGAAACCCCTCAAAAAAAAGCAAGGAAAAGCGGTTATGAAGCTAAATTTGAGATGATGGTTAAAGAATACCATAGTGCAAAAGAATTACTGGATTCCATGAAAGAAGGCACTGCTGATTATAATAAACAGAAGAAACATTGTGATTCTCTTTTTGCAAATGCCGAGAAATTCTTCAAGCATCATCAATAAATCAGAAGTTCATTGACTAATAATGAGTTTTAACAACAGAGCTAGTTAGGACAGACAAGTTAACGTTGCAGCTTGTTCTTTAGAGTTCCATGGACGGATACACTTAGAAATAATAAATATTCTCATTGTCATTGTTTCAAATCTCTCTTGCATATCAAGCACCCCTATCACGAAAGTTAGTGTACTTTTCGCCATAAATCGGCCGCGGTACCCAAGAAATACTTTGGTATCATCACTTAATCAATGTGTATATCTTCACAATATTTGGCTGATGTTAAGTGTAACTCATTGAATTATAATGACATGAAATATGGTCTATATTCTGAAGTTTCTCCTAGGCACATAATTAAAAACAACTTTCTACCGGATTTAAAATCCCTTGTTTCTCGCGTTGCACCATTTCTAGCCTGACCCAAGATAGAACCTATAAAAACGGATCAAAGATGGTATCTTGTATGAGCCGTTTTTCTTTTCGAAACTACAGGTTCGACAACTGGATTTTTCATAAAAACTAGTAAAAGGATCACTCTGCTTCAGGAACTGTATGAAGAATGCCGATCAGAGGTTTCTATCATCGCTTCCCAATGGAATCTCCTTACGTGTAACATAATTAGTGACAAATCCCCCTCCAAAACCTACTGTAACTTACTGAAAATACGAAAGTTAATTTTTGTATCTGATGAAGTAATTTAAAGGAAATAATGGGACTAACATCATGAAAAATAAAGAAATACCATCAGTTCTGTTAGTCTGCATGGGCAACATTTGTCGTTCGCCCACCGGTGAGGCGGTGCTGAGAGCCCGGGCACAGGCGGCGAGTATGGCAATCGAAATTGATTCGGCAGGCACGATTGGTTATCACCAGGGAAACCCGCCGGACAGCCGTGCCCGTGCTGCGGGAGAGGCGAGGGGATACAGTTTCAAAGGCATGCGCGCCCGGCAGGTGATAGCTGAAGATTTTGAACGGTTTGACCTGATCCTGGCGGCAGACCGGCAAAATCTGTCGGATCTGATGGCGATATGCCCTGATGAACATCTGTCGAAACTGGCCTTGTTTCTGGATTATGCCGATGTTGCGGAAGATGAGGTGCCAGACCCTTATTATGGCGGCGATCAGGGTTTCGAATATGTGCTGGATCTGGTCGAGCTGGCTGCAGAGGGTGTGCTGGCGAGTCTGAAAAACCGATGACATTCACGTCAGGGCAGAAACGCCCGGCATAAAAAAGCCCGCATTGAATGCGGGCTTGTTTGATTCAGAGCACAGGGGGATTAACCCAGCGTATCTGTAGCGACTTTATAGGTCGGGTCTTCCATCACATTGACTTCCACCAGATCACCCGCCTTGCGCAGCAGGCTGCGGCATTCCGGACTCAGGTGGCGCAGGTGCAGGGTTTTGCCTTCTTTGGCATAACGCTCAGCAATCGTATCGATCGCTTCAATGGCAGAGTGGTCTGCAACCCGGGAATCGGCGAAGTCGATGATCACATCTTTCGGATCTTTGGCGGCATCAAACAGTTCCAGGAAATGCGAGACGGAACCGAAGAACAGCGGGCCGTTCAGGTGATACACCTTGCTGCCGTTTTTATCTGTTTTGCTTTCTGCATTGATGTGCTTGGCATGTTCCCACGCGAATACCAGTGCAGAGTAGATGACACCCACAAAGACAGCAATGGCCAGATCAGCCGCAACTGTCACACAGGTCACCAGAATAATGGTGAAGAAGTCGTGTTTCGGTACTTTGCGCGCCATCTTGAAGCTGGCCCATTCGAAGGTACCAATCACGACCATAAACATCACACCAACCAGCGCAGCCAGCGGGATCATTTCGATCAGGTCGGATCCGAACAGGATGAACAGCAGCAGACCAATGGCAGCCGTGATTCCCGACAGACGACCACGGCCACCAGAGTTAATGTTGATCATTGACTGACCAATCATCGCACAGCCACCCATCGCCCCGAAGACGGAACAGGTGACGTTGGCCAGGCCCTGACCGACACATTCACGGTTGCTCTGACCACGGGTCCCTGTCATTTCATCCAGGACCGTCAGGGTCAGCAGTGATTCAATCAGACCTACAGCTGCCAGAACCACAGCATAAGGCAGAATGATATACAGAGTTTCCAGTGTCAGCGGGACAGTTGGCACCGAGAAGGTTGGCAGGGAACCTGCCAGTGTGGCTTCGGCATTACCGCTCATACTGCGGACAAAGTCGATCACGGTACGGGTTTCCAGATCCAGACCATGGACCAGACCGGTGACCACCAGAATCGCAACCAGAGAGGATGGAACGGCTGTCGTCAGCTTTGGCAGAAAATGAATAATCATCATGGTCAGCAGGACCAGCCCACCCATGATGTAAAGTTGTGTGCCTTGCATCCACTCCAGCATGCCGGATGCATCCGGAACTTTAAATTGTCCCAGCTGTGCCAGGAAAATCACAATTGCCAGACCGTTCACGAAGCCAATCATGACCGGGTGCGGGACGATGCGGATAAATTTACCGAGCTTGAGTATCCCGGCAAGAATTTGCAGTAAACCAGCCAGCAGAATGGCGGCAAAAAGGTACTGGATACCGTGTTCGGCCACCAGACTGACCATGACGACGGCCATGGCGCCGGTTGCGCCGGAGATCATCCCCGGACGGCCACCTAAGGTTGCTGTTACCAGGCCCACGATGAAAGCGGCATAAAGGCCGACCATCGGGTCGACACCGGCAACAAAGGCGAAAGCTACAGCTTCCGGCACCAGTGCCAGGGCGACTGTCAGCCCCGAGAGCATGTCATTTTTGACAGACTGGTGTGTAAACTTGGGAAATTCAAACATTGTCGTTTCTGTCTTTTTTCTGAATAGATTGGGTTTAGCGGGCAAATGCTACCGATAACCGTGAGCTGGTTCAACTTTTAATCAGGTTATCAATGTGGCGGGCCCATCGCTGAAGACAACAAAAAGCCATGCAAATGCATGGCTTTTTGAGATTGAGCGAAGCCGGAACTTAGTGTTGTTCAAAAACGGCTTTCGTCATCGGAGCAGAGGCAACATTGGTTGCGGTCTGACTGCCGGCCTGACGCGTTTGTGCCAGTACTTCACGTTTCGGCGCAACAGCGACCGGAGTGGTATCCAGAACCTGCTCTGGTGCAGGTGCTTTCGCCATCGGCGAAACGCTGTGGAATCCACGCGGCGAGCTTGCCGTCACCTGAGCAATTTTCACTGCAGATGGTGCAGGCTGTTTCACGACGGCTTCCGGTGCTTCAGTCACCTGAATTTCAGCAGGTTCAGCCACTACGTCCGCAACAGGTGCTTCTGTCGCTTTCACTGGCTCAGGCTGAGGTTCAGCAACGGCCACTGGCTCTTCAGCTTGCGGTACAGGCTGACGAAGCGGCATCACTTTACCCATAGCCATTTCCGGCATAGCCACACCACTCAGCGTCGGTGCCTGGGACACCTGTTGCTCTGCGGCTGTCTCTGTAACCACCGGCGCTGCTTCAGCCGCCGTTTCAACGACGTCTTCGGCATGAACTGCTGGTTTGTCAGCGCGCGGCCATACTTTACCCATAGCCATTTCCGGTGAAGCAACACCTGTTGTCGGGCGTCGTTTCGGACGCTCAACAATCGTGACCACGTTTTCCAGCTCGCTCAGGCTTTCAGAAGCTTCTTCTACCGCATGGGTAATGGCGTCAGAGACGACCTGATCAACTTCTTCTTCCTGATTCGGACGCGTGTCACGCATGCGGCGGCGACGCTGTCCGCTGGCACGCAGGTGACGTGGTGAACGACGGTTACGACGCTGACCTTCCTGAGCACCATTTTCCGTGTCACCCTGAAGCTCTGCTTCTGTGTCATCCACAGCATCCTGAACAGCGCCTTTGACAGACGCTTGAGCAACCTGACTGGCTTCTTTCGCGACAGCCGTACCGATGGATTGCAGCTGGCTTGCTGGTTCGTCTGAAGCGACTTCTGCCGATTGCAGTTCAGTATCTTCAATGCGGATTTTCTTCTGCAACTGACGACGTTGACGGCGTTGCTTCACCTTCTCTGTCTTCTGCTGTTCAGGAGTCTCTTGCGTTTCCTGCAGCTGTTCAGTTGCTTCAGTTTGTGCCAGTTGCTGCTTCTCTTTACGACGTTGTTTCTGAACTTCGTCGCGGCGCTGGCGTTTCTGCTCTTTGATTTCTTCATCTGCGACAGTACGGGAAGCCGCTGCCTTGGCTGGTTTTTCTACCTGTGCCTGGCGGTCTTGCTTCGGACGATCACTGCGACGGCGTTGCTGACGCTGGCCTTTTTCGCCGGACTTCGAGTCACGAGATTTAGCATCGCGAGACTCGCGTTCTTCGTCCTGACGGTTGCGGCTCGGACGGCTACCGTCTTTGCCCCGGCGGTTATCACGGCGGTTGTCGCGACGATCATCGCGGCGGTTGTCACGGCGTGGTGCCTGCTTCTGCTCTGTTTCCGCAGGTTGTGCTTCAGTTTTGCTGCCGCCAAACAGGCTGGCAATCTTCTGGAACAAACGCTGGAATAAACCTGGTTTAGATTCAGCAGCCGCTTCAGGTTTTGCTATCACTGGTGCTGGCTTCGCCACTGGCGCTGGTGTTTTTGGTGCTGTGAAGCCTTGCAGTACAGGTTCTTCACGTTTCTTCACAACACGTTCTGCCGGGCTTTCTGACGCTTCGCTTTCACGAGCGGCTTCAATCAGCTGCGGAATATGGTATGACAGTGTGTCTTTTTCATCACCGGTGCGGACACGATGCACATCAAAGTGCGGTGTTTCCATGTCTGCATTCGGGACAATAATTACTTTCACATCGTGGTATTTCTCGATGTGTTGTACCGAACGGCGTTTTTCGTTCAGCAGGTAAGACGCAACAGCGACTGGCACAATGGCCTGTACCTGAGCACTGTTATCTTTTAGGGCTTCTTCTTCGATCAGACGCAGAATCGACAGAGAAAGCGATTCGTTATCACGAATCACACCCGTTCCCTTACAGCGTGGGCAAACGTGGTGGCTGGCTTCAGCCAGAGAAGGGCTCAGACGCTGACGGGACATTTCCAGCAGACCAAAGCGGGAAATGCGGCCGATCTGTACGCGGGCACGGTCCATGCGGACGGCTTCGCGCAGCCGGTTTTCAACTTCGCGCTGGTGGCGAACCGGTGTCATATCAATAAAGTCGATAACGACCAGGCCACCCAGGTCACGCAGACGCAACTGGCGGGCAATTTCATCGGCTGCTTCCAGGTTGGTTTGCAGTGCCGTTTCTTCGATGTCGCCGCCTTTGGTTGCACGGGCGGAGTTGATGTCAATCGAAGTCAGGGCTTCGGTCGGATCGATCACAATCGAACCACCGGAAGGCAAACGCACTTCACGCTGGAATGCAGATTCAATCTGACTTTCAATCTGATAGTGACTGAACAGCGGTACTTCGCCGTCATACGGCTTCACTTTAGGTTCAAAGTCAGGACGAACCAGTTTGATATGATCGCGTGCACGCTCGAAAATTTTCGGGCTGTCGATCAGGATTTCACCAATGTCGCGGCGCAGATAGTCACGGATCGCGCGGGCAATCACGTTACTTTCCTGGTGAATCAGGAACGGAGCCGGATGGGAATCGGCCGCTTCTTTCACTGCGTTCCAGTGATTCAGCAGGACGTTCAGGTCCCATTCCAGTTCTTCAGCTGATTTACCCACACCTGCGGTGCGAACGATCAGGCCCATGCCGTCCGGCAACTGAAGGGTGCTCAGTGCGGCTTTGAGCTGGGTGCGTTCTTCACCTTCGATACGACGTGAAATACCACCGGCACGCGGGTTATTTGGCATCAGGACCAGATAACTACCAGCCAGTGAGATGAAGGTTGTCAGGGCGGCACCTTTGTTACCACGCTCTTCTTTATCAACCTGAACGATGACTTCCTGACCTTCTTTCAGCACTTCCTTGATGTTCGGGCGGCCTTGGTAGGTGTAACTTGCTGGGAAGTAATCGCGGGCAATTTCTTTCAGAGGGAGGAAACCGTGTCGCTCGGCACCATAGTCTACGAAAGCAGCTTCAAGACTTGGCTCGATACGGGTGATGCGTCCTTTGTAGATGTTAGCTTTCTTAGATTCGTGGCCAGGACTTTCGATATCCAAATCGAACAGCTTCTGACCGTCCACTAATGCGACGCGCAACTCTTCCTTCTGAGTTGCGTTGATCAACATTCTTTTCATTCTGTGTACTCATTTATTGTCGTTGTTTTAGTGAGCCAATGTTGGATCATTTACCGATGCTGCCTGACTCCAAGTCTGATTTACGGTTGCAACCTCACGGTTGGATGTTTCAGGAGTGCTCTTTGGCTACACATATCTGCCAGCTGTACTTAAGATGGTTAGATCCGGGATATACAGCCGGTAACACCGCGTTGTCGCGGTTGTATCTCTAACACCGATAAAAAAAATCTGCGATCGGAACACTAAGATTGACTCTGCATGACTTGTCGTCTTACGCCTTTTGCTGCGATGACAGGCAGAGCAGGATAAAAAACATTCATCATGGCGTAAAATTGTCCGCCATGGCATGGAAATTGGGATTTTCCCTGATTCCAGACTGCAATCATAGCAGGGTGACTTTTTTGCGGCAATCTGCTTTATAGCCATGATAGAATCTTGGACCATGAAAGATAACAAACCGAAAGTGCAATTCATCGCTATTGCTGATGATTTTGCCGGGCAAAGGATTGATAATTTTCTCCGTGCCCGATTGAAAAACGTTCCCAAAAGTATGATTTACCGCATTTTGCGTAAGGGAGAGGTGCGAGTAAACAAAAAAAGGATAAAACCTGAATACAAGCTTCAAGAAGGCGATCTGGTCCGGGTGCCGCCTGTCGTTGTTCCTGAAAAGGAAACTGCGGCGCCAGTCAGTACCAAACTGGACAAAGTGGCAGAGCTGGAAAACTGCATCATTTATGAAGATGAGCATATGCTGATCCTGAATAAACCTTCGGGTACTGCGGTCCACGGCGGCAGCGGTCTGAAGTTTGGTGCAATCGAAGCTCTGCGGGCTTTGCGTCCGGATGCTCGTTTTCTGGAGCTGGTTCACCGGATTGACCGGGATACCTCAGGAATCTTGCTGGTAGCGAAGAAACGTTCAGCACTGCGTAAACTCCAGGAGCAGTTCAGGCAGAAGACGGTTCAGAAATACTATTTCGCACTGGTCATGGGGCAGTGGCCAAAAGGTTGCAATAAGGTCACCGCGCCACTGCTGAAAAATGAAGTGAACAGTATTGTGCGGGTGAACCCGAACGGGAAGCCTTCAGATACACGCTTTAAGGTCCTTGAGTGTTTCAAAGAGGCAACACTGGTGCAGGCGAGCCCGGTGACCGGGCGGACACACCAGATCCGCGTGCATTGTCAGTATACAGGCCATCCTATTGCCTGGGATGACAGATACGGTGATCCGCGGTTTGATGCCTACACGAAAAAAGCAGGTCTCAACCGCTTGTTCCTGCACGCGGCCAACATCTGCTTTGAACATCCGGGGACAGAAGAGCGGATGGAGATCAATGCCCCAATGGATGCGATGCTGAATCGCACGCTGGAATCTTTGAGAAAAGGCTGAAGCATTTTCAGACACTCAGCGGCTGGCACAGGTGATTCAACTCGCCAGCCGTTGAGTGAAACCGGACTAATTATTAATTGAGTCAGTCATTAATTTACATTGCTTGGCTTACATTGCTTTCACGGAATCCCAGATATTGAGCAATGATTGCAGGTCCGCGGTGAGTGTTTCAACGGGCTGTTTGGAAGCCGCCAAAGTCACCACCACGCTCATCTCTTCTTGTTCCGATTGCGTGTGTAACAATGTTGTCAGTGCCGACATGGCATCGGTATCCAGCGGATGAGACACATCAACGGCCCCTGGCGTATTGGGTCTTAAGGTCAGATACTGACCTGGAATGGCAATCAATGTTGTCAGATGCGCGTGACAATACCTCTGATCCAGCTTTTCAACCTGAACCAGAACTTCCTGCCCGATTCGGACGACATCGCGAATCTGTGGACGACCCTGATAAGCATAACTTTGGGGATAATAATGAAGCGCAATTTTTCGAAGGGGAAGGAAACCAGGTTCCAGTGCACCAATGTCGATAAAAGCGGCTTCAAAGCTGTTTTCGATCCGGACGACTTTTCCTTTGTAGATGCTGTGCTGTTGGGGGCTGTGGGACTGTTCTTTCATTTCGGTCAGACAAAATACATGGTCTTCCCGGAAAGCTGCGTATAAAGGCTTGCGTTTTAATCCGCTGGTATAAGTTTTCAGCAGCGATAATATTTGTCCAATCATTCCATTAACTCAGTGTTTTTGACAGTCAGAAGGCTGTCATGGGTCTGCTGACTGCAATCTATGTGTTGACTGTAACAGGCGACGCACTAAGTAATCTGTTGAATATGTTCTGTGGATAGAGGTCATAAAAAACATATCTTTTCAGAATCGTGAGAGATCCGAAGGGAGGGTAAATGCAAAAGCAGAGACCACCCATGACGAAAGCAAGGGTGGTTCAGGCGGGCTCAGAGAACGCTGATACCTTGTCGGGAAAGCATCTCTCTCAGTGTGATGAGCGGTAATCCAACCAGTGTATTGGGATCCCGGCCATTCAGGCGATCAAACAGGGCAATCCCCAGTCCTTCACTTTTAAAGCTGCCGGCACACCGTAATGGCTGTTCGCGCAGGACATATTGCCGGATTTCATTCTCTGTGAGTTCACGGAAATGCACATGGAAGGGTTCACAGATGACTTCAGCTGTATCGTTTGCTGCGTTATACAGACATAAACCTGTATAGAAAGTGACGGTTTGTCCGCTTGCTGCCATCAGCTGTGCGCAGGCATTTTCCGTGGTGTGGGGTTTACCTACGATGCTCCCGTTGATGACACAGACCTGATCCGAGCCGATGATCAGATGATTCGGGTGTCCGGGACGGCAGGCTCTGGCTTTGGCTTCAGCCAGTCGTTTGACCAGCGTTTCGGCATTTTCACCAGGAAGCGGGCTTTCGTCGATATCTGGCGCGGCACAGGAAAACGGTAAGCCGAATTTTTCCAGCAGGCTGCGGCGAAACGGCGATGTGGAGGCCAGAAGTAAAGCTTGTTTCATGAGGTGACTCTGTCTTGTTTGGTTGTGAGGTAATCGAACGGGCGTGAGAGTGAAATCTACGCTAGTTTTAACTCAGAACCAACCTTATTATACCCTTGGTGCCATTGACCCAAACGGTGAAGTAAAACCACTGAAGATGAAATGGCCAAAAGCTGGGATTTCGGACACATTTCCTTTGACTCAAACCAATTAGAAGGCTAATATTCGCGCCCTATGCAAAAGGTAAAATTGCCGCTGACGGTTGATCCGGTCCGCGCCGCTCAGAAAAAGCTCGACTATGATGGCATCATCAAAGCCGGGCTTTTAGAGCGTCTGGCTGAATCGGCTTCCAGCGTATTAAGTGATGCAAACGTCACCTTATCATTTGACTTTGACCAGCGTCACATGGCGTACATGCGTGGGCATGCAGAAGTCGATGTGATGTTAACCTGTCAGCGATGCCAGGAAGAATTCCAACACCATTACGGTGTGGATTTCTGTTACAGTCCGCTCCTCAGACCCGAGGAAGCAGATGAATTTCCGGAAGCTTATGAGCCGGCTGAAGTCGACGAAAATGGTGAGATCAATTTGCTTCAGATCATCGAAGATGAGTTGATTCTGGAGTTACCGCAAGTGCCAATGCATGACGAAGCAGACTGTCCGGTCTCTGCGTCAGGTATGAGCTTCGGTGAGATCCCTGTTGCTGATGAGCGTCCGAATCCGTTTGCAGTATTGAAAAACTTGAGTAAAAGTAATAAGGAGTAGGGTTAATGGCCGTACAAAAGAGTAAAAAATCACGTTCAGCACGTGGTATGCGTCGTTCACACGATGCCCTGACTACCGCTGCTGTTTCTGTCGATCAGACTAGCGGTGAAACCCATCTGCGTCACCATGTGACTGCTGACGGTTTCTACCGTGGCCGCAAGGTTATCAACAAATAAGGTTGAACCTTGACTGGTCTAACCGTTGCACTTGATGCAATGGGTGGGGACTTCGGTCCCCAGGTAACAGTGCCTGCCGCCGTGCAGGCACTGTTGCAATACCCGTCGCTAAAACTGCTGCTATTTGGTGATCAAAGTGCAATCACCGCCCAACTCTCATCGCTCGATCATACCCATCATCCCCGTTTAAGTATCATTCACTGCGATCGTGCTATCGCGGATCACACACGTCCGTCACATGCATTACGTCAAAGTCAGGGCTCATCGATGCGTCGTGCGCTGGATGCCGTGGCGGAAAGTGAAGCCGATGCTTGTGTCAGTGCAGGCAATACCGGCGCACTGATGGCATTAGCGCGCTATACCCTGAAGCAATTACCCGGCGTCGAGCGCCCGGCGCTGGTTTCAGCCATTCCAAGCCGTAACGGCGGTAAAACCTGGTTGCTCGACTTAGGGGCGAATGTGTCCTGTGATGCTGATACTTTGTTTCAATTCGCCGTGATGGGCTCGGTACTTGCCGAGCAGGATACGACCGGCCGTCCGCCCAGAGTGGCCTTGCTGAATATTGGCGCGGAAGAAATCAAAGGCAATGATCTGGTGAAGCGCTGCGCATCGATGCTGAGCCGTTCGCAGGATGTCCATTATATCGGCTACGTCGAAGGCAATGAGCTGTACGATGGAAAAGCGGATGTGATTGTGTGCGATGGTTTTGTCGGAAATGTCAGCCTGAAAACAAGCGAAGGGGTTGCTAATCTTTTTATAGAGAGTTTCAAAAGGGCAGTCAGTCAGCATCCGCTCAAGCGACTCATCGCTAAGTGGCTGTTTGGTGACCTGTTCCGGGAACTGCAAAGCCTGAACCCCGACCAGTACAATGGCGCAAGTCTGTTAGGATTGCGCGGTATTGTCGTGAAGAGCCATGGAAGTGCTGATATTGCTGCCTTCACCAATGCGATTGGTGAAGCGGTACATGAAATCAAGCGGAAGATACCGACAAGAATTAGTGACCGTTTGGAACACGTACTACTTGAGAGGCATTATTAGTCTTCATGTATAGCAGAATTTTAGGTACCGGCAGCTACCTGCCAGAGCAGGTCCGCACCAATGCGGATCTGGAAAAAATGGTCGATACCAGTGACGAGTGGATTGTTGCCCGGACTGGTATTCGTGAGCGCCGTATTGCTTCTGAAGAAGAGACGGTTGCTGTGATGGGTTATCAGGCGGCAGCCCGTGCTATCGATATGGCCGGGATTGAAACCGATGACATCGACCTGATCATTGTTGCCACCACATCAGCCAGCCACGCGTTTCCATCCGCAGCCTGTCAGGTACAGGGCATGCTGGGCGTGAAAGGCTGTCCGGCATTTGATATTGCAGCGGCTTGCTCCGGCTTTGTCTATGCCTTGAGTGTGGCGGATCAGCATATTAAAACCGGTATGGCAAAAAATGTGCTGGTGATTGGTGCCGATGCCCTGTCGCATAAGTGCGATCCGGATGATCGTTCGACGATCATTCTGTTCGGCGATGGCGCGGGTGCAGTGGTTCTGGGGGCCAGTGAGGAAGCCGGAATTATTTCGACGCATCTGCATGCCGATGGTCACTTTGGTGGCTTGCTGAGTCTGGCTGTGCCTGAGCATGGCGAGAACTTTGACAGCGACAAGTGGCTGTATATGGCTGGCAATGAAGTCTTCAAAGTCGCTGTGACCCAGTTGTCGAATCTGGTGAAAGACACACTGGCTGCCAATAACATGGATAAATCTGAGCTGGACTGGTTAGTTCCGCATCAGGCCAATTTACGAATCATTGCAGCGACGGCGAAAAAGTTGTCGATGCCAATGGATCAGGTCGTGGTGACTCTGGATAAGCAGGGGAATACTTCGGCTGCAACTGTTCCTGCTGCGCTTGATGAGGCTGTTCGTGATGGCCGGATTCAACGGGGACAGACACTGTTGTTGGAAGCCTTTGGTGGTGGTTTCACCTGGGGTTCAGCTTTAGTGAAATTTTGATAGAAGCGCACACTTTTTGAATATGCGGTTCGGGCGTGTTAATCAATATCCGCCTGTCAGCCGCATCAACGATGGCATCTTTGATGCCATTTCTCTTTGTAGAAGGATTCTCGAATGTCTAAGTTCGCGATTGTTTTTCCTGGGCAGGGTTCTCAGGCTGTCGGCATGCTGGCTGAACTGGCTGAGCAGTACGAAAGTGTACAACAAACGTTTGCCGAAGCGTCTGAAGCACTGGGTTATGATCTGTGGGCATTGGTCCAGAACGGACCTGCTGAAGAGCTGAACCAGACTCACCGTACTCAGCCTGCGCTGCTGGCGGCATCTGTCGCTATCTGGCGTGTATGGCAGGAAGTTGGTGGAGCTCAGCCAGCCGTTCTGGCAGGCCACAGCCTGGGTGAATACTCAGCACTGGTTTGTGCTGGCGTGCTGAATTTCAAAGAAGCAATTAAGCTGGTTGAACTGCGTGGTCAACTGATGCAGGAAGCGGTTCCTGCTGGTGTGGGCGCAATGTCTGCCATTATTGGTCTGGACAATGACGCGATTGCCAAAGCCTGTGAAGAAGCAGCACAGGGTGAAGTGGTCGCGCCTGTGAACTTTAACTCACCAGGTCAGGTTGTTATTGCAGGCCACAAAGCTGCAGTTGAGCGAGCAAATGAGCTGTGTAAAGCCGCGGGTGCCAAACGAGCACTGCCGCTGCCTGTTTCTGTCCCGTCTCATTGTGAACTGATGAAGCCAGCTGCTGAAAAACTGGCTCAGGCACTGGAATCTGTTGCATTCAGCGCACCGGCAGTTCCGGTCATCAATAATGCTGATGTGGCAACTGAGACTGATCCTGCTGCAATCAAGCAGGCACTGGTGAAGCAGCTGTATGGCCCGGTTCGCTGGACTGAGTCTGTAGAGCGTATGGCTGCCGAAGGTGTTGAATTGTTGCTGGAAGTTGGTCCGGGTAAAGTTCTGACCGGCTTGGCAAAACGCATCGATAAGTCGCTGAATGCTGCCGCCGTGAACGATCCGGCCAGCCTGGAAGCGGCAAAATAATTGAATCATGATCGTGGCTCGGGAATGCCCGGATCACGGCAAAATTAGTCATCAGTCTGTCCGTATTCAAAATGACGGGCTATATAAAGAGGAAGAAACATGAGCCTGCAAGGTAAAGTTGCGCTGGTAACAGGCGCGAGCCGTGGCATTGGCCGTGCGATTGCAGAAATTCTGGCAGAGCGTGGTGCAACTGTCATTGGTACTGCAACATCAGAAAGCGGTGCGGAAGCGATTAGTGCTTACCTGGGTGACAAAGGTCAGGGCCTGGCACTGAATGTGACGTCTCAGGAGTCGATTGATGATGTTCTGAAACAAATCAAAGAAGCCTACGGTGACGTCGATATTCTGGTGAATAATGCGGGTATCACGCGTGACAACCTGTTGATGCGTATGAAAGATGACGAGTGGCAGGACATCATTGATACCAACCTGACTTCTATTTTCCGCCTGTCGAAAGCCGTATTACGTTCTATGATGAAAAAACGTTACGGCCGTATTATCAGCATTGGTTCTGTGGTTGGTACGATGGGTAACGCGGGCCAGACAAACTATTCAGCAGCGAAAGCAGGTCTGATTGGTTTCACCAAATCAATGGCGCGTGAAGTTGCTTCTCGTGGTATTACCGTGAACGCAGTGGCGCCTGGTTTTATCGAAACCGATATGACTAAAGCACTAAATGATGATCAGCGTGCATCTACTCTGTCTGCTGTTCCTGCTGGTCGTTTGGGCGAGCCGCGCGAAATTGCAGCAGCTGTTGCATTTCTGGCTTCTGACGATGCAGGTTATGTCACCGGTGAGACACTGCACGTGAACGGCGGCATGTACATGATTTAACCAAAAAAGTTGAAATCTTTTTGGATGCAGGTCAAACTCGGGTGGATTTAACGCTGAATCGTGGTTTGACCAGCACCCTTAGTCTTGCAACTTTTACAGTAATGAATAAACTACAGCAAATCGCAATAGCGAACTCTTGTTTAAGGAAATAGATTAGTATGAGCAACATCGAAGAACGCGTAAAAAAAATCATCGTTGAGCAGCTGGGCGTAGATGAGTCTGAAGTTAAAAATGAAGCTTCTTTCGTTGACGACCTGGGTGCTGACTCTCTGGATACTGTTGAGCTGGTAATGGCTCTGGAAGAAGAATTCGACACAGAGATCCCAGATGAAGAAGCTGAGAAAATTACTACGGTTCAAGCTGCTATCGACTACGTTGTAAGCGCTTCCGCAGAGTAATTTCAAGAACACTTCCAGGCGGTCTCCATGACCGCCTGATTTTCATTTGTAAACCCAAATTAATCCTTCATTCCCGGAGAAATAAATCGTGTCTAAGCGTCGCGTAGTTGTAACTGGTATGGGTATGCTTTCACCAGTTGGCAATACTGTCGAATCTTCATGGAAAGCCTTATTGGCAGGCCAGAGTGGTATCAGCAATATTGAGCACTTTGATGCGAGTGATTTTGCAACCCGTTTTGCTGGCATGGTCAAAGACTTCAATTGCGAAGAATACATGACCAAAAAAGATGCCCGTAAAATGGACCTGTTTATCCAGTATGGCGTGGCTGCTGGTACTCAGGCGTTGAAAGACTCTGGTATTGAAGTCAGTGAAGAAAATGCCGGCCGTTTTGGTGTGGCAATTGGTTCAGGGATTGGTGGTCTTGGTCTGATTGAGCAAAACCATCAGGCAATGCTGGAAAAAGGTCCGCGTAAGATCAGCCCATTCTTTGTACCGTCTACAATTGTCAACATGATCGCAGGTCACCTGTCGATTATGTATGGCCTGCGTGGTCCGAACATTGCAATTTCTACTGCCTGTACGACTGGTTTGCATAACATTGGTCACGCTGCCCGTATGATCGCATACGGCGATGCTGACATGATGCTGGCTGGTGGTGCAGAAAAAGCATCTACGCCGCTGGGTATGGGTGGTTTCGCTGCAGCGAAAGCACTGTCTACCCGCAATGATGATCCTCAGGGCGCTTCTCGTCCTTGGGACAAAGAGCGTGATGGTTTCGTACTGGGCGATGGTGCCGGTATGATGGTTCTGGAAGAATATGAGCACGCGAAAGCCCGCGGTGCAAAAATCTATGCAGAACTGGTTGGCTTTGGTATGAGTGGTGATGCTTATCACATGACTTCACCAAGTGCTGATGGTTCAGGTGGTGCACTGGCGATGGAAGCGGCTATCCGCGATGCCGGTATCAGCCAGGATCAAATTGGTTATGTGAATGCTCACGGTACGTCGACGCCTGCCGGTGACGTTGCTGAAACATTGGGTATCAAACGCGCCATGGGCGCGGCTGCTGATAAAGTCCTGGTGTCTTCAACCAAGTCAATGACCGGTCACCTGCTGGGTGCGGCTGGCTCTGTTGAGTCAATCATTACGGTGATGTCTCTGGTTGATCAGGCGGTTCCGCCAACAATCAACCTGGAGAATCCGGACGAAGGTTGTGACCTGGATTATGTACCAGGTGAAGCACGCCAGGTGAAGTTGGAGTATGCCCTGTGTAACTCCTTCGGCTTCGGTGGCACAAACGGCTCACTGCTGTTCAAGAAAATCTAAGTCATATCTGTTATGCTAAGCGGCCCGGTTCAATGACCGGGCCGTTTTTTTATGGGGTATACAATGGCGTGGATCAACGGTGTTGAATCAGACAGTGTCAGCGTATCGGACCGGGCTTTTCAGTATGGCGATGGCTGTTTCACAACTGTATTAGTGGAAGAGGGTTCGCCGAGGCTCTGGCCACAACATTTGAAGCGACTGCAAAACACGCTGCTGAAACTGAACATTGCGGCACCGGATTGGTCGCCCATTTCCAGAACGGTGATGTCTTTAGCTCAGAACTATCCTGAGAAAGGCGTCATCAAAATACTGATCAGCCGTGGTGCCGGTGGCCGGGGGTACAGTCCTGCAGGGTGTCAGCAGACTCAGGTGATGATTTCTGATTTTGCCTGGCCGGCTCATTACGAGACATGGCAGCAGGAAGGGATTGAACTGGGAGTGTGTCAGCAACGTCTGGGGCTGGTCCCTATGTTAGCCGGACTGAAGCATTTAAACCGTCTTGAGCAGGTGATGCTGAAACAGGAAATTGAAGCCAATGGCTGGCTGGATGCGGTCGTGCTGGATATCCACGACCATGTTACCGAAACTTGCGCTTCCAATATTTTCTGGCGTCACGGTCAGATTTTATATACCCCTGAACTGAGTCAGGCCGGTGTTCATGGCCTTATGCGTGCGCATGTCTGTGAACTGGCGAAAGAGCTGGGCTATTGTCTTGAGTTTGTTAAAAGCCCTTTAGACGCCTTGCTTTGCGCTGATGAAGTCTTTATTACTAATGCTCTCATGGCCTTGGTGCCTGTGACAAAAATTCAATCTGAAACGTACGATGAACGCAGTGCGTCAGAAGCAATAATGAAGAGGTTGTACACGTGCTAAAAAAGTTGGCATTGGTGTTTGTACTGCTGGGAGCAATTCTGGCCGGCGGTGCAGGCTGGGCATATTTACAGGTGAAGGCCAGTATTGAACAGCCAATTGTACAGGTCGATGAGCCTTATCTGACGGTCAGACAAGGCACGACTTTCCGTGGTTTAATCTATCAGCTCAACCAGATGGGTGTACTTGCGGATTCACCCTGGACCCGCTGGATTGGCAAACTGGAGCCGACCTTAGCGCGCATCAAGGCCGGGACTTATTCGATTGAAAATGCCCGGACGCTCAGAGATGTGCTGGCCATTGTTGCTTCCGGTAAAGAGTATCAGTTTTCGATTACGTTGCTGGAAGGTGATCGTTTTTCAGATTGGCTGAAAGCACTGGAAAATGCACCGATGCTGAAAAATGAAACGGCGCAGATGAGTGAGTCCGATATCGCTGAAGCGATAGGAGCTGATGTGAAGAAGCTGGAAGGCTATCTGTTGCCTGAGACTTATCATTACACCGCAGGCACATCTGATCTGGCCTTACTGAAACGCGCTTATGCACATATGATGTCTCTGCTTGATGAGGCGTGGAAAGAACGCGATGCATCGATTCCGCTGAAAAATCCGTATGAAGTCCTGATCATGGCTTCCATCATTGAAAAAGAAACAGCTGTGGATCATGAGCGTGCCAAAGTTTCTTCGGTCTTTATGAACCGATTGCACAAAGGTATGCGGCTTCAGACCGATCCGACCGTGATTTATGGTCTGGGTGAAAAGTTTGACGGCAACATTCGTAAGAAAGATTTGCGCACCCCGACACCGTACAATACCTATACCATTTTTGGGTTGCCGCCAACACCGATTGCCATGCCGAGTGCTGCGTCGGTACTGGCTGCCGTGAAACCGGCCCAGACCAGTTATTTCTATTTTGTGGCTGACGGCAAAGGCGGCCATACGTTTTCAAAAACACTCAGCGAACATAACCAAGCTGTTCGCCATTATCTGAAGATACTCAAACAATAATGAACGGAAAATTTATCGTCATTGAAGGCCTGGAAGGGGCAGGGAAGAGCACTGCGATCTCAACTGTGCAGCATGTACTGGCTGAACAGGGAATCACTGAGATTGAGTCGACCCGTGAACCGGGTGGTACTCCCCTTGCCGAGAAAATGCGGACTTTGGTGAAAGAAGGCCATCCGGATGAACCTCTGACGGATATGGCTGAGCTGCTGTTGCTCTATGCGGCACGCAGCCAACTGGTTGAGCATGTGATTCAACCAGCCTTAGAAGCTGGAAAGTGGGTCATCGGGGATCGTCATGATATGTCTTCCCAGGCTTATCAGGGTGGTGGTCGCGGGTTTGATACCCAATTGATGACCAATATTAAAACCATGGTGCTGGGAACATTCGAACCGGATTTAACCATCTACATGGATATCGATCCGGAACTGGGCCTGGCACGTGCGCGCGGACGCGGTGCGCTGGATCGGATCGAGAAAATGGATCTGCCTTTCTTTGAGCGGACCCGGGAACGTTTTCTGGCCTTGTCCCGGAATAATCCGAAAGTCATCATCATTGATGCCTCTCAGAGTCTGGATGATGTGACGGCTGATATCCGGCGGTACCTGACACACTGGCTGTCGCAGCAGGAGCACGCATGAGCTATCCCTGGCTGACTACAGTCTGGCAGCAATGGCAGCAGCTGTTGACGCAGGATCGGATGCATCATGCGATGTTGCTGATTGCACCTTCCGGTTGTGGCAGTGAAACGTTGATCCGGCAGTTGGCCAGAACTGTGCTTTGCCAGAACGGGATGACGGAGCCGTGTGGCATCTGTCACAGCTGTCAGTTGTTTGCCGCTGAAACGCATCCTGACTGTCACACGATCCGGCCCCAGGACGGGAAAGCGATCAGTATTGATGCCATTCGTCAGTGTAATCACTGGGCTTGGGAAACGTCGCAGTTAGGCGGAAAGCGGGTTGTTTTAATTGAACAGGCCGACTGCATGGGTGAGGCCGCAGCTAATGCGCTGCTGAAAACGCTGGAGGAGCCCCCAGCTAATTGTCAGTTTATTTTAACGACGACAGAGTTGGATCGCCTGTTACCCACAATCAACAGCCGCTGTAACAAATGGCGTTTACCATTGCCTGCAGAACAGGATGTGAAGCGTTGGGTTGAAAGTCAGCTCAAGCAGGCAGTGAAAGTCGAAGCTATCCGATTGAACGGCAATGCGCCACTGGCTGCTTTACACTTTATTGAGCAGGGACAGGACATCCGGCATCAGAACTTGCTGGAAAGTTTTCATCAATTCCTGGTCCCACCTCATTCTGGCTTGTTCAGCGTGGCAGAGCACTGTATGAAAGATGGCCTGCTCAGTCTGAAGTGGCTGAGCTATTTTTTGGTGGATTGCCTGAAAATACAACAGGGCGTGGTCGGCTATCTTGTCCATGCGGAGTCATCGGCTCTGGCAGGGCAGGTCGCGGCTCAGTTACAGCAGTCGCTGTTGCTTGGGCAAATAAAAGCCTTGAATGCATTAATCCGCGAACTGGAAGCACATCCGGGTCTGAATGATGAGCTCCTGATAACGGATTGGTTATCAGGTTTTATCTCTTCTCAGTAAACACACCGAACTCAAGAGGATATTCAGGTGTTAGTAGATTCACATTGCCACCTCGATAAACTGAATTATGACGAACTGCATACCGATGTGGCCGATGTCCTGGCAAAAGCACAGGCGAAAGGCGTCGAGTACTTTCTTTCAGTGGGGGTAACGCTGAAAAGTTTTCCTGCAATGATGGAAATGATTGCGCCTTTTGACCACGTTTTTGCATCCTGTGGTGTTCACCCGCTGGATATAGAAGCCGGTTTTGATTACGACAAACTGAAGGCTTATGCCAGTGACGACAAAGTCGTTGCGATTGGCGAAACGGGTCTGGATTATCATTACCAGCCTGAATTGGCAGAGCAGCAGCAGGAAATCTTTCGTCAGCACATCCGCCTGGCTGTTGAACTGAATAAGCCATTGATTATTCACACCCGAATGGCGCGTGAAGATACGATCCATATTTTAAAAGAAGAGGGTGCGGAACGTTGCGGTGGTGTCCTGCACTGTTTCACTGAAAGCCTGGAAATGGCAGAAGCTGCGATGGAGTTGGGGTTTTATATCTCGATTTCAGGGATCGTCACTTTTAATAAAGCCGCTGAACTGAAAGATGTGGTGAGTCGTTTGCCGCTTGAACGGTTGTTGGTGGAAACGGATTCTCCTTATCTGGCTCCGATTCCGTACCGCGGCAAAGAGAATCAGCCTGCTTACGTGAAGGAAGTTGCAGATTATATCGGTTTGCTGAAAGGTGTGTCAGGGGAAGAGGTTGCCAGAATTTCGACCGAAAACTTCTTCCGTCTTTTTTCGCAGGCCAAACGATAAAAGTGTCAAAAAAGGAGCGAAAGCTCCTTTTTTTATATATTTAATTGATTACTTCAAAAAATTATTAGCTCTTTTGTTCATTCCTGCACGAATCTTCGTTTTTTTTCCGATCTGAATTGTAATGTTGTTTCGTTACATGAAGAAACATGGGTTACAGGGGTGAAATATAATTACAATTTAATGATAGGTGTGTTTTTAGATTAAACTGTTGGTTTGTATTGATTTTTTGTGTTTTTTGGCGTTTTTGTGCACTGAGTTCATTTGTGATCTATGTGTCAAACTGAAATTTACTTTCACGATCCGTTGGTATTCTTGATTACTGTCACGTTATATTTGGCGCCGCATTTTATACTTATGCCGAACAATAAAAACGGGTGGTGCTAGCATTATGACTACGGGGGTAGGTCGCTGGTAACCGCTGGATACGTAGTAAATATCTCACTCAGGAGCACAATATGTTTAAGAACTTTTTTGCGAACCTGCAGAAAGTCGGTAAGGCGCTGATGCTGCCAGTATCGGTTCTGCCGGTAGCAGGTATTCTGTTAGGTGTAGGGGCGGCTAATTTTAGCTGGTTGCCAGCAGTTGTTTCTCACCTGATGGAACAGGCTGGTGGTTCCGTATTCGGCCAGATGCCACTGCTGTTTGCCGTTGGTGTTGCACTGGGCTTTACCAAGAATGACGGTGTTGCTGGTCTGTCTGCAATTGTCGGCTACGGCATTATGGTTGCCACACTGAAAGTGATGGCGCAAGTCATGGGTGTTGAAAGCATCGAAACGGGTGTGCTGGGTGGTATCCTGGCGGGTGGTGTTGCTGCCTGGGCATTTAACCGTTTCTTCAAAATTCAGCTGCCGGAATATCTTGGCTTCTTTGCTGGTAAGCGTGCGGTTCCAATTATCACGGGTTTCCTTTCTATCGCACTGGGTGTCGTTCTGTCTGTGATTTGGCCACCGATTGGTGCCGGCATTGCTGCATTCTCTGACTGGGCTGCGAACCAAAACCCTGTACTGGCGTTCGGTATTTACGGTGTGGTTGAGCGTTCTCTGATCCCATTTGGTCTGCACCATATCTGGAACGTTCCTTTCTTCTATGAAGCGGGTACTTGTGTGAACGGTGCCGGTGAAACGGTTCACGGTATCATGACTTGTTTCCTGACTGCTGATGATGCATCCCGTGCCGCGGGTAATGGTTTCGGTCAGCTGGCGGGTGGCTACCTGTTCAAAATGTTTGGTCTGCCAGCAGCGGCTTTCGCGATTGCTCACTGTGCGAAGCCAGAAAACCGTGCCAAAGTTGTTGGTATCATGGCATCTGCTGCACTGACTTCATTCCTGACCGGTATCACTGAGCCAATTGAGTTCTCATTCCTGTTTATCGCACCGGTTCTGTATGCGATTCACGCGGTACTGGCTGGTCTGGCTTATGTTCTGACGAACGCCCTGGGTGTTGTTCACGGCCATACCTTCTCGAATGGTTTCATTGACTTCATCGTTCAGATGCCACGTGCTGAAAACGTATGGACGCTGGTTGTGCTGGGTCTGGGTTACGCTGTACTGTACTACGTGGTATTTACCTTCGTGATTCGTGCACTGGACCTGAAAACACCGGGCCGTGAAGATGAAACGGCTGAGACTGAAACAGCTGCGGGTACTGAGCTGGCGGGTGAGCTGGTTGAAGCTTTCGGCGGTAAAGCAAACATCACGAACCTGGATGCATGTATCACACGTCTGCGTGTGAGTGTGGCAGATACAGCGATTGTTGATCAGGACAAACTGAAACGTCTGGGTGCTGCGGGTGTTGTGGTGGTTTCCGGTGGTGTTCAGGCCATCTTCGGAACGAAGTCTGACAACCTGCGTACTGAAATGGATGAGTGGATTCGCAATAACGCGTAATTTCTGAAGATTCTCAGTGTTCAAAAGCCTGGCTCCTGCAGCCAGGCTTTTTTATTTCTGTTGTTTCTGTCGTCGAGACATCTGACGATCCTATCCATCTGAAAACGCAGTTGCCTGATATTCCCCTGCAACAGTCATCACACGGAGGACTCATCATCCAGGAGAGATTTTCGATCAATGCAATGAGATGTAATGATAGTGAACATATTGCAACTTATTGAGTATTAAGGTTTCTGGTGGCATTATGCGCGCTGTTGTGGCTTTTAAATTCACATGGAGTGAAATTGTATGATGTCGATGGACCGAGCCTGCAGTGAAACGAAAAGGGTGGTGATCAATGAACTTAAATCTGATGATTATCCTGCATTACTGACATTACTCCGACCGAAACAATTGGGGGATGTTGAGGAAGCGCGGCTTGAGCGTATTTTTAATCGGGCTGACAAAAATGCTGTGACCGGTGTGGGTATCCGGGTCTCCGGGAAACTGGTTGGAGCGATAGGTATTATTCCCCAAAAGCGTGTCAGCCGTTCAGGAAAAGTTGTGAATACGATTAATTTGACCTGTGCCGTGACACATCCCGATTTTCGAGGTTACGGGTTGCGAACCCTTTCTTTTTTGAGACAACATTTCAGTGATACCTTGTTCACGATTTTGTCGGCAAGCCAGATCGCTGACAGCGTTGCAAAGAACTTCCTCAATGCAAGGGAAGAGTCAGATCGGTTTCAGATCATTGCGGCACCCGAATCAGAATCGGATTCACTGTTTGATATCTATACCGGCAAGAAGGGCATCGCCTTTTTGACGGATGAGCAGCAATCAATTTTTTTTGCGCATGAAGTCCTGGAATGTGAGCAGCACGTCCTGAAATATGAGCAGGAGGTTTGTTATATCGTGACCCGAAAAGCGGCGCTGCGCGATATTCAGTACACTGAGATTGTGTACTACTCCAATCCGGATTTGCTGTTTCGAAGCCGCGGAACGATTTCAAGATATGTGACGACCTATGATCAAACCCAGAAATGTGTGATCAGTCTGAGCGATACACCTGAATGCCTGATTGATGAAAATTGTCAGCTCATGATGAGCTCACCACGCATTACATTTGGTCTGGATGCAGACGTCCCGTTTCTCTCTTTATATTCAGAAAATCTTGTACTGGGTCTTTGATCGTTTGGCGAACAAGTATGTGTGCCGGATTGATCCGTCTCATTGACGGGGTCACTGGGTCAGAGTCATCGCTGAACGCCACCAAATGCGTATCGTGTGACGATACGCATTTGAGTAAGCCCGGTATAAGTGCAAATTTACCAGCCATGTCAGACGCATGGAGGAAACGCTTTAAAGCGACAGGAAAAACAGGATGAACACAGGAACCAGCAGGCTGAGGATAAAACCGCTGACAATCGCAATCGGCACGCAGCGAATACCTCCGCAGTTCTGGATCACAGGCAGGGTGAAATCCATCGCAGTTGCCCCTGCATAGCCAATCGCTGTGTTTGGATAGCGGGCGATGACAACAGGAATCAAAGTAAGCGCAATCAATTCCCGAAGCAGCTCATTCAGGAAAGAAGCCCCGCCAAATACCGGTCCCAGTCCGTCTCCGATCAAAATACCGGCCAGAGAATACCAACCGAAACCTGAAGCCATGGCTAGTCCGTGAGTCATCGGAATATCCAGCATCCAGGCAGCAATCAGACCACCGGGCAGAGACGTTGCAATGATTGTCAGCGCAATCATAATTCCTTGTTTATTGAGCAGAATCTGCCTGAGGGTCATGCCGCTGTTGCGCAGCTGAATTCCAATCAAAAACAAAAGCAGCAACAGGATAATTTCACTGGCCTGGTCAACCCAACTGAGATCCATATTGATGATTAATCCGAGACCCAGCCCGGCAGCCACAACCAGAATCAGTTTGACGGACTCCATCAGCATTTTGGCTTTTGGCAGCTGCTGATGCCCATGCTGTGTTTCCAGCGGATAGTATTTATCGAGAAGCGGCAGAGCCAGGGCATTACAGGCACTGATGCAGACAAAGAACGTGAAGGTATATAGCAGGATTTGGCTGAGGTTTTCCCCCAGGTTGTCTAATCCCGCCAGGCTGAGCCCCATCAGAGTCAGAATAACCAGGACCAGCCGGGATGTCTGAGCATGAATAAAATCAAGGACCGATGCATTTCTGACCGGGATGAAATAGCCGATGATAAGTGGCAGGAAAATAAAAAGCATTCCTGAGAACATGAGTATCCTTACAGAGGTTGTCTGGCTATGACATCGCTGGCAGCCAGTGAAATCCAGGGTTTCATTACGTCATTGACCCGCGCAGGTGTAAACGTGCTGTTAATGAATTCAGAAGCTTATCAGGCTGTTTAACAAAGGGTCAATAGAGCGCTGTTTTTCAACAGCGCAAGCAGGCAGATGAATGAACCACGTGCTGTTCGGCAGCTTAAAAGCCGCTGCTGAGCAGCACGTGGTTGATCTGGCGATCAAACTCGTCATCAGGCAGGTTGGTCAGGGTATACATCACTTCTGCACCTGCCAGATCAAGCTCTACTTCATGGTCATCAATGTCGTCGTCGTCTTCTTTGAACAACAGCAGGTGATTGGCCATGCGCGCGACATCAAGGTAGGTAATGTCCTCATCTTTTTTATAGGCAGGGAAGACCCGCTTATTACTGGCAACTTCCAGATAATCCTGGTCAAACCCCCAGTGCTTCAGAATATCCAGGCTGGCCTTGTTGCAGCAATGTTCGAAGACATACTTTGCATATTGGATGTCCAGGAAATTGCCGCTGTCGAGGTAGTTTTGATATTCATAGATCAGGCTGAACAGGCCAATATCTGCAAACAGACCGGCGAGCAATGCTTTTTCTGGCTCCAGTTTCAGCTCAGGGCGGTGTATGAGCAGGTTTTGTGTGACCAATGCCATACTGCCGGCTAATTGACGCGAGCGGGCGGCACTGCCGGATAACAGGAGCTTACATTCATAATCAAAGCTGCTGTTCAGTTTAATATCAAGAACCGTTTTTGCTGTGATGATGTCTCTGACCCGAATGATGCCTAGTCGGCTGACCGCAGTCTGGATGTCATGGCAAACGATATTACGTCGGTTAAACATCATCGTGTTTGATGTTTTAACGACTGTGGCAGTCATGCCGGGATCATTGAGTAAAACGGTGGCTGCGTCACGCACCGTGGAATCATCCCTGTTACACAGTGCTTGGAGTTCGGCCAGAACATCGGGGATCGGCGGAAGTGTCAGGCGGTTTTCTTTAATCGCGTCTTTCACGAGTCCGTGAAATTCCGATTGAAGGCCTGTCAAAATTTTGTCGTTTTCGGGTTTTAACCAGAAAAAAGATAGATGCGACATGAAAGATTAATAACCTAAGATATTTGTATTTATTTTATCTTGGTCAGATGAGTGGAGTACACCAAGGCGGGCGATTTTTGAGAACAAAGTAAGAGTTAGTTGATATCATCATCAAATAACTGTGGATTATCGAAAAGTTTGAGCAAGAAGCGTGCAGTCAATGCTGGTGAATCCTGTGCGATAAGTAATTGCTTATAATGTACTTCTAGCGGCAGGCACTCGATCCAGCGCTGGCAAACCCAGCTTAAATTATCATATTCGCCATTTTGATAGAGTGCGCCGATTTCAGGCATGGTCGCAAAGAACAGCTTTAATTTTTCAATCAGACACTCATGTTTTCCGGACACGGGCACAGGAGGCCAGGCTTTAAAAGGCAGATATTCAGCAATCAGTAAGTGATCACTTTCGTGCTTGACTGAAAGGATACGGATCTTTGTTTTGCCTTCAACCACAATACTGAGTAAACCGTTTTCCAGTGCATTGAAATCAACCACGTTCACTTTGGTCGCAATGGCCGGAATTCGTGTAATGGATTCATCCTCATTATTTTCTTCTTCACTTCGCATGCACATCGCAAAATCACGCTGTCCTTCAACGGATTCTTTCAGCATGCGTTGATAGCGTTGTTCGGCAATGGTGATTTCCAGTTTACCTTCAGGTAAGACATGGCTCGCCGAAGGAAATAGGGCAATCTCAGGCATATTTCTCCCTCTGTTCTCTAATAACCTTAGTCTCTGTGAGCCGGTAAAACGATCCGAAGCGAAGGAAAATGTCCTGAATTACACAATTCTCAGTTATTGATACAGACTCTAAGAAGCTGAAATTTCATTTTATTTCGCTCTATAACATGCGCAATGTCTCACTTTGATTTGTGTATTGTTTCATATGTGGAATTTATAATTTCTGTGTGTCATGGTTGCATATGATAGTTGGCGTTGGTTTTAAATCGATAACGAAGAATAATATTAGGAATAATGCTGTGTCACTCACGAAAGAAACATTCATTGATTACCTAGATACCTTTGTGCCGAATGAACAGCGATCGATGTTTGGTGGTACAGGTATCTTCGTCCAGGGAGCAATGTATGCTCTGTTGTCTGACGAAAAGCTCTACATCCGTGGCGGTGAGAAGTTAGATCATCAGCTGCTGGAATTGGGATGCCACAAGTTTAAGCATGTTAAACGAAGTACAGTGGCCATCGTAAATTACTATGATATCTCAGATATTTATGATTCTCAGCCTGCACTTTGCACTGAGCTGGTTCAAAGCTCTATTGCAATTGCGCTGAAAGAAAAAGTCATGAAAGGCACGGCACGCAACAGAAGGTTGCGAGATTTGCCGAACCTGCGTCTGACGCTGGAGCGGATGATGAAAAAAGCAGGCATCGAAGATGTTGATGCTTTTTATGACATGGGGGCAGTTGATGCTTATCTGCTGGTCAAGCAGTCTCAGGGAAAAAGTGTTGATCAAAAACTGTTGTGGATGTTTGCCGGTGCTGTCGAAGGCTGTCACTGGACATTGCTGAATCCATCCCTGAAAGATGAGCTGCTGCTGCAACTGGAACAACGAAAGCAGTTTTATCCGTATCATACTGAATCGGAAAAACATGCTGCTGAAGTATTCAACTGACACTAAAAGTTGTCAGACTCTATGAAGTGAACCAATAAAAAACGGGGGTAGCAACTACCTCCGTTTTTTATGGTCTGCAGACTGTCCGCTCAGATTTTCTTCCATTCTCCCTCAATTTCTTCTGGAATAACTTTCCAGAGGGAACACATGCATAGTCGTGCAGTCATTCATGACGATATAACCTGGAAGATAAAAATCCTGCGATTCATATATATCGTGATGTGTCATTTGCTTTTATTTTGGATATTTATATTTTTCAATCACTTGTGAGAACCATTTCACTTTTGTGAGCGAATGCCTTTCATGATAGAGAAAGAATTTGATTGAGTAGCTTTCTATCCGGAGTAGCTTTTCTCACGGCGTTGTACAGACGATATGGTGATGTCCCCTTGCTGGTCATGTCCAATGAGCTCTTTGCCTCCTACGCCCAACAAGTGATCCAACAGCTGGAGAGTGAAGGGAAAAAACAGATTCTTCATTATCCGTACTCTGTTTACCAGTTCGGTGAGGGTTGTCACTGGCACCCCAGTGTGAAAGAACATCAGCGTTTTGCCAGTGATATCCTGCATGTGATCAGCCAGTCTGGTTTGCAGCTTTTTTCGGCATCGATCTGATACGGGGATGGTAAGACAAACGGGTTATGGTTGAATCCGGGGTGCTTGGCCTCGGCTATGCTTAGATGAAGCGTTGTTTGGTCTGGTATGGCCTATGAAGACTCTGGTGATGATTGGATGGCTGGCATACTGGCTGTGCCAGAGTAATGCAGCTGCCGCCAGTTTTTCTGAGCAGCGTGAACAATATAACAATTGTGTTCTGCAGTACGTGTCTGCCGCAGAGGAGCCCGCAGCCATTACGTGGTTACTGAATGCCTGCCGGGAACTTTATCTCGATAATATTTTACTGACAGAGAAAGATAAGGACTATTACCAGTGCCTGCTTGATTTTATGTCGAAATCAAGCAGGCTGGAGGCAACGCTCAGTATCAAGCAAGCCTGTCAGGACAGGTATCGCTCTTTTCTGCGTTAGGCTTCGGAGCGTTTGAACTGGCTGAACAGAAAGAGTAATGCGGCAGATACAACGACGGATGGTCCGGCTGGCGTATCGTAGTGCCAGGACATCCAAAGCCCCAGTAAAACAGCAATGCATCCCAATACAGAAGCCATGATGGCCATGCGCTCCGGACTCTGAGCAAAACGCCGGGCCGTAGCGGCCGGAATGATTAGCAGTGAAGTGATGATCAGCGCGCCGACAAACTTCATCGCAACGGCAATCACCATGCCGACCATCAGCATCAACAAAAGTCGCATCAGATCGACATTTACGCCTTCAACCTGTGCCAGATCTTCGTTGATTGTCATCGACAGCAACGGCCGCCACAGAGTGATCAGTAAGCCCATGACGATCGCACCGCCGCCGTAAATCCAAATCAGATCGTCAGTTGTGACGGCCAGCAGGTCACCGAACAGATAGGCCATCAGATCAATACGGACATGATCCATGAAGCTGATGGCAACCAGACCAAGTGACAGGGCACTGTGTGCCAGAATACCCAGCAGTGTGTCTGTGGCGATGTAGCGTTGCTTTTGAAGGCTGACCAGAATGACAGCCAGTGTCAGACAACAGATGACCAGCGCAAGATTCAGGTTGATGTTGAACAAAAAGCCCAGCGCGATTCCCAGCAGGGAAGCGTGTGACAGGGTGTCCCCGAAATACGCCATTTTACGCCAGACAACAAAAGAGCCCAATGGCCCGGCAAGCATGGAGATGCCAATACCTGCTGCAAGGGCAGGTAACATGAATTCAAGCATTGTGATTTCCGTGTTGACAAGGACCAAGCGGGCTGCCGCCCAGATCATGTTCGTGATTATGATGGTGATGATACAGCGCCAGCTGTTCGCTCTGCTGTCGTCCAAACAAGGCCACGTAAGACGGGTGACTGGTGATGGATTCAGGTTCGCCGGAACAACAGACGTGATGCTGCAGACAGATGACATGATCGGTTTTAGCCATCACCAGATGCAGGTCATGCGACACCATCATGATTGCGCAGTTGAGTTTGTCCCGCAGAGACTGAATCAGACTGTAAAGCTCTAACTGGCCACTCACGTCGACCCCTTGTACGGGCTCATCCAGAACCAGTAAATCAGGATTTTGCAGCAATGCCCTAGCCAGCAGGACGCGCTGCATTTCACCGCCGGACAGGCTGTGCATGTCACTGTGGGCCAGATGCGCACTGCCAGCCAGAGCCAGTGCATCCAGGCGCTGCTGGAAGCTGTATCTGCCTGCGAGTGCCATAAAGCGGTCAACAGTCAGAGGCAGGCTGTTGTTAAGCTGGAGTTTTTGCGGAACATAACCAATACGTAAACCTTTTGCCAGACGGACTTTGCCGGAGGTTGGTTTACGTAAACCGGTAACAACCTTCACTAAGGTCGATTTACCTGCGCCATTCGGACCGATAAGTGTGGTGATCTGGCCACGTTCCAGACGAAGTGACACCTGATCAAGAATGTGGCGGCCGGATGCGCGAACGGTAACATTTTGAAGTTCTACCAAAGGATTGGCGGACATTGAGCTGGCCATAAAAGGGTGTGAATCTCGTTGCTATCTTGAGGTGTTATATTATAACATCCTCGACTTCTTTTCATGGAATATTTTAAGGGGAGTCCCATGTCGCGTTTCGGTGCCTTGTGGTGTGCCATCACATTGTTTCTGTCTTTTACTGCTTCAGCAAAGTCTTTGCAGGTTGTGACGACCGTACATCCGATGAATCTGATTGTACAGGAACTGGTTGAGGGCGTAGGCTCAAGTGAAACCTTGTTACCGGCAGGGAGCTCGCCTCACGATTACGCTTTGCGGCCTTCGGATGTGGAAAAACTCAAAATAGCAGATTTAGTGGTATGGGTTGGACCTGAGCTGGAATCCTTTCTGACCAAAATTCTGTCGCACCAGACGAATACACTGGCACTGACGGCACAGTCCGGAATGGCTTTGCGGGAGTATGGCAGTGAACATGAAACGCATCATGATGAACACGGGCATGATCATCATGGCGTCGATCCGCATCTGTGGCTGGGTCCGGATCAAGCAATTGAAGCGGCAAAAGTGATCAGCACTGCATTGATTGAACGGGATCCATTGAATCGCACCCGATATGAGGCTAACCTGTCCCGGTTTACTGCCAGCGTGACTGAAACAGTACAAAACCTGAAAAAACAGCTTCAACCTGTGCAAAACGAAGGGTACTACGTTTTTCATGATGCTTATGGCTATTTTGAAGAAACGTTCGGTTTGAATAATCTGGGACACTTCACGGTTTCCCCTGATCGCCGGCCTGGCGCAAAAACCTTGATTACCATCCGGAATACCTTAAAAAAATCTCAGGTTAAGTGCATTTTCAGGGAACCGCAGTTCTCACCTGCGGTCATTCAAAGCGTCGTAAATGGCAGTGATATTAAAATTGGCACCCTGGATCCAATGGCAACGGACATTGCAGCGGAACAGGGAGGATATGTCCGGTTCCTGCAAGAACTCGGATACAGTTTCACCGAATGTCTTAAATAACAATGAAAATATTAACGGTTGCAGCCAGACGGTTTTCTCAGCTCCCCCGTCAACACCGAATTGCGCTTGCTTCAACATCACTATTAATTGCGGCTGCTCTGATGTGGCAGCCTGCAAACGTTCATTCGCCTTCTCACGGTTCTCGTACTGAGTCGGAATCAAGGCGGGAAGTACCGATCACGCCGGAAGAGATGGTTTCACTGTCAGAACAGAACAGTGAGCCACTTGGGGTGGTACTTGACCCGGAAGACCCGGATTTTCAGATCCCGAAAGATGAATTAGAGCAGCAGCTGGATAAAGCGACAGATATTGCTCATGCCCATAAGGTTGCTTCTGGCGAAACTCTGGGAGAAATTTTCACCCAGTACGCGTTGCCGCTTTCAGATATGTACCGTTTGATAGATGCCGACAAATCGATCCAGTTTCTTCGGGTCGGGCAGCGTATTGAATGGTCGCTCGATGATGAGGGGAAAATCAGCGAGCTGTCTATTGAGAGAAGTGCGAAATATACCGACACCTATCAATTGACGCCGAACGGGTATAAGCATCAGAAGGTAGAACGTGCTGGTGAGTTCAAACCTGTTCGCCTGACCGGACGTGTATCGGGCAGCTTCTACCAGTCAGCCCGGGCGTCGGGTATGACGCCGGCTCAGATCCAAACCCTGGTGAAAGCCCTGCAATGGCGTTTTGATTTAGGAAAGGAAGCCCGGAAAGGGGACCGTTTTGCGATCACGCTTGAACGTGAATTTATCGACGGGAAAGCCGTCGGTGAAGGAGAAGTGAAAGCGCTGTATTACATGAGTGGCAATCATGAGCTGTTTGCCATGCGATACGACGATGGTGAATTCTATGATGAAGATGGCCGCAGCCTGAACCGCGCGCTGAACCGTTATCCGACCCAGAAGCGTTTCCGGATCAGTTCTTCGTTCGATCCGCACCGCAAGCACCCGGTTACGCACAGAGTGTCACCACATAACGGAACAGATTTTGCGGCTCCGATCGGAACCCCAGTGGTCGCGACGGGTGATGGCGTGGTTGTGAAAGCGCAAAAGCACTCACTGGCAGGGAATTTCATCATGATCAAACATGGTCGTGAGTATTCCACCCGTTATCTTCACCTGAGTAAAATTTTGGTGAAAGTCGGACAAAAAGTCCGAATGGGTGAAAAAATTGGCCTGAGTGGAAATACCGGCCGTTCAACAGGGCCACACCTGCATTATGAACTGCTCAAGTATGGCCGTGCTGTGAATGCCATGAAGGTACCGCTTCCGCAGGCAGACCCAGTGCCCAATAAGACCAGAACCGAGTATCGCAAACTGGCGAACCGGGAACGGCAAAATCTGCTGGCAGTGATGCCGGGATAACCTTAAAAACGCATCCATAGGATGCGTTTTTTGATGGTGAAGCCTGAATCACTGCCGACTGCGGCGCGCTTGGTTCTGTTTTTGAAAACCTCTGTTTTTGAAAACATAGTCTTCACAGTTTTAATCAAGTTATTTGATAACGATCAATCCTTTCATCACGCGCATCATTAACATTTGAAAATAAGAATGATTATTGTTGAGTGTTAATATGCGTTTATCAGAACTTTCCATTGGTGATTGTGCGGTGATCACCGATATTGCCAGCCTGCCAATGGAACAGCGAAAGCGTCTTGTCGCGTTGGGATTATTGCCGAACACCCCCGTTCAGCTGATTCGTCGCGGCCCACTCGGAGATCCACTGCAAATTCGTCTGCGGGGATGTGATCTGGCCATTCAGAAAAAGATCGCAAGCAGTATTGAGGTAACGCTGAAATGAAATCACACGTGATGCTGACGATAGGCAACCCAAACAGCGGGAAAACCACCTTATTTAATGGCCTGACCGGCGCCCGGCAAAAAGTCGGTAACTGGCCCGGCGTTACCGTAGACAAAAAAACAGGTCGCTATACCTATCTTGATGAACAGTACGTGATGACCGATCTGCCCGGCCTTTATCAGCTGGATAGTGATGCCTCCGGCGCCGGTCTGGATGAGGCGATTGCCTCTCAGGTTGTGATGGCTGAAAACGCAGATGTTATTTTGAATGTTGTGGATGCCAGCTGTCTGGAACGGGGACTGTATTTGACATTGCAACTGCTGGAACTGGGGCTGCCTGTGGTGGTGGCGCTGAACAAAATGGATGTCATTCAGTCCAACCGGCAGCATATCAATACGGAAAAGCTGGCGGCACAGCTGGGATGTCCTGTGCTTACTGTTGCTGCGAACCAGTCAGAATCTGTGACCCGGTTTAAGGAAGAACTGGCTCAGGTGATTGCTGCGAGTCCGGGCCGAAAAATCAGTGCCGGGCAACCGGAGATCTGCTTTGATGACTGCATTGAGCGTGAAGTTGCTTTGCTGCTGCAAAAGGGCCTCAGAGCTCATGCTGTGTCTGACGGTTTGAAGCCTTTGGCGGAGCGGGGCATTGCGCTCAGAATGCTGGAGGGAGATGCACTGTTGCTGGAACATCAGGCAACTGATGTTCAGCAAGCCGTTGTGCAGGGCTGTGCACGCATTGCCACTCAGCTGGATCCGGAGATCAGTTTTGCCGAGAGTCGTTACAGCTTTCTGCACCAGTTGTGCACTCAGGTCAGACGTCAGCAGGGGCAGTGCAGTCTGGCGGCCAGCGATGCAATTGACCGCTGGGTACTGCATCCGTGGCTGGGCTTACCGATTCTGATGTTAGCCATGTATCTGATGTTCATGGTGTCAATTAATCTCGGCAGCGCATTTATTGATTTCTTTGATATCAGTGTCGGGACGGTGCTGGTTGACGGCGGACATCATCTGCTGGATGGGCGTCTGCCAGCCTGGCTGGTCACTATCCTGTGCGACGGGCTGGGGGGCGGCATCCAGACGGTTGCGACATTTATTCCTGTCATCGCGTTTCTCTATCTGTCGATGACATTGCTGGAAAGCTCAGGCTATATGGCGAGAGCAGCGTTCGTGCTTGATCGTCTGATGCAGAAAATCGGCTTGCCCGGCAAAGCTTTTGTGCCGCTGGTACTGGGATTTGGCTGTAACGTTCCTGCGATTATGGCCACCCGGACTCTGGAGCAGGAGCGCGAAAGACAGCTGGCTGCTGCTATGGCACCTTTTATGTCCTGTGGTGCCCGTCTGCCAGTTTATGCGCTTTTTGCGGCGGCTTTTTTTCCGCATCAGGGGCAGCATCTGGTCTTTGCCCTGTATCTTGCCGGGATTGTTGCGGCAGTTCTGACTGGCTTGCTCCTGCGCCATACGATTTTGCCCGGAACCAGTGATGCGCTGATTATGGAGATACCGCGCTATGAGTGGCCGAAAGCCAGTGCTGTGATGATTAATACCTGGCATAAACTCAAACGCTTTGTATTTGGGGCCGGTAAAACCATCGTGCTGGTGGTGACTTTGCTGAGTTTCCTGAACTCGATTGGCACCGATGGTACTTTTGGTCATGAGGACAGCCCGGATTCAGTGCTGGCAAAATCGGCTCAACTTGCGACACCGCTGCTGTCGCCACTGGGTGTCCAGGAAGATAACTGGCCAGCGACCGTTGGGATTATCACTGGCTTATTTGCCAAAGAAGCTGTTGTGGGGACACTGAACAGCCTGTACGCCACCAGTGAGGAGGCTGACAGCGATTACGATTTGTGGGGCGGTCTTGCCGAGGCTGTAGCATCTGTACCGGCAAACCTGGCTGCGCTGAATTACAGTGATCCGCTTGGTATCAGTGTCGGGGATGTGGAAGACTCCTCTTTAGCGGCATCTGAGCAGGGGGTCAGTGTATCGGTATACGACAGTTTGAGATCAGGATTCAGCAGTGAGGCCGCTGCACTGTCATATTTAATCTTCATTCTGCTTTATACGCCGTGTGTTGCTGCAATGGGCGCTTATGCCCGGGAGTTCGGCCGCCGCTTTGCGGTGTCGATTGCCGCGTGGACTATGTGGCTGGCGTTCAGTATCTCAACCTTGTGTTTTCAGATTGCTGAATTGGGTACAACAGGCAGTATGGGCTGGATTGCGCTTATCCTGAGTCTTAATCTGCTCGTTGTCTTTGCGCTGAAGCGATACAGCCGTCGTCAGAAAGACCAAGGTTTGAAACGGGTACTTTTATGATTTTGCAGCAGTTACGGGAACAGGTTGAACAATCTGGCCGGATCAGCCGCCGTCAGTTGGCGCACCGGTTTGGTCTGAGTGAAGACGGGGTGGATGCCATGATGGCGTTGTGGGTGAAAAAAGGCCTGATCGGACAGGAACGTGATGGTTGTAGTTCGGCCGGGTGCTGTAAACCACAGGGTGAGGTCTGGTACCGGGTGCTCAAAGCGAATGAGTTACCGGTGACGGTCATTTGTGAGTAAATATCAGGGAGAGCATTGCTCTCCCTGATGATTTGGTGCCGTTATACCGGTAAAAAGCCGGGCAATTGACTGAATAAGGATTTCAGTCGTTCTGCCAGGATTTTTTCGTCGTTTTCGGTGCGCTGGCTGCCGTCTGTATTTCCCCATACCGGTCCGGGCCAGGCAATATCCGTTGTAAATCTGGCAATATGATGGATATGCAGTTGCGGAACCAGATTGCCTAATGCACCGATATTGATTTTGTCCGGGCTGAAATATGTTTCCAGAAGCTGCGCTGTGGCAGAAGATTCAATCATCAGTTGCTGCTGATCGGCCGCGGTCATGTGATGGATTTCTCTTAAGGATTCATAGCGCGGGACCAGAATGAGCCAGGGACCAATGGCTTCTTTCGATAACAGAACCCGACACAACGGTAAATCGCCAATGACCTGAGTATCCGCGCTCAGTCTCGGATGAAGGGTGAAACTCATTGTTGTATTCCTTCTTTCTATTAAGTGCTTCACAAGTCAGCTATCGGGTCGATACAAATTGCATTCACACCAGTTCAGCTCACCCTAGGATAAACTACAGAGTGCGGCCGCGAAAGCGCCGAAATTACAGTAACCTTGTGAGAGGTTACGGTTTGAGAGGGGAAAACGATGGCAGATATTGAAGACGTTCTGGCCTATTGGTTTGGTCATCTGCAAGGTGACGTGACAGCGGAGAACAAACGGAGTCTCTGGTTCAAAGGCAGTGAGGAGATTGACCGTGAAATCACGGAACGTTTCCGGGATCTGGTCAGTCAGGCTGGCCGGGGAGAATTAAATGCCTGGACGGAAACGCCCAGAGGTACACTGGCGCTCCTGATTCTGCTGGATCAGTTCAGCCGGAATATCTATCGTGGCCTGGCAGCTGCTTTTCGTTATGATTCGCTGGCTCAGGCATTGTGTAAGCGAGGGCTGGCCAAAAACTTTGACCGTTCGCTGACCCCCATCGAACAGGCTTTCTTTTATATGCCGCTGGAGCATTCTGAGGCGCTGGAAGATCAGGAAGAAAGTGTCTTCCGGTTTGATCAGTTGCGTCAGTCAGTTCCTGCTGAACATAAAGCGGTGTTCGATGACTTCTATCAGTATGCGGTGAGCCATTATCAGGTCATCAAAGATTTCGGGCGTTTCCCGCACCGCAATGCAGCATGCGGCAGATTATCGACCCGGGATGAGATCTCTTACCTGCAGACCGCACATCGTTTTGGCCAGTAACCGCACCCTCAAATCAGAGGTAAGACACGGTTCCGGCCCAGGCTTTTGGCCAGAAGCAGGTACTTATCGGCTCTGGCCAGAACAGCCAGGCCGTTTTCTTTTCCTGTCTGCTCCGCAATACCCATAGAAACCGTGATGGAGCTGACGGTTTTACCGGACTGTTTGTCCTGAACGGCAATCCCGGAAATGACCTGACGCAGCTTCTCAGCCTTTTGCCAGCTTTGCTGGAGCGTCGCGCCGGGTAAAATTACCACGAATTCTTCTCCGCCGTAGCGATATGTCTGCATGCCCCATTCGCACCAAGCCTGGAGATGCCGGGCGACGGAACACAGGACTTTGTCTCCCATCAGGTGGCCAAAGTCATCGTTGAAGGTTTTAAAGTTATCAATGTCCAGCAGCACCAGACTGAAAGGAGTGCGGTGCTGGATACAGCTGTTCAGATCCTGCTGAAAAGCCCTGCGGTTGAGCAAGCCGGTCAGCGGGTCTTCATTGGCATGTTTCAGGCTGTCTTTCAGTGCTTTTTTCAGGTTTTCAATTTCCTGATGAGCGCTTTCCAGTTGCTGATTCAGCAGGGCGCTGGATTGATGCATACTTTTCGACTCATCAAGCAGTTCCTGCACCAGCCCGTTGGCTTCATGCACATTGACCCCCTGTGCCACTTTTTGACTGAGCCGCTGATAGGTTTTCGACAGAGATTGATGAAAAGCCTGGGTCTCATTTTTAGAGCCGTCCATGGTGTGGCAAAGCTCATCCATAATGGCTTGCAGGCTGTGACTGATCTGCCCCTGCTCACTGTCCGGCCCCTGACTCAGGTGAGTACGGTACAGAGAATCAGACAGGCTGGGCGGGCAATGACCATACTGAGCCAGACTTTGATCGAGTGCCTGATTGAGCAGCGGCATCTGATTCGTTGTATAGCTGTACCATAAAGCATAATTGACCGGTGTGGTCGGAACTTTATGCTTTATCATCAAAGGAATGGTTTTACGCAAGGTTTGAGTCGACGACAGAAAGTCGTCAGTAAGACTGATGCCGGTATCTTTTGAGTCTTCAAGGCTCATAAACATTCCATGTTTAAGTAAAAGGTCTTCAACCTCTAATGGCACTAAAAAGCCTTCTAAGAATACCCTAGAAGGCTTTTCAAGTTTAGTTCTGCTGTATTAGATAAATGTGATATTCAGTCAGATTACATGCGTTCCAGTGTTTCGATACCCAGCAGATCCAGACCTTGCTTGATGGTCTTGGCTGTCAGCAGTGCCAGTTTCAGACGGCTTTGCTTCACAGGCTCATCAGCATTCAGGATAGGGCAGGCTTCATAGAAGCTGGAGAAGTTACCGGCCAGTTCAAACAGGTAGCTGCACATGACATGCGGGTGACCTTCACGGGCAACGGTTTCCACGGCTTCTTCAAACTGCAGCAGTTTCGACAGCAGGACCTGCTCTTTTTCGTCGTTGATCACAACCGGATGAGTCAGCTCGTTTTCGCTCAGGCCCGCACGTTTGAATACAGACATGACGCGAGTGTAGGCATATTGCATGTACGGCGCAGTGTTGCCTTCGAAGGCCAGCATGTTGTCCCAGTCAAATACATAGTCTGTGGTGCGGTGCTTGGACAAATCTGCATATTTCACTGCCGCCATCGCAACGGTTGAGGCGATCTTCGCTTTTTCTGCGGCATCCAGTTCCGGGTTTTTCTCTTCAATCAGTGCATTCGCGCGTGATTCGGCTTCATCCAGCAGATCGGTCAGACGCACAGTACCGCCAGCGCGGGTCTTGAATGGACGGCCATCTTTACCCAGCATCATTCCGAAAGCATGGTGTTCCAGTGACATCGTTTCCGGGATGTAGCCCGCTTTGCGGACAATCGTCCAGGCCTGCATCAGGTGCTGGTGCTGGCGGGAGTCAATGAAATACAGAACACGGTCGGCATTGAATTGCTCGTGACGGTATTTAGCGCATGCGATGTCCGTTGTGGTATACAGGAAACCGCCGTCGCGTTTCTGGATGATCACACCCATTGGCTCGCCGTCTTTGTTTTTGAACTCGTCCAGGAAAACAACCTGAGCGCCGTCGTCCTCAACCGCCAGACCTTTTGCTTTCAGATCCGCAACGATACCCGGCAGCATCGGGTTATACATGGATTCACCCATGACATCGGCACGAGTCAGCGAGACATTCAGACGGTCATAGTTGTGCTGGTTTTGTTCCATGGTGATGTCCACCAGCTTTTTCCACATTTCAGCACAGTACTGATCACCGCTTTGCAGTTTCACTACGTAGTTCCGTGCACGCTCAGCAAAGGCTTCGTCTTCGTCGTACAGCTTTTTCGATTCACGATAGAAGGCTTCCAAGTCGGACAGCTCCATCGAAATTTCACCGGCTTCCTGCTGAACACGCTCCAGGTTGGCGATCAGCATACCGAACTGGGTTCCCCAGTCACCGATGTGGTTGGCGCGAATCACATTGTGACCCAGAAATGACAGTGTACGGACCACGGCATCACCGATGATGGTTGAGCGCAGGTGACCTACGTGCATTTCCTTGGCGACGTTCGGAGCAGAGTAGTCCACCACGATATTCTGGGCCGCTTGTTTTGCAACGCCCAGACGCTCGTCCGCAAGTGCGGCTTCAGCACGCTCGGCCAGCCAGGTTTTGTTCAGGAAGATGTTGATGAAACCCGGACCGGCGATTTCTACTTTCTCAGCCATGTCGCCCAGATCGAGGTTATCGATAACTTTTTGTGCAAACTCGCGCGGGTTGGTTCCCAGTTTTTTGGCAACACCCATCACACCATTGGCCTGGTAATCACCGAACTGTACTTTGGCTGATTGACGAACGGCCGCAGGACTGCCTGCTGGCGCGCCCGCTGCTTCCAGCGCCTGGGAAACTTTATCGTTAATGAGTGCTTGAATGTTCACACGTCTATCCTTTCAATCGGTCTGGAGCCTGCCAGACGGGCAAAACTCTTGGGTATTCAATATCGTACGGACTACAGCCCAGCGGCATGACTCGTTTATCGCGTGGTCAGCAACGGCACCAGATGAAAGCGTTTACTGCGTCTGATGTCTGAATAAAAGGTAATCCGGGTAGCGCTGACGGGAGCTTGCTGGCTGTAAAAACGGCTGTATGGATACGAAAATCAGTTAGCTGTAATAATACCAATAAATGCGGGGCGTTTGGCAAGGTGAAAAGCGCTCCGGACTGATTTTTTTCTTCGCTGGGTACCGCACAGGCGGCTGGTTGCACAAGGCTTTTGCTGAAAAAGATTCTGTGGATAATGAGCGTCTATAAATTGCGAGGAGAAATCACATGCAGGATTTAAAGCAGGCAAACCTACATCCGGAACAAATGCTGGCACAGCTGCCTGAATTTATGGCGAAAATTGCCGCACTTTCGGAACAGTTAGGACTCGACTTATCTGCTTGTCAGGCAGATCACGTTGCACTGCGGGTGAATGATGCGTCGCTGGCTTCTCAATTACATCAGGCCTGGCTGGCCTACGGTGAAGAATGGTCGACGAATGTGATCAATGGCCGTCCCATTGTTGTGATTGGCTTTACCCAGCCTTTAGTGGCAGGTCACTGGAAGATTGAAGCTTTGGAATTGCCATACCCGGGTGACAAAGTGTATCCGGTACAGGGTTGGGAGCATGTGGAGTTTGTGGTGCCTTGTCAGGCAACGACAACAGATGAACTGAAATCAGTTCTGGAGACACGTTTTCCTGCGCTGGACTGGCAAAAGATTGAGGGCGCTGGCATTAAAGTGAAAGCCAGTTCTCCGGCCGGCGAGAAAGAGCGCCTGGCGAATCCGACGATTGCATTCAAGAAAGATGGGGTGTGTATTAAGCTGCATCCGTGTTCGCTCAAGGCAGTGATTGCCAGCGAAAGTTGAGATAAAAAAGAAGATATAAAAAAGGGCAGACCATTCACTGGTTTGCCCTTTTTTGTTGGATATCTGCTCGGTATTAAAGGACGACAGTCCGGTTGCCGTAAACGAACACTTTGTCTTCCAGAACGAGGCTCAGTGCCTTGCTCAGAACAGATTTTTCAACATCACGGCCGGAACGGGCCATGTCTTCCGCGCTGTAGTTGTGATCAACCGGAATGACATTCTGGGTGATGATAGGTCCTTCGTCTAAATCGTTCGTGACGAAGTGTGCAGTAGCCCCAATGATCTTCACGCCGCGCTCGTAGGCTTGCTTATACGGCTGAGCCCCGATAAATGCCGGAAGGAAACTGTGGTGAATATTGATGATCCGGTGCGGATATTGAGCTACGAAGTTTGCCGTCAGAATCCGCATGTACTTTGCCAGCACAACGTAGTCCGGGGCATACTGGCCGATGCAGTCCAGCAGTTTCGCTTCATGCTCTTCACGGCTCAGGCCTTCATGGCAAACGTGATGGAACGGAATGCCGAACTTTTCGACCAGTTCGCCCAGTTTGTCGTAGTTCCCGACCACAGCCGCAATCTCGACATCCAGCGTGCCATCATAGGCTTTGACCAGAATATCACCCAGACAGTGGGCTTCTTTGGTCACCATGATCACGATTTTCTTACGCGCTGAACTGACCAGACGACGGTGGCTGCCTTCAGGCAGTGCACGGTCTAAATCAAGCAGAAAGGTTTCATCGTTAAAGATCCCTTCCAGTTCAGTTCGCATAAAGAACTGGCGGTGGCTGTGATCCACAAATTCTTTGTTATGAACGATGTTGAGTTGATGTTTGTAACAGATGTTGGTGATTTTAGAAATCAATCCCATGGCATCCGGGCAATCGGTCAGCAGGATTTTCTTTTCCATGGTGTCCTTAATGTTGCGAGCATATCAATGAATGTTGTTTTAGGTTTTTTGTCAGCGTTCCGGGTATGGAAAGGCTGACAGACCCTATTGTTTACATGGGATTGATTTCGGCGTCAAAACTTTTGTGATCTCACTCAACAATTTTTGAGGATGACTGCCGCTGGCTGTCCCCCCGCTTTCTTGGCATAATCGGCGGAAAGATACTGGATAAATAACCAATAGACTGACTTCTATGATTGCGAAATTTTTTCAACCGGGTGGTGCACTGGAAAAGGCCATTCCGGGATTTCAGGCACGACAGCCGCAGATTGATATGGCAGAAGCGGTTGAAAAAGCAATCAGGCATCAGCAGCAGCTGGTGGTCGAAGCGGGCACGGGAACGGGAAAAACATTCGCCTATCTGGTGCCTGCGCTAGTCAAAGGGCATAAAACCATTATCAGCACCGGTTCCAAAAACCTTCAGGAACAGTTGTTTCATCGTGATTTACCCCTGATGACGCAGGCACTGGGTTTTACCGGTAAAGTTGCTCTGCTGAAAGGACGTTCAAACTATCTGTGTCTGGATCGGCTCAGCCGCCAGATTACGGAAAGTCACGGTGGTCATGTTGATCCGGGAATGCTCAGTCAGCTCGTGACGATTCGAAGCTGGTCGTCCGCCACGAAAACCGGCGATATCAGTGAATGTGATTCCATTCCTGAAGACAGTCCGGTTATTCCGACCATCACCTCAACCAATGACAACTGCCTGGGGCGGGAATGTCCTTCCTATGAAGACTGTTTTGTGGTGAAAGCACGCCGGAAAGCCATGGATGCTGATGTGGTGGTGGTGAACCATCACTTGTTTCTGGCGGATCTGGCCATCAAAGAAACCGGATTTGGCGAGCTGATCCCCGAAGCTGATGTCTTCATTTTTGACGAGGCGCACCAAATCCCGGATATCGCCAGCCAGTATTTCGGGCAGAGTCTGTCCAGCCGGCAAATCCAGGATTTGTCGAAAGATATTACCATTGGTTACCGGACCGAGGCGCGGGACATGCGCCAGCTGGAAAAAACCGCTGACCGGCTCAGTCAGGCTGCTTCAGATTTACGTTTGGTGCTCGGTGAACCCGGCTATCGCGGTAACTGGCGTGATGCGGTGAACAGCCCGGCCATTCAGCGTGAACTGACCCGTTTAAACGATGCGCTGGAATTGGCGCATGACGTGCTCAAACTGGCTTTGGGGCGAAGCGAATTACTGGATGCTGCTTTTGAGCGTACGACGTTGTTTAAGGCCCGTTTAGTGCGGCTTTGTGACACATCTATCACCGGTTATTCCTATTGGTATGAATGTACGCCGCGTCATTTTAGTTTGCATATTACGCCGCTGTCGGTCGCAGAAAAGTTTCATGAGCAGATAGAACAGCAAAAAGGCGCCTGGATTTTTACCTCAGCCACGCTGGCAGTGGATGACGACTTCGGCCATTTCAGTCACCGTCTTGGTTTGCAGCCAGCCGCGCAGATGTCTTTACCCAGTCCGTTTGATTACCAACAGCAGGCACTCTTGTGTGTGCCGCGGTTTCTTCCTGAACCGAATAGTCATGGCATGGCCGCGAAGCTGGTGCAGCTGATGTCGCCGGTGATTGAAGCCAATCGGGGGCGGTGTTTTTTCCTGTGTACGTCGCATCAGATGGTCCGGGAACTGGCCGAAGGTTTTCGGGAGTCTCTGGACTTGCCTGTACTGGTTCAGGGGGAAACGAGTAAGCAAAAACTGCTGGCAGAATATCTGGAATTGGGAAATGCGCTGCTTATTGCAACAGGTGCTTTCTGGGAAGGCATTGATGTTAGAGGGCAGGCGCTGAGCTGTGTTATTATCGACAAATTACCGTTTACCGCGCCGGATGATCCATTACTGAAGGCACGGATTGAGGATTGCCGCCTGCGCGGCGGCGATCCTTTCGCACAGGTTCAGATCCCGGATGCAGTGATCACCCTGAAACAGGGGGTTGGCCGTTTGATCCGGGACCAGCAGGACAAAGGTGTGCTGGTGATCTGTGATAACCGATTGGTGACGCGCCCGTATGGCGCTGTGTTTTTACGAAGTCTGCCGCCGATTCCGCGAACCCGGGATGTTGAAGGCGTCGGGCAGTTCCTGTCTGGCCTGCACAACGCGCAGGATGTTTCAGACAGCCAGCATTCAGAGGCTTGAATGAGCACTAAGATCTTAGCTGTTGATACCGCGACCGAAAATTGTTCCGTAGCTCTTTTGACAGGGAGCGATGTGATTGCACGCTGTGAGTTTGCACCGCGTGAGCATACAACCAAAATTTTGCCTATGGTTGATGAAGTACTGGCCGAAGCCGGCCTGCGACTCAATCAGTTGGATGCGCTGGCTTTTGGCCGTGGTCCCGGCAGTTTCACCGGTGTGCGCATCGGAATTGGTATTGCGCAGGGGCTCGCGTTTGGCGCTGAGCTGCCTATGATTGGTATTTCAACGCTGGCTGCAATGTCTCAGGGAGCTTATCGCCTGCATCAGGCAGATCATGTTCTGGCTGCGATTGATGCACGAATGGGCGAAATTTACTGGGGTCAGTATCAGCGTCAGCAAAACGGCGACTGGTCTGTGCTGGGTGAAGAAGCGGTTTTTCCGCCAGAAATGGCTGCTGAACGCTTGGTTACTCTGCCAGAAGTGAACTGGTTTACCGCCGGAACCGGCTGGCAAACCTATCAGGAACAATTAAATGGATTGGCTGTCGAAAAACAAGCCAGCACAGTCCTTTATCCGGAAGCTCAGGATATGGCCTGGCTGGCACAATTTGCTTTGCAGCGTGGTGAAGTGGTCGACGCTGAACATGCCAGCCCTGTCTACCTGCGGGATGAAGTGACCTGGAAAAAACTACCGGGCCGCGAATAACGGCCTCTGATCAGGATTCATTGTCTTTATGGTCACCATACCTCGTTTACCGGCATCGACACAGGCCCCGCAACGGGCCAGAAGAACCGACAAACGGCAGAAAGCTGAACAGTCCGTTGCGCCGGTTGCTCAGCCGACTGTGGTGGCCAGAGCCGTGGCGGAAACGATTAAAGATCCTGCACTGATTGAGGAAGCCCACAGTCAGGTTCAGTATGACAGCCCGCAAGGGAGAAATAAGCAGGCCCTTTCTGCTTATCTGGATGTACTGCATCAGTCTAAACGGGAAGAGTTCTCCCGGTTGCTGGGCGTCGATCTTTTTATTTGATCAGTCGCAATCGCAAAGCAGTTCCCTGTTTTTCTTTTTGAAAAGGATCCGTGGTGAAAAAGACAATCCTGGCGTTTGCCTTACTGGCTCTGAGTGGTTGCAGTCAGTTGCCCGACAGTTTACAAACAACAACAGATAAACCGATTACCGATCTGACGATGGTGATTGAAGACCCGCAGGGGGTGCAGGGGCGTGAAGTGCGTCTGGGCGGTGTGATTGCTTCTGTTGTAAATGAGGCGAAACGCACCCGTCTGGAAGTGGCCAGTTTACCAATTGACACCTCCGGCCGCCCCAATCTAACGGCAAAACCTCAAGGCCGTTTTATTGCATATATTGACGGATTTGCCGATCCGATTGAGTACGCGGAAGGAAAGCTGGTGACTGTCGCCGGTCAGCTTCGTGGCAGCGAAATGGGGAAAATCGGCCAGTATGATTACACCTATCCTGTTGTCTTTGCCAAAGGGCAGCAAGTCTGGCGTATCGAAGAGCAGGTTCGCATTGACGATGTGAACACCTACTACCGGTGTCTGGGCATTCGTTGTCAGTATATTCACTACGGTCTGAGGCCGGACAGTGCTGATATCCGGTATCGGGTCAGCCCCTGAACAAATCTGATTTTCTATCGTACCTGATGATTGAATCTTCATATGATGTATGAGTGCCGATTGCCGCTGGCAGAATCCGAGCTGGCGATCATGACATCTTTTCCTCCTTGCCGAGAAGCACTGGCACAGGGGAAGCTTGTCTCCGCTGCTGAATTGCCAGATCAGCGACCGACTTTGGTCTTTCTGCATGGCTGGCATGATAATGCGGCCAGTTTTACACCCTTATTCAAACCCTTGAGCGAAGCTTTCCATCTGGTCTCGGTTGACTGGCCGGGACATGGCTTGTCTGAGCACAGGGGGATCGATAATTACTACTATTTCATGGATTATGTTGACGATCTGGCACAGATCAGACAGGCATTAGCCGGACAATCTGTGATTTTAGTCGGGCACTCGCTGGGAGCACTGGTGGCGGCGGCCTACGCAGGAGCATTTCCTGAAACTCTGGCTGGTTTAGTGTTAATTGAAGGGCTCGCTCCGCTTTGTGAAAACGCTGAATTAGCTGCTGACAGGTTACGTCAGGGAATTGAAAGCCGGATGAAACGCAGGCAAAGAGTCTCGAAAAGACTTAAGCTCGACTCATTTCAGGCCGCATTGACTGTTCGTTGCCGGATTAATGGATTGGATGCAGAGCAACTGCGACCATTGGTTCAGCGTGCAACTTATCGGGATGGGGATTACTGGTACTGGCGGCATGACGACAAGTTACGTTGTGACTCACTGATCAGGATGACAGAAACGCAAGCGAAAACAATGATGTCCGGTATTGCGTGCCCGGTCTTGTCCGTACTTGGTGAGCGTGGGTTCACTTATCTGAAAGAGCCTGATGCAGGGCTTTCCTGGGTTCCACAGGCCGCTCAGATAACAGTTCCCGGTGGCCATCACTGCCATCTGGAAAGCCCCCGGCAAGTCTGTGAACAGATTTTGCTGTTTACTTCAAAAATCAAAAAGCTGGTCTAATCAGTTGTGTTAATTCAATGTTAATTGTGCTGTAATGCTTGTATAGAACAAGTGTTTGAATTTTCGCTACAGCAATATTATGGCGTTTAAAGCCCAGAAAAATATAAGGAGAGTGCATGGTGGATAAGGTTTGGCTTAACCGCTATCCGGATGATGTACCGGCTGAAATCAACCCAGATGCTTACACTTCATTGGTTGAACTTTTTGAACAGTCTGTCCAGAAATATTCCGACCAAACGGCCTTTATCAATATGGGCCAGGTGATGACTTTCAGGAAACTGGAAGAACGCAGCCGGGCTTTTGCGGCATATCTGCAAAACGATCTGAAACTGAAAAAAGGTGATCGTGTGGCAGTCATGATGCCCAACCTGCTTCAGTACCCGATTGCGCTGTTCGGTATTCTCCGGGCCGGCTGTGTGGTGGTGAACGTCAATCCGCTGTACACCCCTCGTGAGCTGGAGCATCAGCTGAACGATTCTGGTGCGAAAGCCATTGTCATTGTGTCCAATTTTGCACACACGCTGGAAAAAATCGTCGGGAATACGGGCGTTGAGCATGTCATTCTGACCAGCTTAGGTGATCAGCTGTCGCATCCGAAGCGTACCCTGGTGAACTTTGTGGTGAAATACATCAAAAAGATGGTGCCGAAGTATCATCTGCCACATGCAACGTCACTCAATCATGCCCTGAAAAAGGGACGCCGTATGCAGTATGTGAAGCCGTTCATTGAAGGCAATGACATGGCGTTCCTTCAGTATACGGGAGGGACAACCGGTGTCGCGAAAGGGGCAATACTGACCCACCGAAACATGATGGCTAACGTCTTCCAGGCCAAAGCTGCATACGGACCGATTCTGCACGAAGGTCGTGAGTTTGTGGTTACGGCGCTGCCGCTGTATCACGTGTTTGCGCTGACGGTGAACTGTCTGCTGTTTATCGAGATGGGCGGTCAGAACCTGCTGATCACCAATCCGAGAGATATTCCAACTTTTGTCAAAGAGCTGAAACGTTACCCATTTACAGCGATGACCGGGGTAAACACCCTGTTTAATGCGTTACTTGGTAATGAAGATTTCCACGAACTGGACTTCAGCCGACTGCGTCTGTCGGTGGGTGGCGGTATGGCCGTTCAGCGAGCCGTTGCAGAAAAATGGCTGGCAACCACCAAAAACTATTTGCTGGAAGGCTATGGCCTGACGGAATGCTCTCCTCTGGTGGCTGCTTACCCGCATGATCTGACCGAATATAACGGATCGATTGGTTTACCGGTGTCGTCGACTGATATCCGTATTGTGGATGAAGAAGGTAACGTGCTGGGCATGGATCAGACCGGCGAACTGCAGGTGAAAGGTCCGCAGGTTATGAAAGGTTACTGGCAGCGTCCGGAAGCAACTCGTGAGGTCCTGTCTGAGGATGGCTGGTTGTCGACGGGTGATGTGGTCCGCTTTGATGAAGATGGTTTCCTGCATATCGTAGACCGGAAGAAAGATATGATTCTGGTTTCGGGTTTCAATGTTTACCCGAATGAAATCGAGGATGTCGTTGCGCTTCATGGGAAAGTGCTGGAAGTTGCCGCGATTGGCCAACCGAATGGTGCGGCCGGTGAAGTGGTAAAGATCTGTGTCGTGAAGCGCGATCCGAGCTTGACGAAGGATGAGCTGCTGGCCCACTGCCGCCAGTATCTGACGGGTTATAAGGTACCCAAAGTGGTTGAATTCCGCGATGAGCTGCCGAAAACTAATGTGGGTAAGATTTTACGACGTGCGTTGCGCGAAGAGTCGGATCAAGCCCAGAAAGAGGCGGCACAAGCATAAACGCCGATTTTAAGATACACTGATTTTGCGTTAGTGCCGGCTGTTTAGCCGGCACTTTGTTTTTCCGCTCTGTGCATTGATATGCAAGACTGGGCAATGTGAGCTTAGTCTCTGTAAAAAGGTGAGCTTTGAAATTTGAAATCATAACAACGAACGACAGACTGGCAGAAGTCTGCCAGCAGGCAAGTCAGTATCCTGCTGTGATGCTGGATACTGAGTTTGTTCGCACCCGAACCCTGTTTGCCCAGCTGGGGCTGATTCAGCTGTATGATGGCGAGCAGTTATCCCTGATCGATCCGCTGGCTCTGACAGACCTGTCGCCACTTTGGGCGCTGCTGAAGAACCCCGGGGTGATTAAAGTACTCCATGCCTGCGGTGAGGATCTGGAAGTGTTTCAGTCTGCTGCGGGTTGTATGCCGACTCCGATGCTGGATACGCAGATTATGGCTGCGTTTCTCGGACATGGACTGTCGACCGGTTTTGGCGCGCTGGTCCAGGAATATCTGGGGATTGAACTGGAGAAAGGGGAAGCCAGAACCAATTGGCTGGCGCGTCCTCTGACAGATAAGCAGCTCGATTATGCGGCGGCAGATGTGTACTACCTGCTGCCACTTTATCAGAAGCTCTTGGCGGGAGTGGAAGAGAAAGGCTGGATGGAAGCACTTCAGCAAGAATGCGATACCATGCTGGTGAAACGAAGCCGTACTGTATCGTCGGATCAGGTGTATAAAGACATCAAGAATGCCTGGCAGCTGTCTCCGAAGCAATTGGCTATCTTGCAAAAAGTGGCAGCCTGGCGGCTTCAGGAAGCCAGAAAGCGGGATCTTGCGTTGAACTTTGTGCTCAAAGAACTGAATCTGTGGAAAGTGGCGCGTTTTGAAATCACGTCTAAAGCGGTGATGTCCAGAGAGGGCTTTGACGAGCGTGAAATTCAGCGACACGGAAACCGGCTGATTGCTCTGGTGAGGGAAGTGGAGCAGATGAGCGAGCTTGATTATCCGGAACGTTTAACGCGTTTGGTTGATCTGCCGGGCTATAAACAGATGGTAAAACGCATTAAAGATGAAGTGGTTGCGGTCTCTGAACAAACAGGATTGGCGCAGGAGTTTCTTGCATCGAAGAAACAAATCAATCAGTTGCTGAGCTGGGCCTGGAAGAAAGGATGTCCGGAAGATGCATTGCCTGAAATGTTATCCACCTGGCGCCGGGAACACTTTGCCCCTCGTGTTTTACCTTTGGTCACCAGCAAAACAGGCTGAAAACTGAAAAGTTTCATGAAAAAATCCCCGGCGTTGAAACCGGGGATTTTTTTATTTCTCGTCTGGCAAAGTCACATTCAATTCCAGAACGGACAGGTCTTCCTCTTTCTGATCGAGGTGGACCGTGACATGTTCCGGCGTGACATCAACATAACGGCGGATGACGTCCAGAATATCCTGCTTAAGCTGTGGCAGGTAACTCGGGCTGCCCATAGAGGCGGAGCGACGTTCAGCAACAATGATCTGCAGCCTTTCTTTCGCCACACTCGCGGTCGATTGTTTTTTGGGGCGGAAGAACTCTAGCAAAGCCATAGTGTGGTTAGCCTCCAAATATTCGTTTCAGGAAGCCTTTTTTCTCTTCCTCAATGAACCGGAACGGGCGTTCTTCGCCCAGCAAACGTTCAATTGTATCCTGATAAGCCTGACCCGCATCAGAATCAACATCAAAAATGACCGGTTCGCCTTTGTTTGAAGCATTCAGAACAGACTGGCTTTCCGGTACGACACCCAGCAAAGGAATGTGCAGGATCTCTTCGACGTCAGCAACACTGAGCATATCACCCTGAGTTACCCGGGATGGGTTATAACGGGTCAGCAGCAGGTGTTGTTTCACTGGCGTTTCGTTATTTTCAGCGCGACGCGATTTGGAGTCCAGAATTCCCAGAATACGGTCTGAATCCCGGACGGAAGCTACTTCAGGGTTTGTGGTAACAATGGCTTCATCTGCAAAGTACAGCGCCATTAATGCACCGGTTTCAATACCTGCAGGAGAATCGCAGATAATGAATTCAAAACCCATTTCATCCATTTCATTCAGAACTTTTTCGACGCCTTCTTTACTTAACGCATCTTTGTCACGGGTTTGCGATGCCGGAAGCACGTACAAGTTGTCCACGCGCTTATCTTTGATCAGCGCCTGATTCAGTTTTGCTTCGCCATTGATAACATTCACAAAATCAAACACGACCCGACGTTCACAGCCCATAATCAGATCAAGATTTCGCAGACCAATATCAAAATCGATGACGGCTGTTTTTTTGCCTTTCAGAGCAAGGCCGGACGCAATGGCCGCACTGGAGGTCGTTTTTCCGACCCCGCCTTTACCTGAGGTCACCACGATAATTCGTGCCATCTGTTTTATTCCTTTTTAAAGTTATACAGCCAGATGCTCTATATTTAAATTGTTGTCTATCAAAGAGATAACGACACTCGATCCCCAGTGAGATTCTTGAATCTTATCGCTCAGCCAGTAATTGCCTGCAATGGATATTAATTCCGACTGTAGATTATGGCAGAAAATCTGAGCGTTCGTCTCCCCACTGGCTCCGGCAATTGCCCGGCCACGCAAGCACCCGTAAATATGGATGCAGCCGTCAGCAATAATTTCAGCACCAGCGCTGACATGATTCAATACGACCAGATCGCAATTTTTAGCATAAATTTGCTGCCCTGAACGAACCGGGGAGCGAATCACTTTTGTGGGTTCCATGACAGGGCTGCTGGCTTTTGCCTGTCTGGCGGCATTCATGATGGCAAAACCTGCGGATTTTGCCTGAGCCTGTAAATGTGACGGCTTGCAACCACTGATGCCTACCGGGATCATCCCTGCATCCAGAATGCCTTGTCGCAACTGCCTGAAGTCAAGCTCCTGACTGGTTTTGCTGATATCAATCACCAGCGGGGCGTGAGCAAAGAATGCCGGAGCCTGCTCTACTTTATCCTTAAGGAAACTGATCGCCTGATCTAAACCGCTGTCAGCCAAGTGTAGTGATGAGAGCGTATAGCTGCCCCCTTTCAATTCTGCCGTTTTTGCCATGGCTTATTCTTCTTGCGCGGAGAATTTCGCGCTCAGGTACGTTATCACATAGGTTATAGCATGTTATATTCCCCGGCAGGTCTCAGCAAGTTCTCCTTGTCAGAGTTCGGTATAAAGTTTAAATGATGACCATGATGGTGACAGCGCTGGGCAGAATGTCCTCCGTTCAGGAATGATTTCCGTTTGTCGTGGTCAGATAGTGGTGAAGGGTAACCAGCAGGTCTGCTTATGTTTTGTGCAATCTATAAAAGTCCTAAAAAAGACAACACTTATCTATACATCAACAAGAAAGATGATTTTTCAGAAGTCCCGGAAGCGTTACTGAGCACCTTTGGCACGCCTCAGTTCGTGATGGTACTCAAACTGAGTGAAGACAGAAAACTGGCCCTGGCGGATATCAGGAAGGTGAGGGAGTCGCTGTCAACGCAGGGTTATTACCTGCAAATACCACCACCAGTGACTAATCTTCTTGAAGAATACAAAGCAAAAAAAGCACTGAATAATACCTGACGGTGAAAAAATGGATATGCGGAAGCAATGGTTAGCGGCCCTGGTGGCCTTAGGACTTGGCCTTTCATCGCCTATGGCTGCGGCGGATGAAAGTTTTGACAATTATGTAACCGGGTTAAAGCAGGAAGCGCGAGCGAAGGGAATTGATGAATCGATTCTGGAATCTGCATTTGCCAATGTGACATTTATTGAGCGTGCGGTTACAGCCGATAAAAACCAGCCGGAGAAAAAACTCACTCTGGATGAGTATTTGCCGAAAGCGGTTCCGCAATGGAAAATTGCCCAGGCAAATAAGTATTACCACCAGCACAGGAAGGCACTGGAGCGTGTTGGGCGTCAGTATGGCGTACAGCCTCGGTTCATTGTTGCTTTGTGGGGAGTGGAGAGTAATTTTGGCAAGCTGACCGGAAGTTACAGCGTGATTGAAGCTTTAACTACCCTGGCATATGAAGGCCGGCGGGAAGCTTTTTTCCGTGAGCAGATTATGGCTGCACTGAGCATTCTTCAGGACGGACATATTACTGTGAGTGAAATGAAAGGTTCCTGGGCAGGGGCGATGGGACAACCACAGTTTATGCCGACTTCTTATCTGACTTTTGCCGTGGATGGAAATGGAGACGGTAAGGCAGATATCTGGAAAACGGAAGCGGATGTCTTCGCTTCGGCTGCAAATTATCTCAGTAAATCTGGCTGGGATGATAAATATACCTGGGGACGTCAGGTGAAGGTTCCTGATGGCCTGAGCGATGATCTGAAAGGGGTGGAACCTCAGAAGCGGAAAACGTTGTCAGAATGGCAGGCATTGGGTGTGCGTCGTTTAAATGGCTCAGCATTGCCTAAAGTTGATGTAGATGCCTGGTTAGTTCAACCGGATGATAATCATGGTCGTGCTTATTTGATTTATGGCAATTATCAGACATTACTGAAATGGAATCGCTCGCATTACTTTGCGCTGGCTGTGAGTACACTAGCAGACAGTATTCACTAATGGCATAGCCATTATTTAAGTGATTGCTCTAAATTGATGTTGGAAAAAGAAAAAGCCCGGCTAAAGTTGCCGGGCTTTTTGATCAAATCGAATCAGATTAGATCTTAAAGTCGTCCAGAGATTTACCTTCATCCAGCGCCTTTTTCAGTGCTGAAGGAGTACGGCCCTGGCCAGTCCAGGTTTTCTCTTCGCCGTTTTCATCGATGAATTTGTATTTTGGCGGACGAGCAGCACGCTTGGTTTTAGTTTTACCCAGGCTTGCCATCAGTTCTTCTGGGTCAATACCGTCAGCCAGCAGCATTTCACGGTATTGGTTCAGTTTGTCTTCGCGCTCTTTTTCTTTCGCGATTTCTTCTGCATCAGACTCTTCACGTTCGGTGACAACGGTCTGAAGTTTCTCCAGAGCTTCTTTCAGTTGCTCCAGTGAATATTCACGAGCAAGTGCACGAAGACTACGAAGGTTTAATAGCGCTTTCATTGCATCAGACATTTTAAATTTCCTATTGTCGTTATACTAATAATTAGTGAGAAAGTTTATATCAGCAATAGTAATACTTTTTAAACCTGTCTGCCAAATAAAATCTCAGATTTACGGAGTTAATTCGATGGTTTTTTATCCGTGTCATAATGATTAATCGCCATCTGATGCGAAGAAATCAAATTTTTGCTTGTTAATAAATTGAGATAGTTCTAATTTTCTTAATGCGTTTGAATGTGAGTAATTTCATATTCAACATCGTAATGCTCGCTGTAAATGTAAGTAAATACAGTAAATTAGTAAGCGCTTATTCATCAGTATGAGTTAATCTTGTACTTTATAGGTTGCAAATCAGATAACAAAAAGTAGAATACGCGGTTCCTTGACTAAGGGTAGAGGTGCATTGTCTATTAGTAACTGGCGGGAGGTGACCCCGAAGAACGTCAGTGAAAGGAGCCAGTGCCGAAGTAAGGTTGAACTGTCAAAGCACCTTGCTGGGGTTGTCGCCAAATAGGGACAACACTGCCATAGTAATTTACATTTAACTATGGAGCGCTACTGTGGGGTCCGGAGAGGTGAAACCCGCCTTCCTATTTTGCTTCCCATCACGGTAAAGCCGTGTTCAGCAGTAGATCTCCAACCAAGATCGGTTGTAGTAGAGATCATGAACCTTGTAGATTTTTCCCAATCTTCCATTTCAGTCTTACCGCCCCTTGTGGCATTGAGTCTGGCAATTCTGACCCGGCGCGTTCTGTTGTCTTTAGGCATTGGTATCCTGATGGGTGCGCTATTACTGACAGACTTTAGTGCCGCGAATACCTTGTCTTATGTTGGCGGTAAAGTAAAAGGCCTCTTTATTGAAGATGGCGGTATCAATACCTGGAATATGAGTATTGTTGCTTTTCTGCTTTTATTAGGAATGACCACTGCGCTGCTGACATTGTCTGGTGGTACGCGTGCATTTGCACATTGGGCTCAAACAAAAATCAAAAGTAAACGCGGTGCAAAACTTTTAGCCGCTTTTCTTGGCGTGTTTATTTTTGTCGATGATTATTTTAACAGTCTTGCTGTCGGGTCAATTTCCAGACCGGTAACGGATCGTTTTTATGTTTCCCGTTCTAAGCTGGCTTATATTCTGGACTCGACTGCCGCACCTATGTGCGTACTGATGCCAGCCTCAAGTTGGGGGGCATATATCATTACAGTTGTTGGTGGTATTTTGGTTTCACATGGTGTTACAGAATATTCTGCACTGAGTGCGTTTATTCAACTGGCACCTATGAACTTTTACGCAGTATTTGCATTGTTGATGGTATTCGTTGTGGCCTGGTTCCAATTGGATGTTGGCCTGATGAAAAAACATGAAGTGCAAGCCAGTCATGCGCTTGGGTTTGATCATGATGAAATTCATGCCGAAGCCAAAGATCTGAATGATGAATTAGAAATTGAAGAAAGTGAAAATGGGAAAGTAAGTGATCTCATTGTTCCTATTCTTGTGCTGGTTGCAGCAACCTTATTCTTCATGATTTATACCGGTAACCAGAGTTTGCAGGCAGACGGAAAACCTTTCTCTGTTCTGGGTGCGTTTGAATCAACAGATGTTGGTGCATCACTTTGTTACGGTGGTTTGCTGGGACTACTTTCTGCCTTGATTGCTGTCGGGCGTCAGGCAATTCCGGTTAAGCAAATTGTTCATGCTTTATGGATTGGCGCGAAATCAATGTTCGGCGCAATTCTGATTCTGTTCTTTGCCTGGACGATTGGCAGTGTGATCAGTGATATGGCCACGGGTAAATTCCTGTCGACGATGGTTCAGGGAAATATTGCTCCGGTGTGGTTGCCGGTTATTCTGTTTTTACTGTCAGGTCTGATGGCGTTTTCTACCGGAACGTCTTGGGGCACTTTCGGAATTATGCTGCCAATCGCGGGTGATCTGGCCGCTGCGACAGAAATCAGTCTGATTCTGCCAATGCTGAGTGCGGTGCTGGCGGGTTCTGTTTTCGGTGACCACTGCTCGCCAATTTCTGACACCACGATTTTGTCGTCAACAGGTGCACGTTGTAATCACATGGATCATGTGTCGACGCAATTGCCTTATGCTTTGTCCGTCGCTCTGGTGACAGCCGTGGGCTTTACCGTTTTAGGTCTGACAGACTCACTGGGGGTGTCCTTCATGGCTGCGACCGTCAGCTTCCTGCTGGTTTGCGTTTGCCTTGGCTGGATTGCCAAGCGTCCTTTAAAAGGCGCTCAGGAGCTGGCCAGGTAAGCTGATCTGCCTGTATGCGCTTCAAGCCGGTCAAGTGCTGCACTTGGCCGGCTTTTTATGTCCGGTCAGCCTGAGTCGACTGTCATGCTTGATTCATGAACGTATTGACGGGGAAAGACATGAATGGCACCGATTTGCTTCCAATTGAGAATCTTCTTCGGTAGCATCAGCCGTTATTCAGAGTTGAGCGGAAAGCCTGATGGCGCAAATGTATTTTTATTACTCGGCCATGAATGCCGGGAAATCGACGACATTATTGCAGTCGTCATTTAACTACCGTGAGCGGGGGATGTCGCCTGTCATCTTTACAGCGGCAATTGATGACCGGTTTGGGAAGGGAAAAGTCAGTTCTCGTATCGGTTTGTCGGAAGATGCAGAATTGTACGGTCCGGAAGATAATCTGTGGGATAAGCTTTCTCTGATGAATCACGCGTCTCGTGTAGATTGCGTGTTGATCGATGAGTGCCAGTTTCTGACCAAAACTCAGGTTTTACAGCTGACTGAAGTTGTCGATAAGCTTGATATCCCTGTGCTTTGCTATGGGCTGCGCACTGATTTCCGGGGCGAGCTGTTTGAAGGCAGTCAGTATCTGCTGGCATGGTCTGACAAACTGGTGGAACTGAAAACTGTCTGCCATTGTGGCCGCAAAGCGAATATGGTGATTCGCCACGATGCTTCAGGCAAAGCCATTGCCGATGGTGATCAGGTTGAAATCGGCGGGAACGATCGCTATGTTTCGGTTTGCCGGAAACACTATAAAGAAGCGATTGAAGAAGCCCGATAGGCCACTGAAACCGTATAAAAATAAAAAGGAAGCTCAGGCTTCCTTTTTTCGTATCGGGGGCTGATTCAGCCCTTGTGTCTTTCCTGCAATTTGGCGACAACCTCTGCCAGACTCAGTCCCTGATCCTGCAACAGGACAATCAGGTGATACAAGAGATCAGCAGACTCAGAAATCACTTCCGCCTTGTCACCCGACGTTGCCGCAAGCGCGACTTCAACGCCTTCTTCACCCACCTTCTGCGAAATCCGCTTGGTGCCACGGGCATAGAGGCTGGCGGTGTAGGAAGACTCGGGATCGGCGCCTTTACGGGCAGCCAGCACTTGCTCCAGTCGGTGAAGAAACACCAGATCGGGCATACTGGCATTTTCACCGTCGTCAGTACTGCCCTGATCGAAGCAGGTTGTTGTGCCCAGGTGGCAGGTGGGGCCAATCGGCTCGGCACTGACCAGCAGGGTGTCTTTATCACAGTCGAGCTGAATTTGCTTGAGTTGCAGCACATTTCCTGAGGTTTCACCTTTGGTCCAGATACGTTGCTTACTGCGGGACCAGAAAGTTACCTGGCGGGTGTCCAGCGTTTTATTTAAAGCTTCATCATTCATAAAGCCAAGCATCAGTACCTGACCACTGCGACAGTCCTGAACCACGGCGGGCACCAGACCATCGACCTTTTCCCAATTAATTTCACTGCTCAGGCTCATAGTCGGATCTCCACCTGTTGTTGTTGAAGGTATTGCTTCAGTTCGCCGATATTGATGATTTGTTTGTGGAATACAGATGCAGCCAGTGCACCGTCGACTCCGGCAATATTGAAGGCATCGGCAAAGTGTTCCATGGTACCCGCACCACCGGAAGCAATCAGCGGTACATGACAGATATCGCGGACCAGATTCAGCTGTGTCAGGTCATAGCCCTGACGAACACCATCCTGGTTCATCATATTCAGCACAATTTCACCGGCCCCGCGTTGCTGGACTTCCTGAATCCAGTCTGCGGTTTCCCACTGGGTGACCTGAGTCCGGGACTCATCTCCCGTGAACTGATAAACTTGGTATTTGCCGGTGTCCGCATCAAAGTAAGAATCGATCCCAACGACAATACACTGCACACCAAACTTATCTGCCAGCTCAGTAATGAGTGCCGGATTGGCCAGCGCCGGTGAGTTAATTGAAATTTTATCCGCGCCAAACTGCAGGATCTGACGGGCATCATCGGCAGATTTGATACCGCCAGCGACACAGAACGGAATATCAATGACTTCGGCGACACGTTCCACCCAGCTTTTATCAACGACACGGCCATCGCTGGAAGCGGTGATATCGTAGAAGACCAGTTCATCAGCTCCTTCTTCAGCATAGCGTTTCGCCAGCGGAACGATGTCTCCGATAATCTCGTGGTTGCGGAACTGAACCCCTTTGACCACCTGACCATCACGAACATCCAGGCAGGGAATAATGCGTTTCGCTAACATGTCGGGCTCCTTATTCGTTCCAGCAGGCAAAAGCCTGTTCTGCAGTAAATTTGCCGTCCAGCAGGGCGCGACCGACAATCACACCTGCTACGCCGGTGCCTTTCAGTGCAGCAATATCATCCAGAGAACCGATACCGCCCGAAGACTGGAATTGTACGTCCGGGTATTGCGCGCATAAATCACGGTACAGGTCGACATTTGAGCCTGCGAGGGTGCCGTCGCGTGAAATATCGGTACAGAGGACGTGTTTCAGTCCGACGGTGCGAAAATCTTCAATCAGGGCTTCAATGGTCACCCCGGAGTCTTCCTGCCAGCCGGAAACCGCAACTTTCCGCTGGCCGTTGTCATCAATGTTGACATCCAGTGCCAGTACGATGCGTTCCGGACCGTAGGTTTCCATCCAGCTTTTTACTGTCTCGGGCGTTTTGACAGCGGTGGAACCCACAACCACACGTTGCGCGCCGGCATCGAGTAAATCGGCCACGTCCTGTTCGGTACGTACACCGCCGCCAATCTGAATCTTAGCCGGGGTGCCGGCCAGCAGTGTCCGGATTAAACCGAGCTGGCGGGCAGAGGTATCTTTGGCGCCTGTCAGATCAACCAAATGCAACCAGTCAGCACCGGCTTGGTGGTACAGTGCAAACTGCTCAGCAGGATTGACTTTATATTCGGTCACCTGACCATAATCGCCCTGAAACAGGCGGACGACCTGACCATCTATTAAATCGAGTGCGGGAATAATCATAACCAGTCCTTGTCGTCCTACATTTCGAGAAAATTCTGAATTAATTGTGCACCGGCTTTCCCGGAACGCTCAGGGTGGAACTGCACCCCGTAATAATTGCCGCTCTGAACAGCGGCGGTAAATGGCTGTCCGTATTCACAACCGGCAATGGTGCGGCCCAGTTCGGTATGAAAATCCGGCATGGCGTAGCTGTGCACGAAATAAAAATAAGTCCCGGCCGGAATGTTTTTGAACAGCGGGTGGCCTTCCTCCGGCGTGATGGTATTCCAGCCCATATGCGGCAGCGGTAAGTCACCGGTCTGCATTTTGACGACCGGGGCCGGGCATAAATTCAGACAAGGCACTTTTTCAGTTCCATTCTGGCCTTGCTCTTCCGAGTATTCGCCGAGAAGTTGCATGCCAAGACAAATACCCAGCAGTGGTTTGTCGACTTTGCTGACCAGAGAGATTAAATCGCGCTCCGCCAGGTTTTTCATTGCTTCACTGGCCGTGCCGACACCCGGCAGGAAGAGTTTGTTGGCTGCCAGAACGGTTTCAGGATCCCGACTGACAGTCACGGCATAACCGAGACGTTCAATGGCAAACCGGACAGAAGAAACATTGGCACAGCCTGTATCGATGATGACGACTTTCTGTGTGGACTGTGTCATTACAAGACCCCTTTACTGCTTGGCAGCTCGTTTCCTTCAACTTTGATTGCCTGACGCAGGGTGCGGCCAAAGGCCTTAAACAGGCTTTCGACAATGTGGTGATCGTTATCACCGGTCGAAGACAGGTGCAGCGTGCAGGCCAGAGTATCGGTCAGCGAACGGAAGAAGTGCGACACCATTTCTGTCGACAGGTCACCGACTTGCTCACGGCTGAATTTGGCATCAAATTTCAGATAAGGACGGCCAGACAAATCCAGTGCACATTGCGCCAGACATTCGTCCATCGGCAGACTGAAACCAAACCGGCCAATGCCGCGTTTGTCACCCAGCGCTTCCTTCAGCGCCTGACCCAGGGCCAGTGCGGTGTCTTCCACACTGTGGTGATCGTCAATGTGCAGGTCGCCGTCAACCGTCAACTGCAGCTGGAAACCGCCGTGAGTGGCAATCTGATCCAGCATGTGGTCGAAGAAACCCATGCCGGTCTGAATCACATTTCCGCCGGTCTGATCCAGGTTCACTTTTACCTTGATGTCAGTTTCTTTCGTCTTCCGGGTAACTTCAGCAATCCGTGGTCGGGTGGTCAGATCGGTCACGATCTGTTGCCAGTCCATTTCACCGCGCTTGTACTGAATGCCGCGGATGGCCATGTTTTCGGCCAGTTGCAGATCGGTCTGCCGGTCTCCGATGACGGCGGAGGTTGCAAACTCGACTCTGCCTTTCTGCAGGTAGTCTTTCACCAGCCCCAGTTTTGGTTTGCGGCAGCTGCAATTGTCATGTTCAAAGTGCGGGCAGATCAGCACGTCATCAAAGCGGACGCCCTGAGATTCGAAGATCGCCATCATCATTTGATGCGGTGCGTCAAAGTCGGCCTGCGGGTAACTGTCGGTTCCCAGACCGTCCTGATTGGTGACCATCACCAGTTTGTAGCCTGCATCCTGCAGCTTTAACAGGGCAGGGATGACGAAAGGTTCCAGTTCCAGTTTGTCCAGACGGTCGACCTGGAAATCTTCCGGCGGCTCAACAATCAGTGTGCCGTCACGGTCAATAAAAAGAATTTTTTCCTTGCTCACAATGGGATCCTTCCAATTTATAAATTCTTGCCCAGCTGGGTGCGGATAAAGGCGAGGGTTTTCTCACACTCATCACGGTTGCCGATGCTGATCCGGATACAATTTTCAATCGGGGAGCGGCGCAGAATAATGCCGTTATCCCACAGGGCCTGAAACAGAGCATCGCCGTCAGGGAAACGCACCAGCAGATAATTGCCGTAACCGTCGTAAACTGTGACCCCCGGCAGCATACTCAGACCCGCTTGCAGATAAGCGCGGTTGGCGCTCAGATCCAAAACCTGAAACTTGGTCTTGGCCAGACCGGCCGGAGACAGCGCCTGAATGGCGATTTCAGCAACGGGTACAGGTACAGGGTAGGGAGCGATCACTTTCAGCAGCATGTCAATGACAGCGGGATTTGCCAGCGTAAAACCGCAGCGCAGACCTGCCAGCGCAAATGCTTTTGATAGCGTGCGCAGGATGACCAGATTCGGAAATTGTGCCAGCAGATCGACAGTAGAGGCTTCCGGACAGAAATCGATATAGGCTTCGTCCATCACGACCAGGGCTTTGTCCTGAGTCATGCTCAGCAGCTCGATGATGTCTTCACGGCGTATCAGGTTGCCGGTCGGATTGTTCGGACTGCAGACAAAGACCAGTTTGACGTTATCCAGGTTCTCCCGAATTCCTGTCAGATCAAGCTGCCAGTCGCTGGTCAGAGGCACCTGCCTGACATCGACATCAAAGGTTTCAGCGCTGATGCTGTACATTCCGTAGGTCGGCGGGCAATACAGAATGCTGTCCTGCTTTGGCTCACAGAAGGTCCGGACCAGCAGTTCAATGCCTTCATCGGCGCCACGAGAGGTCAGCACCTGAGATTTATCGACACCGGCATAATCGGCGTAGGCCTGAATCAGCGCATCCGGCTGACAGGTACTGTAGCGGTTCAGGCGATCACACTGAATGCTGTATTCATTGACGAATGGAGACTCGTTGGCATTGAGCCAGATATCACCACTGCCTCCCAGACGACGGGCAGACTGATAGGGGGTGAGATCGCGGACGGTTTTACGAGCCAGTAATTCAGGGTTCATATTAAGCCTCTTTCAGCGTCGAAGCGCTGGTGGAAGATAGTTTCAGTTTTTCTACCCGGATACTGACTGCGCGGCGGTGCGCATCCAGACCTTCCGCGGTTGCCATGGTCTCAACGGTCGGTGCCAGTCCTAACAGGCCATCGGCACTGAGTTCCTGCACGGTCATCCGTTTGGTAAAATCGGCCAGCCCCAGGCTGGAGTAAGTTTTGGTGTAGCCGTAAGTCGGCAGGACATGGTTGGTACCGGAGGCATAGTCGCCGACCGATTCCGGTGACCAGTGGCCCAGGAAAATTGAACCGGCATTATCGAGCAGTGTAACCAGATCGCGTGGATTCCGGGTCTGCACGATCAGGTGTTCAGGGCCGTAATGATTCGATATCGACACGCATTGCGTCATGCTGTCTGCAATGATAGTCAGACTTGACCCTAAGGCCTGACGGGCAATATCAGCCCGGGACAGACTTTGCAGCTGCTGACCGATGGCATCTGCGACTCGGTCGGCAATGCTTGGATCCGGCGTGACGAGCACCACCTGAGAATCCGGCCCGTGCTCGGCCTGACTCAGCAGATCAGCAGCGATGAAATCCGGGTCTGCCGTGCTGTCAGCGATCACCATGACTTCAGACGGACCGGCAGGCATATCAATGGCGGCACCATAAAAGTCATTACTGACCTGGCGTTTCGCTTCGGTCACAAAGGCATTCCCGGGCCCGAAAATCTTGTCGACCTTAGAGACGGTTTCTGTTCCGAATGCCATGGCAGCAATCGCTTGTGCACCGCCAACATTATATACATCTGTTATCCCACATAGTTGTGCGACGTAGAGAATCTCATCGGCAATCGGTGGGGGAGAACACAGAACCACACGACGGCAACCGGCTATCTGGGCTGGCACGCCCAGCATCAGCACGGTCGATGGCAGTGGCGCACTGCCACCCGGAATATACAGACCCACCGCATGAATCGGACGTGTCACCTGCTCGCAGATCACACCCGGCTGGGTTTCAACCTGCAGCGGCTTGGTTTTTTGCGCTTTGTGGAAACAGGCAATATTGGCATAGGCCTGCTGAAGCGCTTGTTTCATGTCATCGGTTAAACGATCTGCTGCAGCCTGGATCTCATCTCCGCTCACTTTGATTGAATCGGGACGGACTTTATCGAACTTCTCTGTCAGTTCCAGCAGCGCATCATCACCGCGTTTGCGCACATCTGAGATGACACCGGCAACAATGGTTGAAATATTTTCGCCTGCCGTGATGGCCGGGCGTTGCAATAACGATTCACGTTGAGTTTCACTCAGAGATTGCCATACAACAGTCTTCATGGGATTACTCCATCATCTTCTCAATGGGCAGGACGAGAATTGAGCTGGCGCCCAGTGTTTTCAGCTGTTCCATGGTCTCCCAGAACAGGTTTTCTGAGCTGACCAGGTGGACAGCAACCCGGCTTTTATCGTGTGACAGAGGCATGACTGTCGGGTCTTCTGCACCCGGTAACAGCGCAGTGATTTGTTCCAGACATTCTGTCGGTGCATGCAGCATAATGTATTTGGATTCTTTGGCCTGAATGACCCCTTGCATCCGGGTCAGCAGACGGTCAATCAGCGCTTGTTTGTCTGCACTGAAATCGCCGCTGCGTTGGATCAGGACCGCTTTGGACTGCAAAATGACTTCTACCTCTTTCAGGCCGTTTGCTTCCAGCGTAGCACCGGTAGACACCAGGTCACAGATAGCATCGGCGAGACCGGCACGCGGTGCCACTTCTACAGAGCCATTGAGCATACAGGTGCTGAACGATACGCCTTGTTCAGTCATGTAGCGTTTCACCAGTTGAGGATAGGTGGTTGCAATGCGTTTACCCTGAAGATCCTGAGGTCCGTTGTAGACTTCGTCCTTATCAATGGCGATGGAAAGACGGCATCCGCCAAAATCCAGCCGGCGTAACTTCACGTAGTGGCTGGGCTCTCCCTGCGCGGCGCGTTCAAGGCTGACTTCTTCCAGCTCATTCTCACCAATGAAACCCAGATCAACAACACCGTCCATAATCAGTCCGGGAATATCATCATCACGCACTAGCAGCAGGTCGATTGGCATGTTTTCACTGTGAACTACCAGACGCTCACCAATCAGATTGAATTTCACACCGCAGCGTTTCAGCAGTTCTTTACATTCTGTGCTCAGGCGTCCTTTTTTCTGAATGGCGATACGTAGTCGTTGTGTTTGCATCATGATATTCCCTGTAGATTTGATTTATCTTTAAAATTCGGTGCTTAAACGAAAAACCCCCGGAAGATTTCTCTTCCGGGGGTCTGAATGCTGCTTTGTCGTAGCGACCGCTGGAAGAGGCGAACTTGTCGTCTTCCAGATGAGGCGTATCCTCCTGAAAGACTAGTCAGGATGATGGTGATGATGGTGTAGATTGACCATTGGGATACGCATAACTATGTACTCTATTTAAATCATTATTGATTGCGGACTTGTCTTCACACTAACCAAGGTATTGGGAATTTGCAACAGTTAATTAGTACATTTTCAAAATTTATTGATGGCTGGTTTTCCGGCAGTCATCAGATTACATACAGCATTTCTTAAATTTCTTGCCGCTTCCGCACGGGCAGAGGTCATTACGCCCCACTTTGACCGGGGCAGCATTTCCCGGATATTCACCGTCAATATAGAACCATTGCGGATTGTTACCGACCATTTCATGTAAAAAACGAGATTTTTCGTGTAGACAGTGCTTTTCGCCTTGTTCCTGATAAAAGGCCTTGAACTCAACATAACCCTCAGTGTCACTGGCAATCTGACTGTCACAAACCTCAAGCCCCAGCCACTCACTGTGAACCGATTCTGCAATCGCATCACGATACTGTTCAGCTTTACAGCTGGGGTGGTAAGTGGCGACGACGAAATCGACCAGCCCGAGCACATGTGCACTGTAACGGGCGCGCATCAGCTGTTCCGGATGATGTGCGGCTGACGGATTCTGATGGACAGGCGCACAGCAGTCTGTGAGTGGATGCTGACTACCGCAAGGGCAAAATGTTGTCTCTTTCATTGGTTATTGCAGTTCTTCAATTTGGGTGACCCATTCTACGGACTCCAGATAGCGCTTCGCAACGCTTTCGGTATTCAGTCCCAGTCTGCGGCACATCGCATCCACCTGCTCCCAGTCGGCATAGTCGTAGGCACAAACCAGCGAGAGCAGATGGCCCAGATCACCGTTTCGGCTGATCAGTGCATCCTGGATTGTGATATCTAATGGCAGCATTGGAATCAGGACATCCATTGGCTGATCCAAAAGAGAATCCAGCATTGAAAACAACCCCGTGAGGAAAGCCCGGTTGCAGTTCAGCTGCGGAGAAACGTCGGCTGCCAGCAGTTCACACAGGTGTGCCCGCTGCAGAGAGAGGCAATACAGTGATGGCGGCTTGTCTTTGGTGACATGAGATGTCGCTACAAAACTGATGAAACGGCGCAGCCTTTCCTGTCCCAGATAAATCAGTGCCTGTTTGAAAGATGATATCGGGACTGCACGATTTGAAGTGATCGCATTCACATGCCGAAGCAGTTTGTAAGAGAGAGACAAGTCGGTTGCGATGACTTCTTCAGCGGCGTCAAAGTCGACATCATCCTGGCAAATCTGCTGATAAAGGCGCAGCGTTGTCAGTGCTGACGGACTCAGGGTTTTTTGCTGCATCATCTCAGGTTTACTGAAAAAGTAGCCCTGAAACAGATGAAAACCCGCTGCTTTCGCTTCTTTGAATTCTGCGTAGGTTTCGACTTTTTCAGCCAGGAACTGAATGGGTTTGTCTTTATGACGGCGGATAAAAAAGCGTGCTTTTTCGATCGGTGTCAGTTGCAGGTCGAATTTGACAATATGTACATACGGCAGAAATCGGTTCCATTCCACGCTCGGATTAAAATCATCCAGGGCAATCAGATAACCTCTCTGAAACAGGTCCTTGACCTTTTCCAGGAGTTGCTCTGAAGGCGTGCAGTCTTCCAGGACTTCAATGACGAAGCTGTGGGACGGGAAGAGCAGTGGTGTACCTTGTAACAGGCTTTTTTCAGGGAAGTTTACAAAAGCGAGTTTGCCGCTGCATACATCGTTCGAACCGTTTGAGAAAAAGTTATCCAGCAAGAGGCGGTTAGTTGCTTCTTCCGGAGGAACATTGGGAAAACAGTTTCTCGGCCCGTCCCTGAACAGTAATTCATAGCCGATGGTCGTTTTATCTCGGTCTAATACGGGCTGTCTCGCTAGATATGAATACATGATATCAGTACTGTTGATGGTTATCGTTCTGTCGGCGAGGGCTTGCATAGCCTGAGTTTCTCGTTGGTGAATAGTCCGCATGACTGAGTTAGTCCATTCGATTACTTATAATTATCACCGTTGCGTAACATTAGCAGTAGAATTTTCTACCGGTTGTGACCTTTGGCGGAGAAATTACGCGGCTTGTGATCTTTAGCCCAAAAGAAAATGTGGATAAGTAAAAATAATACTCAAATCTGGTCGTGAGCGAAAGTGAAAACGACGAGAGATAACCCTGATGAATACTTTTTGAAGATTTTTTATCCCTTTCAGGCATCCGGGAATTGGCGGGTTTCGAGCTGGCAACCCATTGGCGAACAACGCAGTACAGAGCCTTGATCATACCAGTCTCCCAACACGGTTCTTGTGGCTTGCAGATCATCCCTGTTTATCTGATGAACCGCCGGGCGGTGGGTATGCCCGTGAATCATACGGGTGACTTTTTTCTCTTTCATCAGGTCAATCACGGCTTGAGGTGTGACATCCATGATTGAATTCGCTTTCATCTGATTGGTCTGACTGCTGTTAGAACGCATTTTACGGCCAATGGACTGTCGCCAAGATAGGGGTAACCGCAAGAACAGCCACTGAATGAAAGGGTTATGAACCTTTTTGCGATAGCGCTGATAATTTTCATCCAGCGTACACAGGGTATCGCCATGCAGTATGAGGGTCGGCGTGCCGTAGAGATCAATCACGGTGTGTTCAGGCAGCAAAGTGACTCCGGTTTCCCGGCTGAATTGTGAACCGATCAGAAAGTCCCGGTTACCATGAATAAAATAGCAGGGAACGCCAGATTCGGTCAGCGCTTTGAACGCCCCTTTAATCTGTCGGTGAAACGTATTGTCGTCATCATCGCCAATCCACATCTCGAACAAATCACCCAGCACATACAGCGCCTCGCATTGGGTGGCTTCTTCAGACATAAAGCGCAGGAAACAATCGGTGATGTCAGGTCGATCCGCACTCAGGTGCAAATCTGCAATAAAGCAAGTGGTCATAGCGTCCGGAGAAAGTGGCCGGAGGAATCCGGCCACTGACAGATGATTATTCTTCGATGGTGACAGAGTTGATCACAACTTCTTCTACAGGAACATCCTGGTGTACGTAACCCCAGTTGCCTGTCGCCACAGATTTAATCTTGTTGACGACGTCCATACCTTCAACCACTTCACCGAATACGCAGTAACCCCAACCGTCTGGCGTTTCAGATTTGAAGTCCAGGAAGTTGTTGTCGTTAACGTTGATGAAAAACTGAGAGCTGGCAGAGTGTGGTTCCATGGTACGTGCCATTGCAATCGTGCCAGTTTTGTTGCTCAGGCCGTTATTCGCTTCATTCTTGATTGGCGCACGGGTTTCTTTTTCTACCATGCCGGAAGCCATGCCGCCGCCCTGGATCATGAAGCCGTCAATCACACGGTGAAACAGCGTGCCTTGATAGAAACCGTCACGGCAGTACTGCAGGAAGTTCGCACTGGTCTCTGGTGCTTTTTCTGTGTCTAGCTGAATTTTAATATCACCAAATGTGGTGTGAAGCGTTACCATGAGCTTATCCTTTACTGGAGTGTATTGCTTTTAAACCCTGAATTCTAACGAACTAAGGCTAAGCGTCAATACAAGTTTGCTATCAATCTGCCCGGAATGGACAGGCGTAATCCTTTAACTATAGAAGAGGGTTCGGAGAGGTAAAATCGGTCGCGAATATCAGGCTGATACCGCAATTTCCCTTGCCTTCAAAGGTCATTAAAGGTGTAATTAGCGCTTTAAATCGTAACCCCAAAAATGAGTAATTATCAGACATGTTAAAGATCTATAACTCACTGACAAGACAAAAAGAGGAATTTAAACCCATCGTGCCAGGCAAAGTCGGCATGTACGTCTGCGGGGTTACCATTTACGATTTGTGTCACATCGGCCACGGTCGAACTTTTGTCGCATTCGACGTGGTGTCACGCTATCTGCGTTACAGCGGTTATGACCTGACTTTTGTCCGTAATATCACAGATATTGACGACAAAATTATCAAACGCGCCGCTGAGAACGGTGAAAGCTGTGACTCTCTGACAGAGCGTCTAATTGGTGAAATGTACACCGATTTTGATGCACTGGGGATGGCGCGTCCGGATGTGGAACCGCGTGCGACTAAATTTATTGCGGAAATCATTGCACTGTGTGAACGTCTGATTGAGCGCGGATTCGCGTATGTGGCGGACAACGGCGATGTCATGTTCGAAGTCAGCAAGTTTGATGAATACGGCAAGCTGTCCGGCCAGGATCTGGAGCAGCTTCAGGCCGGCGCCCGTGTTGATATCGAAACCGCCAAGCGCAGTCCGTTGGATTTTGTCCTGTGGAAAATGTCCAAGCCGGGTGAACCGACCTGGGAATCCCCTTGGGGACCGGGTCGTCCGGGCTGGCACATTGAATGTTCTGCGATGAACTCTGCCATTCTGGGCGATCATTTTGATATTCATGGCGGCGGCTCTGACCTGCAATTCCCGCATCATGAAAACGAAATTGCTCAGTCCTGCTGTGCCCATGACACCCAGTATGTCAATACCTGGATGCACAGTGGCATGGTGATGGTTGATCGCGAGAAGATGTCCAAATCATTGGGAAACTTTTTTACCATCCGCGATGTACTGGGATATTACGATGCTGAGAGCGTACGTTACTTCCTGATGTCCGGGCATTATCGCAGCCAGCTGAACTACAGCGAAGAAAACCTGAAGCAGGCCCGCTCTGCGCTGGAACGTTTATATACGGCACTGCGCGGACTGGACGAGACAGTTGCTGCGCAGGGCGCTGAAGCTTTCGTTGAGCGTTTCAAAGCTGCTATGGATGATGATTTCAATACGCCTGAAGCGTATTCGGTGCTGTTTGATATGGCCCGTGAGATCAACCGTCTGAAGACTGAAGATCTGGCAGCCGCTTCAGCACTGGGTGCGCGCTTGCGTGAACTGGGCAGCGTACTGGGCTTGCTGGCACAGGAACCTGAAGCTTTCCTGCAAAGTGGTGCCAAAGAAGATGATGTGGCTGAGATTGAAGCGCTGATTCAGCAGCGTCTGGATGCTCGTGCCGCGAAGGACTGGGCAGCCGCAGATGCCGCGCGTGATAAACTGACCGCAATGGGCATTATTCTGGAAGATGGTCCTCAGGGCACCACGTGGCGTCGTAAGTAAACGGTCAGACGATTCGTTGGTTTCTGAACGTCAGAAATAACATTTTTATCGAGAAAGAGCTGTGTTTGATGCACAGCTCTTTTTTTTGTAATTTTTCTCTCCGATAAATCATGAATGAATAGCAGTATTTATCAGTGATGGTCATTCTTTGCCCAATTTAAATTGTTTATAAATAACAATTTTTATCGATAAATCTATCTCTAACTCGTACTTTTCTGCTTAATAACTAAAATCTTTGTAATTATGATAATTTTTTCATACATATCTTGATATGTTTTGCAAAATTTTAAAACATTCATTTGAAAAATGAATTCGCCGCTAGAGTTACTTTTACGTAACATTTTTCGTAACTTTGGCGGAAGATCTTCATGAGAAGAAGGACATTTTTGAAAGGGCTGGCGGGCGCTGCGATGGTACCGGTCAGCGGCATGACGATGAGTGCAGAGTCTTCATCATCGTTTCCGCAGCGTATCATGGATGCGCACCTCACTGACCGTTCAGGTGAGTTGTCTGTACTGTCCGGTCAGCTTCCGGATGACATCCACGGGCATGTCTTTTTTGCCGAAGGTATCCCCCTCGAAGAAGGACATTTTACGCCCAGTGGCCGGGGCGCACTGACCCGGGTTGATCTCTCCCAGCAGGGTGTCCGCTTTATCCGAAAAATGATCAATACCCCATCAGTGCTGATGCAGCAGCATATCGACAGCTGGCCGGACCGCTTCAAACTTATGGGGGGGATGGCGTACTACAGCCCAACGATGGGGTTTGTAAATACCTGCAATACGGCACCAAATTACATGGGGAACAAGCGTTTTGCCCTGAGTTTTGAAGGCGGCGTGCCTTACGAGTTTGATGCTCAGTCACTCGAACTGGTTACGCCGATCGGTCATTACGACGAATGGGAAAGCAGCCTGCCGCCGCTGATGGATGTACTGACGCCGGAGAAATGGTTATTCCCGCAAGTCCGGACCACGGGACATCCCTATTTTGATCTGGAAACCAATGACTGCTTCACCATCAATTACGGCGGCAATATTGGGAAGCTTGGGACGCGTCACGGCTTCATTCATTTAATCAAATGGGATCAGAAAGGGGCCTTGCAGCGCTGGCAGGTGATGGGCCGCGATGGCCGCCCGGCATTTATCGCGGCAACCGCGCATTCGCTGGGAGTAACACGCCACCATATCCTGGTTTTTGAAACGGCTGCTCAGGTTGAGCCACTGCGCATGATCGGAATTCGCAGTGTCGAGCCGCAAAAACACCGGACGCCGGTCTGGGTGATCCGCAAAAAAGATCTGCTGGCGGGAAAGACACAGGTTATCGCAGATTATCTTGAGCTGGATTTTGATACCTCAGATGTCATGTGTAATTACGATGACCATGACCACGAAATTACCCTGTATGGCCAGTATCTCGGCGCAATGGATAAATCGGAGCCGCAATATACCTGGGACCGGCTGCATTTTGGTGGACGGGTCTCTGCAAGGATTGCAGGCTATCCGGCCGCCCCGGTGGATGTGGGCGGCTTAACCCGGACCCGCATTCAGGTGAAGTCAGATTCAGTACGGGAGATCCATGCGGATTTCCGGTTACTGCGTGATGATCAGCTGTTCTGGGACATGAACGATCCCGCCTATCAGGGCCATTTCCAGTTCCCGGAAACGTTCGAGCATATTTACTGGGCTGCTGTCGGTTACCGGCCGGAGCATGTTGTGTCGCGGGTCGCGAAAGCTTATCAGGATTATCCGAATCGTCTGTTCACCAATGACTCACTGCCGCAGGAAACGCAGCCTTCTGCACTGGTGCATCTGGATTGTCTCACCATGACTCTGACGGATGCCTATCAGTTTCCGGCAGACTGCGTGATGCGGACACCGCAGTTTATTTCCCGACCGAATGCAACTTCTCAGCAGGATGGCTACCTCTTTACTGCCGTGGTGCGTCAGCAACCGACACATGGCCTTGGGAATGGCAAGGAAATCTGGTTGTTTGATGCACAGAATCTGGCGATGGGACCCATTGCGATTCTGGGGCATCCGGATCTGAATTTTGCCACGACCAATCATGCACTCTGGGTCCCGGAAATTGATCGGCGGCCTGACAACAGTTACCGGGCCAATGTGGGTGACTTTTTCCGCTCCCGTGCGTCGTCGCACAGGGCATCGGTCAGGAAGGTGATTGAAGAACAAATATTACCGCGTTTTGGCTAGGACAATGGCTCTGGTGACGAACTCTGGATGGGTTCAGCTTCTGCTGTGAGTCGCAAATTATAAGGATAAAATCATGAAGAAAGTCGGACGACTGCTGTTAGCCGGGGTGGCGGCTGCTGGTGTGGCATTTGCGCTCCACTCGAATGAACCGGAAAACACGCTCTCAAATTATCAGGGAACTTACACTTGTCATCCCGGTGTCATCTACGATCCCACTTCGGTAGAGGAAGTGCAGTCCATTGTGGAAGATGCGCTGGCTCAGGGCAAAACTGTGATGACCGGGAACCGCAAGTTTGCCAGCCAGATTGATGCTGCCTGTGCGGCTGACGAGCAGGTTCAAATCACACTGAAAAATATGGATAAAATTGTTCAGTTTGATGCTGCAAGCAAGCAAGTCACGGTTCAAGCCGGAATGCGATTTAACGATTTGAATGATTTTCTGCGCTCGCAGGGGCTGGCCGTCAATATGGTAACCGAGCTGGGCACCTTTACCATTGGCGGGATGCTGGGCAGCGGTACTCATGGCTCTACCCTGGAAAAACCCAGTAATATGCTGGCGGACTACGTCACCCGTATGAAAATCGTCGACGGACAGGGGCAGGCCAGAGTACTGACGGGTGATTTGCTCGATGCGGCCCGGGTGAATCTGGGGGTACTGGGTGTGGTTGTTGAAGTCACACTGCAACTGGAAGACGCCTTTAAAGTGAGGGCAGACGTCAAAGGTTACCTGAGTGATGAAGGGCTGGAAGACAAAGTCCTTGAGATTGCCCGCAGTAATTACTCGGCCAATATTGCCTGGTTCCCGGGGCTGGGTCGTTATACCACGACACTGTACAACCCGGTTCCACTGGATACACCGGGAGAAGCTTATAACGCTCAGGCTGATGTGTCTGATGTGCAGGAGTTTTTCTTCGGATTGCTCTTTAATGCGGCGCATGAGTTCCCGGGCAGCGGTTTACAGTGTCTGGCAGCCAAAGCCCGTTATCAGGCCAGAGCGAATTCATATTTCCGGGATACTCAGACCGGTAAGAAAATCAGCAACCCTGTCGGCTATTCCGACCAGATGCAGTACTTCAAGTGTAAGGACCCGAACAAGTGTATCTGGGACCGGCTGCCCATCGCACTGCAGGAAGTGGCCATTGATATTGAACAGTTGCCCGACTGGATCCGGGATGTTCGTCAGATTGTTGCAGCCCATCCCCGAACCTGTTTCCCGCTCAACGGTATTTATTTCCGGTTCGGTCAGGCCTCGAAAAGTTACATTGGCATGAGTGCAGATCGCGATACGGCGTTTGTCGGCATCGAATATACCCTGCGTCAGGAAGGGAAGAAGGAACCGAAAAACTATTTCGTGAATCTGGAGATCGAACAGTTGTCGCTCCGGAAATACGGTGCCCGTCCGCACTGGGGGAAAAACTCCGTCGCCATTTTCGAAGACATGCCGGCACGCTTTAACCGCTGGCCGGAATTCCTGCAGGCCAAAAACGAGCTGGATCCTTTGAATGTCTTCACCAATCCATTCTGGGAGCGGGTCAGTGGGGAGATTCCGCTGGAAGATTATCTGACTCCCGGGTGTAACACGCGCGGGGAGTGCTACTGCCAGACGGATGAACACTGCCCGACAGGAACCAGCTGTCAGCCCGGCCGTTACTTTACGGACGCACGAATCTGCCGCTGAGGCGTTCTTTCAAACGTGGCAGCGATTCAGCTGCCACATTTCTTTGCATGAAAAGGGATGTGACGATGAAATCAATCATCAGCTGGTGTCTGCTCATGTCTGTGAGCTGGACATGTCAGGCGACACGTCTGGATGACATTCGCCCGCATACACCGACCAGCAACACCTGGAGTGAACAGTGGTTCTATTATCTCAATGATCCGCTGGTGGGGTATTTTAAAATCAGTGCACAAACATATCTTACCCCTGATCTTGACCCTCAGGCTGAGCATGCATATGTACACGTCGTTTATGCGCCGGTTGGGGGACAACAGGTTGTGTTGGATCAGTATTTTGATCAGGTTGAACTGGAAGGTCAGCCCGGCAGCGAAGCGTTCCGGTTTTCTGTGCCGGATAAGGTCGATATTGATCAGGATGGCATTCGTCTGAATCTGGAGAATCTGAGCTTTCATCTGAAATACACCGGGGAGCACCGTCACTACACTGGTGGTTCAAATCCGGGTCAGAATCCGTTCGGGTTGATTGGCGATTTTCCCGGCGTGGCTGTGAATTACTTTGTTTATTCGATGGGCACGCCCAGCCAGTATGAATTCCGGCTCGGGGAGATCTCTCATTCCGGAGAGGGGGTGACTTATCTGGACAAGGGGTGGTTTGATGCCAAGAAAAGCGAAGGATTTTCTTTTTTAGGGGCATTTACGCCGGAAAGGCAATTGATGATGACCGGCGGTTCACAGGGAGGGCTGCCTCTGGAGCTCTGGGTTGGCCGCTATGTGTCAGAACAAGCAGATATTCTGCTACATCCGTCTCTGGTGGGCCTGAGTGTTCAGAAAGAATCCAATGCCTGTAACGGCTACCTGAAACTGACCATCACCAAGCTCGGGAAGAAAATTGAAGTCGAAGCCAGTTCTGATCTGACCGATTTTTATATTTCGGAAATGCCTTCGAAAGTCGTCTTCGGGCAGGACCAGCCAATTATGAAATCGATGAATGCCCGGATCACCGCCCAAGTGTACCGGTGGGGCCGGCTGGTGGATACTATGGAAGTGCCTCAGGGGTTACTGGAATTTAGTGGCAGTGAGATGTGCCCGCAGTAAAAAAAGTGTGTATGTCCGGCGAGAAAGAAATCTCCGGACATACATTGCTGGACTGATTCAGCTTTCTGTCGTCTGAACGACCCGATCATCAGGGTCAGCCAGCTGGCTGCCACAGTGCTTACAAAAGACAGCATCAGGTTCATGGCCAGCGCGGGAACAGTTCATGCATTTCACCAGCGTACGGTGCAGCTGGCTCTGATGGCCTATCTCTGCCGTAATAATGCCGGTTGGGACGGCAATAATGGAGTAACCCATCAGCATGGTAAATGAAGCCAGCGCCTTGCCCAGGTCAGTCTGAGGTACGACATCACCATAACCGACCGTTGTCAGTGTCACGATGGCCCAGTAAATGCTGTAGGGAATACTGGTAAACCCATGTTCGGGCCCTTCAATCACAAACATCAGCGAACCGAAAACGGTAACCAGTACAGCGACAGTCGTGAAAAAGATCAAAATTTTCCGGCTCGATTGCAGCAGGGAACGGAGCAGCAGATTCGAGTCCTGTAAGTAGCGCATGAGTTTCAGCACCCGGAAAATCCGCATCACCCGCAGAAGTCGGATGACCATCAGATAATGGGCTGTCGGGAACAGGAACACCAGATATGTGGGCAGGATGGCTAATAAGTCCACAATGCCATAAAAGCTGCGTGCATAGGCTGCTGGTTTCGGCGAGCTGTAGAGACGCAGCAGGTACTCAATCGTGAATACCAGCGTGAATCCCCATTCCATCCAGTAAAACACTTTTCCCCACAGCGCGCCGATACTGCTGACTGAGCCAAGCATCAGCACAGTAATAGAAGCAAGGATGGTCACAATGAGTGCAATATCGAAGGTTTTACCGGCAGGCGTGTGGGTACCAAAAATGGTGACGTAAATGGTTTCCTGCAATGACGAACGGGACATAAATACAATCTGAAAGGTGAAAAAACAAAAGCATACCCAAGTGTAGCGACCGTTGCTATGGCGTTGTTCAATGTCTTTGGGAACTGGGAAGCGAAATACGATTTTGTTTTCATATCGTGAGACTTCTTCCCTGAAGTGATATGCTCTTTGTTGCTGAATTTCGGGTGAAAATTTATACAGTGAATTTATCGTGACGTACCAATGTGGATTAGGCTTTATGGGATAGCAACCATCCTCATGATGGGCCATCCCGGGCTGGATGCAGCGGAACATGCGGTTTGTTGTGCTAACGAAATTTATTTTCAGTCGAGTAATTTTTTTTCAAGATCAATTCAGTGCACATTGGCTGAATATTGAATTGGTTGAACATGTGTTGCTTTTAAGTATCTGATTTTTTTATTGAATTTTTCTTCATTTGAAGTGTTATTGAACTGTGCACTTCACATGATCCAGATCAAGTCTTTTACGAAGATGAAGTCATAAAATCAGTTTTGAAAGCAATTTACTAAGAGTGCGACATCGGCGATAAGCGCCCTTATGGCAAGGATTTAAGACGTATCCTTACTAAAAAGTTTTCAATCTTAAAGTTAGGAGTTGACTATGCCTGTCACGAATTTGGCTGAACTCGATGCAATGGTTGCCCGTGTTAAAGCAGCACAGAAAGTGTTTGCGACGTACTCTCAGGAGCAGGTCGATAAGATCTTCCGTGCGGCTTCACTGGCGGCAAACAATGCCCGTATTCCGCTGGCACAGCAAGCGGTGAATGAGTCTGGCATGGGTATTGTCGAAGACAAAGTGATCAAAAACCACTTTGCCTCTGAATTTATATATAACAAATATAAAGACGAAAAAACCTGCGGCATTCTTGAAGAAAATGATGAATTTGGCACGCTGACGATTGCTGAGCCGGTGGGCCTGATTTGCGGTATTGTGCCAACCACCAACCCGACGTCAACAGCGATCTTCAAGTCTCTGATTTCACTGAAAACCCGTAACGGTATTATCTTCTCGCCACACCCGCGTGCGAAAGAATCAACCAATGCTGCGGCCAAACTGGTGCTGGATGCTGCGGTTGCCGCAGGTGCACCGAAAGATATTATCGGCTGGATTGATCAGCCATCGGTTGAGCTGTCCAATGCACTGATGAAGCATGACGATATCAACCTGATTCTGGCAACCGGTGGTCCGGGCATGGTGAAAGCGGCCTATTCATCTGGTAAGCCTGCCATCGGTGTAGGTGCCGGTAACGTGCCTGTCGTTATTGATGAAACAGCGGACATCAAGCGTGCAGTTGCTTCTGTCCTGATGTCAAAAACTTTCGATAACGGCGTGGTCTGTGCTTCAGAACAGGCTGTGATTGTCATGGATGAAGTCTATGACGAAGTGAAAGAGCGTTTTGCAAGCCATAAAGGTTATGTGCTGAGCAAAGAAGAAGCTGACAAAGTCCGTAAAGTGATTCTGATTGAAGGCAATCTCAACGCGAATATCGTTGGTCAGCCGGCCACCAAGATTGCTGAGATGGCTGGGATTGCGGTTCCTTCAGACACCAAAGTGCTGATTGGCGAAGGTGTTGCGATCACCATCGACGAAGAATTTGCGCATGAAAAACTGTCTCCGACTTTGGGGATGTTCCGTGCGAAGACATTCGAAGATGCGGTCAATATGGCCTGTCAAATGGTTGAACTGGGCGGTATCGGTCACACGTCCGGCCTCTATACCAACCAGGATATCAATGAAGATCGTATCAAGTACTTCGGTGACAAGCTGAAAACAGCGCGTATTCTGGTGAACATTCCAACCACTCATGGTGGTATCGGTGACCTGTATAACTTCAACGTGGCGCCATCCCTGACATTGGGTTGCGGTTCATGGGGCGGTAACTCTATTTCAGAGAACGTGGGTCCTAAGCACCTGATCAACAAGAAAACTGTCGCAAAACGGGCTGAAAATATGTTGTGGCACAAACTGCCGAAATCTATCTACTTCCGTCGTGGCAGCCTGCCGGTTGCGCTGACTGACCTGGAAGACAAGAAACGTGCATTTCTGGTGACAGACCGTTTCCTGTTCAACAATGGTTATGCGGACGAAGTGATGTCGCTGCTGAAAGCGCAGGGGATGGATGTGCATGCTTTCTACGATGTGGAAGCAGACCCGACACTGACCGTGGTGAAAAAAGGTGCGGAAGCGATGAAGAGCTTTCAGCCGGATGTCATCATTGCACTGGGCGGTGGTTCACCGATGGATGCCGCTAAAATCATGTGGGTGATGTATGAGCATCCGGACACTCATTTTGAGGAACTGGCGATGCGCTTTATGGATATCCGTAAACGTATCTACAAATTCCCGAAAATGGGCAAGAAAGCTGAGCTGGTGTGTATTACAACCACCTCAGGGACTGGTTCTGAAGTAACGCCATTTGCAGTTGTGACTGACGATGGGACCGGTGCGAAATATCCGCTGGCTGATTACGAGCTGACGCCTCAGATGGCGATTGTGGATGCTAACCTGGTGATGAACATGCCGAAGTCGCTGACTGCATTTGGTGGTTACGATGCCGTGACGCATGCACTGGAAGCTTATGTGTCTGTTCTGGCAAACGAGTACTCAGACGGTCAGGCACTGCAAGCCCTGCAACTGCTGAAACAGTACCTGCCATCAAGCTATGCAAACGGTGCGAAAGACCCGATTGCCCGCGAGAAAGTGCACAATGCCGCAACCATTGCCGGTATCGCATTTGCGAACGCTTTCCTGGGTGTGTGCCACTCAATGGCGCATAAGATTGGTGCAGAATTCCATCTGCCGCATGGCCTGGCGAATGCTCTGCTGATTGCGAACGTGGTGCGCTATAACGCCAACGACAATCCAACCAAGCAAACAGCTTTCTCTCAGTACGACCGTCCACAGGCACGCCGTCGTTATGCTGAAGTCGCGGATCATCTGGGTCTGTCTCAGCCGGGTGACCGCACAGCTAAGAAAATTGAGCGTCTGCTGAGCTGGCTGGACGAGCTGAAAGACAACCTGGACATTCCGAAGTCTATTCAGGCAGCGGGTGTGCCAGAATCAGACTTCCTGGCGAAGCTGGATGAGCTGGCCGTAGAAGCATTCGATGACCAGTGTACCGGTGCGAACCCTCGCTACCCGCTGATCACTGAGCTGAAAGAAGTGCTGCTGGCTTCTTACTACGGTAAAGCTTATGTCGAAGGTGAAACCGTTGAAGGCACCACTGTGATTCTGAAAAAAGCAGATCAGAAACCAGCGGAAGCAACAAAAGTCGCGGCACCTGCAGCAAAAGCGAAAAAAGTTGCAGAGAAAGCATAAAGCTTAATCACTCTGCAGCATGAAAGAACCCGCCAATCGGCGGGTTCTTTTTTTGTGTGAATCTGTATGAACGACGTTTGTGTTCAGACGACTTCGGCTTCAATCATGCGGCCATTAAAATAGTCATTGGTGACGATGTACTCAGCGCTTCGGGCGATCTCATACTGCATCGGCAGACTGAGCAGCGTACTGGGCGGCAGATCCTGCTTTTCGTCGAAAATCAGCGGAAATACGCCACCGACCCGGATTTTGTATTGAGCCAGTTCTTTGGACCAGCTCTGAGTAAATCCGGCCAGCATGGCTCTGGAACTGCTGTTGAGCGGGACCGGGTTGTCCGGTCTGCAGGCGGCAAGATTGATTATCACGCCATTTTGGTTGTGCGCCCGCATATAACCGGCTGTTTGTTTTCCGAATGACAGGAAAGCAGAGGTGCCTTCCGTCATCAGCTGGCAAAATTCTTCGACAGATGTTTGGGTTAAGAGCATCGGCATATCAACGCCTAACCAGCAGTTAATCAGCACATCAATTTTTCCGTAATGCTCATGAACCGATTCGATCGCATGGGCGATCGTGGACTCTTTATTATCCGCCAGACAAAGTGCAAAGCAGTCACCGCCACGACTTTTGCATTCTTTGTAGTTGGTATCCAACCGATCTGATTCTGTATCCACGAGGGCAATTTTTGCCCCCAGTGAAGCAAAGTGGAACGACGCTGCTTTTCCTAATGGGCAGCCTGCAGCTGTAATCAGGATCACTGAGTCTGCAATATTCATAGCGCAATCTTCCTATTATTTGGATACACAGATATTGTTATGATGCTTCAACCAAGAAGGAGCCTTTCATCAATATTTATTCGTTATTATGTAAACTAATAACACCCCGATATTGTTAAATCTTAGTTAAGCACTTATGGAAAGCGGTATTCGATTGTTCGGCTTATGACACCTGTCACGAAATTTTTCTCTTTGTGATCCATCACGAAAAACATATCTAATTGACTGAAATATAACAGGAATAATCGGTGAGGTTGATCAGTTGAATTTGGCTACTGTGCCATACATTTCTGCGGAACGTTTCGCGCGGATGAGGTTCATGTAGAGATCCTGTGGCGAACCCTTCATTGGCTCCTGCTGAACCGGAGGGAGACGGCGGCGCTCATGCCCGGACAGGTTATGGTACAGCTCTTCCGGCATGCCTTTGGTGTCCTGAGGCGGGAAGGTAATGGCAATCGGCTGTAAGGAACTCAGCAAGCGAGTTGCGATCAGTCCTCCGCGATGGAAAGCGTCGGATTGCTCTGCACCCCGCGGGTAACAGTACTCGGATGTGGTGAGCGGGGCCGGGTCCTGCAGCTCAAAATAGGTCCGCAGCTGCTCTTCTGTGGTTCCGGGGGGCAGGGGTTTTTCTGTCGGGACAGTTTCCAGGTAATCCGGCGACAGCATCGCAAGCATCAACGCGAAGTCAGAACGGCGACCCTGCTCAACCGCATGGTTGAGGGAGTAACCGAGCTGTACTTCACTGATCAGCTGCGCTTTGTCTAGGGTATGGATTTGCATGGAGTCCGACAAAAAATAAAACCTGTACACTCTCTATCGGACGCTTTACAAAAATCTTTAGAGAAATTAACGCGGATTTGTTTGGATATTAACCAATCGATTCAATTGCATGTCGCATCCGGTCGATGGCGAGCGTCAGTGTATCAGTTGTGCACGCAAAGTTCATTCGGATAAAGCCCGGATGCCCAAAATCTGCACCGGGAGAAAAGCCGACACCAGCCGTTTCAAAAAAGGCATGCGGATTTTCAACAGGCAACTCAGAAGCATCTATCCAGGCCAGATACGTGGCTTCAATCGGGTGAAGTTTCAGCCCGGGCATTGCGTTGATCTCTTTCATCAGTCGGTCTCGGTGCTGGCGCAGGTAATTGAGCTGTTGCGTCAGCCAGGGCTGGCAATCCCGATAGGCAGCTTCAGCCGCGGTGTAGGCCAGTACGTTCATGTCAGGTACAATCCCGGCCCGGACCCGGTTGAAGCGACGTCTGAGCTCAAAACTCGGAATAATGGCCATTGCAGCACCCAGTCCGGCAATGTTGAAGGTCTTGCTCGGTGCAATCAGAGTAATGGAGCGTTGCGCTGCATCTTCATCCAGGCTGGCGAAAGGAATATGGTGTGCCTCTTCATCTAAAATCAGGTCGCAGTGAACCTCATCAGAACAGACGATGAGATCATGCTTTTTCGCGAAGCGGTGCAACGTGTTCAGTTCACTGCGAGTATGCACGGTTCCGCCCGGGTTGAGGGGATTACAGAACAGCATCAGCTTACTGTCGTCCGGCACTTCGGTTGCTTCAAGATCCGTCAGCCAGCGTTCATGCTGCAATTTGATCGGGGATAAAGTCAGAGGCCGTTGGGCAAATTTTGCTGCCGTAACGAATTTGGGATAAATCGGTGCTGGCGTGATGACGCCTTCATGACTGTCCGTACAGGCGCGAACGGCCAGATTGAGACCACTGACTAAACCGGGCAGATAGACAATCCATTCTGGTTTAATGTGCCAGTGATATCGCTCCGCCATCCGTTCAACTATTAGTTCGGTTAAGGAAGCCGGTGCCGAGCCATAGCCGAAAATACCGTGGTCGATATGACGATGCAGGGCGTTGGAAATCGCATCTGGTACTTTAAAATCACTGTCGGCAACCCACATAGGCAAAATATCTCTGCCTTGATATTTCTTCCACTTGATGCTGTTACTGCGGGTACGGTCAATATGCTGATCAAATAAGTGCAGGTCTTCTGACATCGGCTTTCTCTGGCAAGTTGATGATATCTTTCAGTGATTATGCGATGAATCAGTCAGATGAAGAAAGCCCCTATCTTGGATTGGGGCTGGATAGATATCAAAACAGTGGTTTTGCACCAAACTGGTCAGCGGCATAAGCGACCCGTTCGGCAGGAGAGGGGATCTTGGACGGTGTGCCCAGGCTTTCAATGTGATGCAGGCGTGGCAGCAAGCCACATCCGTTGGCTATCTGAATCGCCAGTCCGGGACGTGCGTTGAGCTCCAGGACCATAGGTCCCCGGACTTTATCCAGCACCATGTCTGTCCCCAGATAGCCCAGCCCGGTCATTTCCCAGGCACCGGATGCCAGCTCCAGCAGTTTTTGCCAGTTGGGAACACACAGTTCACTCAGCTGGCGCTCGGTATCCGGGTGATGTTCAACCGGCTGGTTAAACTGAACCGCCCGCACGGCTTTCCCGGTCGCAATATCAATGCCGACACCGACAGCGCCCTGGTGCAGGTTTGCCTTTCCGTCAGAGGCTGCCGTCGAGCAACGCATCATGGCCATCACCGGATAACCTTTAAAGACAATCACCCGAATATCAGGTACGCCTTCAAAGCTGAAGCCATCAAAGACATCATCAAACTGAATCAGGTTTTCGACCATCGCCACATCGTTTTTTCCCCCCAGCGAGAACAGGCCGGCTAGGGTATTGGTGATATGACGCTCAACATCCTGCTTGTTGATCACGGCACCGGAGGGCTTGGTATACAGGCCGTTTTCATGTTTGACAATGACCAGAATGCCTTTACCGCCAGAGCCCTGTGCGGGCTTAATGACAAACCCGGGCCAGTCTCGGACCATGTCATGAATTTCTTTGACATGAACCTGACTCCGGATCACCCCGATGAGCTCAGGGACAGTGGCGCCTGCGCGCTGGGCAAGGATCTTGGTTTTCAGTTTGTCATCGACCAGCGGGAACAAACTGCGATCATTATACCGGCCGATATAACTGTGATTTCGTTTGTTCATACCCATAATGCCGCGCTCACGCAGCCGCCATGGCATGGTGTAACGGGATAAAAACATGGTTTAATCCTCCGCCAGCGGCTTAAAGCGGCGCAGTTCGCTGAGGCGGTAGCCGGTGTAGTTACCCAGCATGAGGATCAGAGCCATCACAATGAGTTGCAGACCGATAAAGTTGAAGGTCAGGTGGCGGATCAGGTCATTGGTCATCGCGACATAGACAATAATCGCGGTCAGCAGCGAGCCGCCGCCCTGAATCAGCACTTCTTTTGCCCCTTCTTCCTCCCACAGAATGGACATCCGTTCGATGGTCCATGACAGGATGATCATCGGGAAGAAGGTAATGGTCAGGCCTTCCACCAGGCCGATCTTAAAGGCTACGACGGTGAAAATAGAGATGATCAGTATGACCGACACAATGACCGCAGATATCCGGGCGACGAGCAGTAAGTTCAGCCGCGAGAGATAACCGCGGATGATCAGACCGGTGCCGACGATCAGCAGGAAGCCCAGAACACCAGTCACCAGCTGTGTCTGCACGAAGGCGACAGCAATCAGTACCGGCATGAAGGTTCCCGATGTTTTCAGACCGACAATAATTCGCAAGAACACCACGATCAGAGCGCCAATCGGCACCAGCATGATGGTTTTGAACATCGCCTGTTCTTCAATCGGTAGACTGTGAATGGAGAAGTTCAGCAGGTCTTCCGCCTGTATTTTTTCCCGGGTGGCCTGCTGAGGTGTAATATCCTGAGAAATAATTGAAAAACTGATATTGGAATTGCGTCCGCCAATCACATCCAGCAGGGAGTGGCCTTGCTGGTTCCAGACAAGCACATCATTGGGTTTGCCTTCCTGGCCGGTGTGCGGGTCAAACAGGTGCCATTTCTCGCCACCCCAGACTTCAACCATCGGTGTGATGCTCTGACGTCTGCGGCCATCCTCAAGCTGTAAGCCGCCCACCAGACGGGCATGAATGCCTTCCATGGAAAGCAAAAAAACAACCACGTTTTCTTTCTTGAAAGAATTCAGCAGCAGTGAGGCGTTCTGGTTATTTCGGTCATTCAGCTGTTTGAGGATTTCACGGGTCAGGGTCAGGTTATCTGCCGACAATGCCTTGGCCTGAGTCAGAATGGCCGTTGCAGCGGTTTCCTGAGGGCTGTCCAGACTGGGGGATTCCGGTGCGCCTTTGGGTTTGTCGGAAGAGAAGGTGGCCAGAGGGTCGACCAGCATTTGGGTTTTATAATAAAGCACTTGCCGGCCTGAAGCCTGGCGAATGGACCATTCGGCGCGGCGGCCCTGATCGGTATCAATTAAAGCGACACCATAGCCGGGAGAAGAGGTGCTTTCATCAATCTGGGTGAAGCCTTTCTGGGTTTCCGGGGCAGCCATGGAAACTTTGACGGCCTTACCAATGGCGTCAAATTCAATGCGCGCCTCCAGCTCCCACAGGGCTCGTTTTTCACCTGGAGTCCATGGCACACCATAGACATCATGACGGTAAAGGCTCAGTGCGGCGCCGGCAATGACGAGCAAGGTAATGAGAAAATAAAACGGAACTCTTGACGACATGACAACCTCTGAATATGAATATTTTTCCCTTTGTTGGTTGAATCAGCAAAGTGATGAATATGAAAATGGGGCAGTAACCAGGTTATGCCCCAACGGAATGCGATTATCGTCCCTGTACAAATTGTTTACCGACGTCAACTAATGCCACGTCTTTAAAGAACTCCCGGCCCAGTAATACCGGATAGGTCATCTGTGTTCTGTCTGCCAGAGTAAATTGAGCTTTCTCATGCAATTTACCCAGCTTCAGCCACATTTCTACCACCGGGCGGCGCTCGGAATCATCGGCAGAGGACTGTCGGATTTTGACCCAGCGAATGACTGGCGCTTCGACAATCTGGTCGGCAGGCTGATTCTCTTCACCGCTATGACTGAGGTTGAAGCGGGCCCATTGTTTGCCGTCACGCTCAAACACCTGGATATCCAGGGCATTGATTGAAGAGGTGGTCGCGCCAGTGTCTACCCTTGCTTTAAAAAAGGATTGTACTGAATCCAGCCAGACCCATTCCTCTTCACCCAGAATGACTTTTCCATGGGCAGTTTTTGGATCGATGTCGATAGAATTTTGTGGTACTGGCACTATTTTTTTCTCAACAATCACTTCAGGTTTAGGGGGTGGCACAGAAGTTACTTTATTCAGTTCTTCTGACATTGATGATAGCTCTTTTTCTAACTTAGCAATGTTTTCATTTTGTTCATTAATTTGTTGTGACATGCGGTTCAGACGGAAATGTACATTGGTTTCCATCATCTCTATCGCTGTCAGTGTATTGGTGTCCCGTCGATTAACCTGTTCTGTCTTGAGCATTGAGCAGCCGGAAAGAAAGGTCAATGCAATCAAAGTCGCGCCACGGCCAAGCATTCGCACTCCCGCAAAAATTGTATAGTCTTTTATAAGTTTTTCTTTAGGGGGCCGTAGTTTAGCGCACAAAAAAGGATGCGGGTAGCACCCTTTTGTTAACCTTCAGTCAGGATTTGTTGCAACAAGGACCGCTCGGCGGGGGGCTGGATAGCCCTCGATCGTTTTTGAGGAATCTTGCGGGTCTAAATATTCAGGGAGTGAATTATTTGTCATCCAGTCCGTCGAGCGCTGCTCATCTGTGGTGGTGATATTTTCATCCACAATTTTGACGTCAACAAAGCCGGTTTTTTCCAGCCAGACCTTCAGAGCCTTTGCAGACGGGAAAAAGTAGACGTTATGCATTTGTGCATACCGGTGTGCAGGAACCAGCACGGCATTTTCGTCCCCTTCAATCACCAGTGTTTCCAGAACCAGCTCACCGCCCAGACGCAGCTGGTTTTTCAACTGAAGCAGATGATCCAGCGGAGAGCGGCGGTGATACAACACGCCCATGGAGAAAACGGTATCAAACGCTTTCAGCTCAGGCAGTTGTTCAATCCCTAAAGGAAGCAGGTAGGCTCGTTCATCTTGTCCCATCAGGCGCTTCATCGCTTCAAACTGGATCAGGAACAGATTGGACGGGTCGATCCCCACGGTCAGGGCTGCACCTTCGCCCAGCATACGCCACATGTGATAGCCGTTGCCGCAGCCGACATCCAGCACTTTCCGGTGTTTCAGCGGGGAGATGTGGGGCAGGACACGATCCCATTTCCAGTCGGAACGCCATTCGGTATCAATGTGGATGCCGTGGATATGGTACGGACCTTTCCGCCATGGATGAAGGAGGCGCAGCAGGCTTTCCAGGCGTTTTTTCTCACCATCGGCAACCGGAATTTCATTGTCCACACTGACCCGGGTTTTCAGGTCGATTAAATCCGGCTTATCGGTCGGAAATTTTTTCAGTGCCCGTATCCAACGACCCATGTCACCGTGCTGGGCAGCTTCCCAGTCCGACAATTGCTGCGGTAAAACATTCAGCCAGGGACGCAGTTGCTCGTCGTTGGCCAGTAAACGGTAAAATTCAGAAAAGCTAAACATGGGGCGAAACAGAACCTTCAGATGAATTGACGTTACTTAATGGCAAACATAGAGCCAAAGTTGAAGCACTGGAACCAGACTTCCACACTGCTGAAGCCGATGTCAGTCAGACGGGCCCGGTGTGTCGGAATGCTGTCAGGACGCATCACATTTTCAATGGCGCTGCGTTTCTGGCTGATCTCCAGTTCGCTGTATCCATTGGCACGTTTAAAATCGTGATGCAGGTCGATCAGCAGTTCATGAGCCTGACTGTCTTCAAAAACATACTTTTCCGACAGAATCAGAATCCCGCCCGGACGCAGACCGGCATAGATTTTTTCCAGAAGCTGCCGGCGGTCTTCCGGAACCAGAAACTGCAGCGTGAAATTCAGCACCACAACGGATGCATTGTGAATATCCACATCCCGGATATCAGCTTCAATAATTTCAACCGGGGTTTCGGAACGATAGGCGTTCACATGCAGACGGCACCGCTCAACCATGGCAGGCGAGTTGTCGACGCCAATGATTTTGCAGCCGGACTGGCTGAGATGACGGCGCATCGACAGGGTCGCAGCGCCCAGCGAGCACCCCAGGTCATACACGTTGGAATCCGGTGTGGCAAAACGCTCTGCCAGCATGCCAATGGCAGAGATGATATTGCTGTAGCCCGGCACGGAGCGCTGGATCATATCCGGGAATACTTCGGCGACTCGCTCGTCAAAGGTAAAATCACCCAGCTTGTCAATCGGGGCGGCGAACAGATTGTCGTGGCCTGCCATTGTCCTTACCTCACATTCATTACCAGAACATCGGGGATTCCATACTCCCGCAGAACGTCGGACGGGGTAGCCTGTCGGCGTTCTTTGCTGTGCAGAGGGTCCCTCTCCAGCTGAAAAGGCGCGTATTGTAGATAAAATCATGCCTTTTGTCTTGCGATTTGGTTCGATGGCGGTCGGTGCCCAGGTCGGAACGAGCGGTGTTCACAGCAGTGTTCCCTGATCGCCGCCTTCGGGCAGCTTGAGCTCAGGCAGCATCGTGTTGAGGGGCATCTGCTGCCGAAGTTGCCGGTACAACCGGACCGCCAGTTCAGGGGCAAAGTCATTGTCCGGCGTATGAATAAAGAGATAGGGCTGTTTGCCTTCATTCAGCCATAGCGCCAGTCGCTGCAGCCAGTTGGCAAAGAAGGCATCATTCTCGGCCAGTTCGGGGTGGCCGATGAAGCGCACGACCGGGTGATGTCCGGTAGCGATGGCATGAACCGGGACTTTTGGCTTTTTGTGATGCGCATCGATGACGGCTTCAGTGGTTGGCGGGGCGGAAAAGACCGGTCGGGTATCCATTATGATGCGGTTTGCCTGGTGTTCTATCAGCAGGCGGTTCAGGGCTTTTTCGTCTTCACCTTTGGCAAAGAATGCCAGATGGCGGACTTCGACCCCAACCGGCATATCCTGGGGAAGCTGTTTCAGAAATGCGGAAAGTGCAGGCAGTTGAGCCGGTCCGAAGCTGGCGGGCAGCTGAATTTTCCAGATCCCGGTTTTTTCAGCCACCGGTGCCATCACCTGGAAAAATTCGCTCAGCTGGCTCTGACAGTGCATCAGCTTATATTGATGAGTGATGGTTTTGGGCAGCTTGAAGGTGAAACGGAAGTCTTCAGGAGTCGCCTGATGCCAGTTCACAACAGTGGCTGGTTTCGGCGTGGCGTAGAAGGTGGTATTGCCTTCTACGGTCGAAAAGGTTTCTGCATACCGGCTCAGCCGTTCGGTTGAAGGGCAGCCGCGACCATATAAGCTGCGCTGCCAGGGGGCGTGAGACCACATGGCCATGCCGATTCTGAGCGGAGAGGAAAAGTCCATTACGAAACCTTGCTGTACGTCTTTAGAGGGAATCAAATCGTTTTCTGGCTGCATTGTGGAGAATATCCCGTCATCCGGTCAACCATATGGCTGTGAATTAGGCTATTTTGCTTGATTTCAGCCTGAGGTTTTCCCTACAGTGGGATTTTTCATTTATAATGCCTCGTTATTTTGTTCCGGGCGTTAAATCCTCCGATTGTGGTGAGGAAATCACGGCCGGAATTGGCACAGTTGGTGTCTGTCATTCTCTTTTGCAGACGGACACACAGGATTGAAAGTAAACAGATCGGGAAATTCTTATGCGCACCCAATATTGTGGTCACCTGAACAAGTCCCATGCGGGACAAACCGTGGAGCTTTGCGGCTGGGTAAACCGCCGTCGTGATTTAGGCGGTCTTATTTTCATTGATATGCGAGATCGCGAAGGCATTGTTCAGGTAGTGGTTGACCCGGATATGAAAGATATCTTCGAGGTTGCGAACCATCTGCGTCATGAATTTTGTATCCGTCTGACCGGTGAAGTCCGTCTGCGTCCGGACAGCCAGATCAACAAAGACATGGCGACCGGTGAAGTGGAAGTGATTGCCAAAGGTCTGGAAATCATCAACCGTTCCGATGTTCTGCCGCTGGATTTCAATCAGAAGAACACTGAAGAGCAGCGTCTGAAGTATCGTTATCTGGACCTGCGTCGTCCGGAAATGAGTGACCGTATCAAGCTGCGCGCGAAAGCCTCAAGCTTTGTGCGTCGTTTCCTCGATGAGAACGGTTTCCTGGATATCGAAACGCCGGTTCTGACAAAAGCAACACCAGAAGGTGCCCGTGACTACCTGGTGCCGAGCCGTGTTCATAAAGGCAGTTTCTATGCACTGCCTCAGTCGCCACAGCTGTTCAAACAGCTGCTGATGATGTCTGGTTTTGACCGTTACTATCAGATCGTGAAATGTTTCCGTGATGAAGACCTGCGTGCTGACCGTCAGCCGGAATTCACTCAAATCGATATCGAAACGTCTTTCATGAGTGCGGAAGAAGTGCGCGCCGTCACTGAAAAAATGATTAAAGACATGTGGCAGGAGCTGCTGAATGTTGATCTGGGCGCGTTCCCGATCATGAAGTATGAAGAAGCCATGCGCCGTTACGGTTCTGATAAACCTGACCTGCGTAACCCAATGGAACTGGTCGATGTAGCGGATCTGCTGAAAGATGTGGATTTCAAAGTGTTCTCCGGTCCGGCGAATGATGAAAAAGGCCGTGTTGCAGCACTGCGTGTCCCTGGCGGTGCAGCGCTGACGCGTAAGCAAATCGACGAATACACTGCGTTCGTGGCTATCTACGGCGCGAAAGGTCTGGCATGGCTGAAAGTGAACGATCTGAGCGCGGGCATGGAAGGCATTCAGTCTCCGGTTGCGAAATTCCTGACAGAAGAGATCATCAACGCCATCATCGAACGTACCGGTGCACAATCTGGCGATATCATTCTGTTCGGTGCAGATAAAGCGAACGTAGTGGCCGAAGCCATTGGTGCGCTGCGCCTGAAACTGGGTAAAGACCTGGGTATTACGAATGAGTCTGCATGGGCGCCGCTGTGGGTGGTTGACTTCCCGATGTTTGAAGAAGATGACGAAGGGAACCTGCATGCGATGCACCATCCGTTCACTTCACCGCTGGGTGTGACGGCTGAAGAGCTGGCTGCAAACCCGGCTGCGGCAAACTCGAATGCCTACGATATGGTGATTAACGGTTATGAAGTGGGCGGCGGTTCAGTCCGTATCCACAATGCAGATATGCAGGCGGCTGTGTTCAACATTCTGGGTATTGATGCAGCAGAACAGCAACTGAAATTCGGCTTCCTGCTGGATGCACTGAAATTCGGTACGCCGCCGCATGCGGGTCTGGCGTTCGGTCTGGACCGTCTGGTGATGCTGCTGTGCGGTACAGAAAACATCCGTGACGTGATTGCTTTCCCGAAAACCACGGCGGCAGCGTGTCTGATGACCGACGCACCAAGCCTGGCGAATCCGGCGGCGCTGGAAGAACTGGCCATTGCAGTGAAAATTGCGGCGAAAGACGCAGAAAAAGCTGAAGCCTGATCGGCTTATTCCGGGCTGGCTGTTCTGCCAGCCCGATCACTCTTCAAGACATTGTATTTTAAACTTCATACCATCACATGAACGATTTCACACCGTGTTCTGAACAGTGATCAACGCCTCCCGGTGACATGATTCCGGGAAACAACCTCAAAGTACATTCGTTCCCTTCGGGGAGCAGACAATCGGAGAATTGTTATGGCAGGTCATAGTAAATGGGCCAACATCAAACACCGTAAAGCAGCGCAAGACGCGAAACGCGGTAAAATCTTCACAAAATTAATCCGGGAAATTGTGGTCGCTGCCAAAGAAGGCGGTCCGGAAGCCGAAAGTAACCCGCGCCTGCGTGCTGCAGTCGATAAAGCGCTCTCAAATAATATGACCCGCGACACCATTAATCGTGCCATCAGTCGTGGTGCGGGTGGCGAGGGTGACGATAACGTTGAAACCGTGATTTATGAAGGTTACGGCCCGGGCGGTACTGCTGTCATGGTGGAGTGTATGACGGACAACCGTAACCGGACTGTTTCCGGGGTTCGCCATGCATTCAGTAAAGCTGGTGGCAATCTGGGTACGGATGGAAGCGTCAGCTATCTCTTTGATAAAAAAGGTGTGATTTCTTACGCGCCGGGTCTGGATGAAGACGTTGTGATGGAAGCTGCACTGGAAGGGGGGGCCGATGATGTTGAGACCCATGATGACGGCTCAATTGATGTTTACACCACACCGGCAGATTTTGGTGCCGTGAAAGACGCACTCGACAGGGCCGGCTTTGAAGCGCAGAACGCTGAAGTGACGCTGGTCCCGTCGACCAAAGCCGATCTGGATGCGGAAACCGCACCAAAACTCCTGCGTCTGATTGATGTGCTTGAAGATCTCGACGATGTGCAGGAGGTATACCATAACGGTGATATCTCCGATGAGGTGGCAGCGCAGCTGTAAGTCAGATGGCTATTATTTTAGGGATTGACCCCGGCTCCAGAATTACCGGTTATGGTGTGATTCGTCAGGTGGGCAGACAACTGGAATATCTGGGCAGCGGTTGCATTCGTACCAGCTGTGAGGATATTCCGGGGCGCTTGCATCAGATTTATGCCGGAGTCACCGAAGTGATCACCCAGTTCCGCCCGGATGTCTTTGCGATTGAAGAAGTCTTCATGGGCAAGAACGCCAGTTCAGCGCTGAAGCTGGGGCAGGCGCGGGGCAGTGCGATTGTGGCAGCAGTGAACGCGCATTTGCCGGTAAACGAATATGCGGCGCGCCTGATCAAACAGGCGGTCGTCGGCAAGGGCAGTGCGGATAAAGTCCAGGTGCAGCACATGGTCTGCCATATGTTGAAACTGCCAGGCAAACCCCAGGCGGACGCAGCGGATGCACTGGCTGTGGCAATTTGTCATGCGCATACCTACAAAACGCTGGCCGCTATGGCTGGGCAAGCAACCGGATCCCGTCGGGGCCGGTACAGATAGTACCGGACGTTTATCCAAATCCGGCGGATATCCTTTCAGGGTATTCGTTGTGTAGAACAGATCAAAAAAAGCAGCTTAGTGCTGCTTTTTTCTTTGTTACTTCCTTGTTAACTGGAATATAGTGGTCGGAGCTCTGTTGAAGCTCTAATAAAAACAAAGACAAGGATAACCTCATGTCCCCAGTCGCATTCTGGCGCGGTCTGTTCCTTCCCTCATCGGAAGAGTGGCAAGGCGAACAGGCCCGCTTGGTTGATACCCTGCTATTTTTCACCCTCATCTCTTTTTTTGTTGGTCTCTACAGCTGGATAAAATGGGCCAGTCATTCGCACACCAGTCTGGTGATGACTTCGGTGACGCTCATTGGCTGTGAAATTTGTGCCGGCCTGATTGTCCGGTGGCTGAAACAGATTGAGCTGGCAATTAATGTCGGCTTTCTTGGCATGGTGATTCACGCCGTCAATATTGTGTATCAGAGCGGTGGTCTTGTGGTATCGACCCAGGCGTTCTGGATGCCATTACTGATCGTTGCCTTTTTCCTGGCCGCAAGGCCGGTGACGGCGATGGTCTGGAGTGCCGTGGTTGTGCTGATTTCGGCCTGGATGGTCAAAGAACATCTGGCGGGGCATGATTTTCCGCATCTTGTGCTGACGCCAGCCGCGGAGCAACTGGAGACCTGGTCCGGGCTGCTGTTGCCGCTGGTCGTGATCGGGATTGCGCAGTCTTTTACCGTGCGGCAGCGTGAAGCGGCACTGAAGAAGTCCTTTGAGGCTGAACGAGCCAGTTATTCACTGGCTGAGCAGGCAAAACACGGTGAACAGGCGCTGGCGGATATCATGACCCGAGCCAGCGATAATGCCGGCCAGCTGGCTCAGGTGTCGGAAGAGCTGGAAGCGCAGTCGGATGTCCTTCACGGTCAGGTGAAAGACCTCAATCAGAATTGTCTGTCTCAGGCCAGTGCTGCCGAGCAGATGAGTCAGCAACTTGAACAAATGACCGAGAGTCTGGATGAGTCGGATCGATTCGTGATTGAGCTCAGGCAGAAAAGTAAAACGATTGAACAGCAGGCACAAAACAGTTCTGCGTCGCTGGAGGCGTCAACAGATGCCATTGCACGAATTCAGAGCAGTAATAATGAAGTGATGACGGCTGCGGATCTGATTACCGCGGTTGCGGAGCAAACCAACCTGCTGGCGCTGAATGCTGCAATTGAAGCGGCGCGTGCCGGAGAATTCGGCCGTGGTTTTGCTGTGGTGGCGGATGAAGTCCGTAAACTTTCGGCAAAGAGTAATGCGTCAGCGACGGAAATCAGAGGATTACTTGAAAAAAGCAAAACGGAAGTTGAGCTGGGGCAGAAAGTCATTCATGCCACTGCAACTGAACTGGGCCGGATTATCACGGAGATCACCGGGCTGTCTGATGATGTCAATCAGCTGGCAGAGACGCTGGGTGGTCAGGTTCAGTCGTTAAAAGAGCTTAACCAAACGAGCACTGATGTGGCGCAAAGTGTGGTTCAAACCAATCAGGTGTCTGATCAGGTTGCATTGCAGGGCGCAGAGCTGACCCGCCGGGTTGAAACCCTGAAAGGACTGGCCGACAGTCTGAATGCACTGGTCTCCCGCCAGACAGTTTGAGGTGCGCCACTAATCTCATTGCTGCACCGATAAAGGGCTGGATATCCATCCAGCACTTGATTATCCTAGGGCCAATTTTGTTTGCGAGATAGAGGCAAGGCAGTGATTGGCCGATTACGTGGAATCATCATAGAAAAACAGCCACCGGAAGTGGTGATTGAAGCCGGTGGTCTCGGATACGAAGTCCAGATGCCGATGAGCTGCTTTTACGAGTTGCCGGAGCCGGGAAAGGAAGTGACGATCGCCACACATTTTGTGGTGCGTGAAGATGCCCAGCTGCTGTACGGCTTTAATAAGAAAAGCGAACGCGATCTGTTTCGGGAAGTGATTAAGGCCAATGGTGTCGGTCCGAAACTGGGACTGGCGATTCTGTCTGCCATGACAGCCAGTCAGTTTGTACTGTGTGTTGAAAATGAAGATGTGATGACGCTGGTGAAAATTCCGGGTGTGGGTAAGAAAACAGCCGAGCGCCTGCTGGTTGAGATGAAAGATCGTCTTAAAGGCTGGGGTGAGGGTGATTTGTTTACACCTGCACTGGATACGGCTGCCAGCCAGGCTCAGCCAATGGTATCGGCGCAGAACCGTGCCGAGGATGAAGCAGTGAGTGCACTGGTTGCATTGGGCTATAAACCACAGATGGCCTCGAAAGTTGTGGCTCAGGTTGCACAGGAAGGCATGCAGAGTGAAACGATAATCCGTGAAGCTTTGCGTTCCATGGTGTAATTGAGTGAGGCGTTATGATAGAAGCTGACCGTCTGGTTTCCGGTAATTACCCACTGAATAAGGAAGAGGAGGTGATTGACCGCGCCATCCGTCCGAAGCTGCTTCAGGATTATCAAGGACAGGATCATGTTCGCAGCCAGATGGAGATCTTTATTCAGGCGGCGAAACTGCGTTCTGAGGCGCTGGACCACCTGTTGATCTTTGGTCCGCCCGGGCTGGGTAAAACGACGCTGGCAAACATTGTCGCGAATGAAATGGGCGTGAGTATCCGGACGACTTCCGGCCCTGTGCTTGAAAAAGCGGGGGATCTGGCTGCTTTACTGACCAACCTTGAAGAAAATGACGTGCTGTTTATCGATGAGATCCACCGCCTCAGCCCTCAGGTTGAAGAAGTGCTGTATCCGGCGATGGAAGATTATCAGCTCGATATCATGATTGGTGAAGGACCGGCAGCGCGTTCCATTAAGATTGATCTGCCACCTTTTACGCTGGTCGGTGCGACCACAAGAGCGGGTTCTCTGACGTCACCGTTGCGGGATCGTTTCGGAATCACCCAGCGTCTGGAATACTACAAAGTTGCTGATTTGCAGGACATTGTTCAGCGCAGTGCTAATTGTCTCGGCCTGTCGATGGTGACTGAAGGTGCGCTTGAGATAGCACGGCGCTCCCGGGGCACACCGCGGATTGCCAACCGGCTTCTGCGCCGGGTTCGGGACTATGCCGAGGTGAAAGGGAACGGTCATATCAGTGCGGACATCGCGAGTCAGGCGCTGGATATGCTGGATGTCGACAGCAGCGGCTTTGATTACATGGACCGAAAGTTGCTCATGGCTATTATTGATAAGTTCATGGGGGGCCCGGTGGGTCTCGATAACCTGGCTGCCGCGATTGGTGAAGAGCGGGATACTATTGAAGATGTGCTGGAGCCTTATCTGATTCAGCAGGGGTATCTGCAACGCACTCCGAGAGGGAGAATTGCGACGCAGCGCGCTTACCTTCACTTCGGGCTGGATTTGCCTGAGAGCTGAAAATCAGGGATCATCAAATGTTAAAAACGGAGCCGCAAGGCTCCGTTTTTGTTTGTTTTTTATCCAGGCATTGTTGGGTTCAAGTGCAAAATCCGGTGAGGATTTTTAACATTTGCGTGAAGGGGAGCGGCTGACTGGCACATACGAGTCTGGACTGAGGCTGGATGCGGGGTCGTTGCATGTCAAAATTTGCGGCTTATGACGGATAAATCGGATCACCAGCAGAAGCATGTTTGACCCAGCGCATTGTTTAAAATGCGAGCAAGGTCTACGTGATTACACATGAAAATGTTAATAACAAAGTGCCCTGAAATGCTTTCAGGGCATCAATACTGGCTGCATCTGCTGGTGTTACATTCGGTGGATGGTTGGTGGTGAAGTGCATTAATCATTAAAAAAACTAATCTTATAATTTTGTGCTGTGGATTTTAAATACTTTGTATTAGCACTTGTTTTGATAAAGAGTGAGCAATAGTTATGCAATCATCCCATGGCTGTTTTACTGAGAAATTTTACGTGAATTTCTCTGGTTTTTGGCGCCGGGTTGATGTGAATAATTTTGCGGAAAATCGTGTTTTATTGCTGAAAAGTCACATTTTTTTAAAGTGTTATCTACACCGCTATGCAATGATGAAAAGTTTGATCTATCGCAAGGTAAAGCTGATTTTATGCCATTTAAATCGTCTGTTGTTTTGCGGGTTCATGCGTTTTTTTACAAATATCTTTGAACCTCAACAATGAAGTCAGTAGTATGAGTTACAGCTTGGGGAGTTATGGTTTTACATTAAAATCAATAATTCGAAACAAGCCTGCAACATCTGTGAAATCCCCTGAAGGGCTGCCGGATGAGGGTTCAGGATCACGCAGGTATTTAGGCTGGAAATTTTTGCGAAGCCTTACGATGAGTATTGCGCGGTATAATTAATAGTCTGGGAATGCTGTCATTTTCAGCAGGTGAAAACGGCCAGCACGAGAGCTATCCGGGCGTACTCTATCTACAATGTCGTACGTTACCAGCTGACTGGTGACTTAAGGAGTTATCATGTTTGATATCGTCGAACTATCGCGGTTACAGTTCGCAATGACTGCGATGTACCACTTTTTGTTCGTCCCACTGACTTTAGGCATGGCGTTCCTGCTTGCCATCATGGAGTCTGTGTATGTGATGACAGGAAAGCAGATCTATAAGGACATGACCAAGTTCTGGGGTAAGCTTTTTGCCATCAACTTTGCACTGGGTGTGGCGACAGGTCTCACCATGGAATTTCAGTTCGGTACGAACTGGGCCTACTACTCTCATTACGTCGGTGATATCTTCGGCGCCCCTCTGGCCATTGAAGCGCTCATTGCCTTTTTCCTTGAATCCACTTTTGTCGGCCTGTTTTTCTTCGGTTGGGATCGCCTGACCAAACGTCAGCACCTGGTGGTCACCTGGCTGGTTGCACTGGGCTCAAACTTCTCCGCACTGTGGATTCTGGTTGCAAATGGCTGGATGCAAAACCCGGTCGGTGCAGAGTTCAACTTTGAAACCATGCGTATGGAAATGGTGAGCTTTGCTGAAGTTGTCTTCAACCCTGTTGCTCAGGTGAAATTTGTTCACACTGTCGCATCTGGTTATGTCACCGGTGCTATGTTTGTTCTGGGTATCAGCTCCTACTACATGCTGAAAGGCCGTGATATTCCGTTTGCACGACGTTCTTTCGCGATCGCAGCTTCTTTCGGTATGGCATCGATTCTGTCTGTGATCGTGCTGGGTGATGAGTCCGGTTATGAGCTGGGTGACGTCCAGAAAGCCAAACTGGCAGCGATTGAAGCCGAATGGAACACAGAAGAAGCGCCGGCAGCCTTTACACTGTTTGGTATTCCGAATCAGGAAACCATGCACACAGATTATGCGATTAAAATTCCGTACGTGATGGGGATTATCGCAACGCGCTCTATCGACACCGAAGTGACGGGTCTTCGTGATCTGAAAGATGAGCACGAAGTGCGTATCCGTAACGGGATGGTCGCGTATGGTCTGCTTGAAAAACTGCGCGCTGGTGACAAATCGCCGGAAAACATTGCAGCCTTCGATGAAGTGAAAAAAGACCTGGGTTACGGCCTGCTGCTGAAGCCGTATACAGATAAAGTTGTTGATGCAACTGAGGAAGACATTGCCAACGCTGCGGCTGACTCATTGCCGACCGTATGGCCGCTGTTCTGGAGCTTCCGAATCATGGTGGCCTGTGGCTTTATCATGCTGGGTGTGTTTGGTGCTGCCTTTATTCAGACCTGCCGTCACAAAATTACCGAGAAAAAATGGGTACTTCGTGCGGCACTTTACTCGATTCCACTGCCTTGGATCGCTGTTGAAGCCGGTTGGTTTGTCGCAGAGTACGGTCGTCAGCCATGGGCAGTCGGTGAAATTCTGCCAACCAGTATGGCCGCTTCTAATCTGGCAGCATCGGATATCCTGACGTCAATGGCCGCGATTATTACGCTGTACACCTGTTTCCTGGTCGCGGAAGTGTATTTGATGCTGAAATTTGCTCGTCTGGGTCCAAGCAGCCTGAAAACCGGCCGTTACCATTTTGAGCAGAATCCAGCGCCGTATGATTTGACTGAAAATCCGGTCATGAAGTAATCAGTGTCGGACAGGAGAATAATAAATGTTTGATTATGAAGTGTTACGTCTGATCTGGTGGCTGCTGATCGGTGTGCTGTGCATCGGTTTTGCAGTGACAGATGGTTTTGATATGGGGGTTGGTGTACTGACCAATGTGATCGGTAAAACTGATACCGAGCGCCGTATCATGATTAACTCGATTGCCCCTCACTGGGACGGTAACCAGGTTTGGTTAATTACTGCAGGTGGTGCGCTGTTCGCGGCGTGGCCACTGGTGTATGCGACAGCTTTCTCCGGGTTCTATCTGGCGATGCTTGTCACCCTGGCGGCATTGTGGCTGCGTCCGATTGGTTTTGACTATCGCTCAAAAATTGAAGATCCGAAATGGCGGAACCTGTGGGACCGCGCCATCTTCATTGGCAGTCTGGTACCGCCTGTGATCTTTGGTGTGGCCTTCGGAAACCTGCTACAGGGCGTGCCTTTTGTCCTGAGTGATTTGCTGATTCCAACCTACAAAGGATCATTCTTTGCACTGCTGAATCCTTTTGCGTTGCTGTGTGGTGTGGTCAGTCTGGCCATGATCATCACGCAGGGTGCGGTTTATCTGCAGATGAAAACCAAAGATGAACTGCACACTCGTTCTCGCAATGTTGCTTCAATTACGGCATTGATGACCATGGTTGCTTTCATTCTGGCGGGATTCTGGGCGAAAAACCTGGAAGGCTATGTTGTCGTGACTGACCTGGTCAGAGATGCGGCATCCAACCCGCTGAACAAAGAGGTTCTGCGTAAAACGGGCGCCCTGATGGATAATTTCAATGCACAGCCGCTGCTGTGGCTGGCGCCGGCATTGGGTATTGGGATGCCATTGCTGACTGTCCTGGCTTCCCGTATGGAGCGTGCCGGTTTTGCGTTCCTGTTCTCCAGTCTGACCATGGCGGGTATCATTCTGACCTTTGGTTTTGCCATGTTCCCGTTCATCATGCCATCCAGCGAGATTCCGTCACATAGCCTGACAATGTGGGATGCAACGTCCAGTGAGTTGACGCTGAAGATTATGACCGGCGTTGCCTTTGTGATGGTGCCAATCATCCTGGGCTACACCTGCTGGTGTTATTACAAAATGTTTGGTCGTCTCGATAAGCAGCTTATCGAAGACAACAAGAATTCACTGTACTAAGGAGGCTTACAATGTGGTATTTCGCCTGGATTCTGGGAGTCCTGTTAGCCTGTTCATTTGGCATCATCAATGCGCTGTGGCTGGAAACGACAGAGAACATGGATGCGAATGATGAGTCAGACATTGAGTCATAGGATTGATCTCTGGGTCAAGAACAGCCATGCGTGGCTGGCCTGCAGTCCGCTTCGTTTGCTTGCCCTGGTGATGGGGCTGGCTACCGGCGGTTTGGTGATGTGGGACCCGGTGCTGTTTGCACGTGAGATTGGCGGTTTTGGTCCAGTCGTTTCACCTGCGCTGATCTGGTCTTGCTGTACTGCCATGATTTTTGGCGTCGGTTTTGTGCCGTGCCGGTGGTACTGGCAGGTACTGTTCAGCCCCTATATTGCCTTACCTGTACTGGCCGTGATCCTCTGGCTTCGTCTGAGCTGAAGCAAAATTGTTGTCCATGATACGGCCCGCTTTCATTGCGGGCCGTATTTTTTATGCTCTGAGAAATTAATAAAATTCCATCAGGGTCAAAAATTGAAAGGAAATTAAGCCGGGGGAGGGCTGAGAGTTTCATTCTGTAAATTAACTCCGGTATAGTTACCGCTGAAAATTTTTCTCAGACGTCATAATTTTGGCGTCCAACATGCATCATCACAGTGGTATTCGGATGACGGAAGAAAACGCCTTTGAGTGGCCTATTACCATCTATATCGAAGATACGGACACTGGCGGGATTGTTTATCATGCCAACTATCTCAAGTTCTTTGAGCGAAGCAGAACTGAACTTTTCAGAAGCTTCGGAGTCAGCTTACAGGACATGCTGGACCAGGGTTACAGCTTTGTGGTCAGCCATATGGACATCAATTTCCTGAAAGGCGCACGATTAGACGATCAGCTCAAGGTTCGTACCTGGCCGCTCCAGGTGCGCCGTGCCTCGATCGAATTTTGTCAGGTTTTAGTAAACAATGAGGGGCAGTTCTTGTGTAAAGCCACTGTTCAGGTAGCCTGTGTCAACCCTCAAACAATGAAACCCATTGTGATACCAAAGAATATATTGTCGGAGATAGCCTAAGTGAGTGCTGAACTTTCTATTCTGGATTTGTTTTTGCAGGCGAGCCTGCTAGTCAAGATTGTGATGCTGATCCTGCTGGGCATGTCGGTCATCTCCTGGGCGCTGATTTTCAAGCGCTCTCAGGTCCTGTCTCAGGCAACGGCGAAAGCGGAACGTTTTGAAGACCGCTTCTGGTCAGGCATTGACTTGTCTCATCTGTTTCAGGAAGTACAAAGTCGCAAAGATAACCTGAGCGGAACTGAACAGATTTTTTACGCGGGTTTTAAAGAATTTGCCCGACTGCACCGGAATAACGGTAAAGCACCGGAATCCGTGATGGAAGGTGCCGGCCGTGCGATGCGTGTGTCTTTGTCCCGTGAAGTTGAAGACATGGAAACGCATCTGCCATTTCTGGCCACCGTTGGTTCTATCAGTCCATACATCGGTCTGTTTGGTACAGTGTGGGGGATTATGCATGCGTTTATTGCGCTGGGTGCGGTGAAGCAGGCAACCTTGTCGATGGTTGCACCGGGTATTGCCGAGGCGCTGGTTGCCACAGCTATGGGCCTGTTTGCTGCCATTCCGGCGGTCATGTTCTATAACCGTCTGTCGAACAAAGTTTCTAAGCTGGAACACAACTACGCGACTTTCATGGAAGAGTTTTCCAGTATCCTGCATCGCCAGGCGTTTGCTGCTAACCAGGAGTAAACACCATGGCAGCGTATCAACCGAAAAAACGGAAAATGACGGCTGAAATCAATGTGGTGCCTTACATTGATGTCATGCTGGTGCTGCTGATCATTTTTATGGTCACAGCGCCTTTCGTCACGCAGGGCGTTGATGTTGATTTACCAGCAACACATACGGCAAAAACAGCAGCAGAACTGGCTGGTGAAAATGACAGCGGCTCGCCCATCATTGTTGAAGTGGATAAAGACGGACAGCTGGGTCTGAGTGTCGATAACGGCGACATGATCCGGGGTCTGGCACTGACAGAACTACTGACCCGGGTGAAAGCAGAGTTGCAATTGAACCCGAAAACGCCGGTGATGGTTGGCGGTGATGCAAGAGTACCTTATTCAGCCATTATCGAAACACTGGATGCCTTAAATCAGGCGGGTGTTGGCTCTGTGGGACTCATGACAGAGCCGCTTGAGCAGTAGGGAAGTCAATGAAAAAAAACAACTACTCAGTTGCTATCATCGTTTCGTTATTTTTTCATGCTGTACTGATTGCTGCGTTGATTTGGGGGGCGGATTTTACCACATCGAAACCGAAACCCGCCGGGTCAACAATTCAGGCTGTGGTCGTCGATCCGGCACTGGTGAATCAGCAAGCCCGCAAGATCCGCGAGCAGCGTGACGCGGCGAAGAAGGCGGAAAAAGAGCGTTTAGAGCGTCTGGAACAACAGGCTGCAGCGCTTGAACAGCAACGTCAGGCTGAAGAAGAACGCCTGCGTAAATTGAGAGCCGACAAACTTCAGGCTGAAAAAGCTGCCCGTGAAGCGGATGCTGAACGTGAGCGGATTTCGCGCGAAAAAGCGAAAGCTGCCGAAGAGAAGCGTCAGGCGGACGAAGAAGCACGTGTTGCCCGTGAAGCTGCGAAGAAAGCCGAAGCTGAACGTCAGGTGAAACTCAAAGCGAAACAGGAAGCTGAAGAAGCGGCCCGTCAGGCTGAAATTGCCCGTCAGAAGAAAGTTGAAGAGCAAAAACGCGCTGAAGAGGCTGCCCGTAAAGCGGAAGAAGAGCGAAAAGCCAAATTAGCCGCGAAGAAGAAAGCGGAAGAAGCGGCCCGTAAAGCTGAAGCTGCCCGAAAGGAAGCTGAACGGAAGGCGAAAGAAGCAAAAGAGTTGCAGCGTCAGCAGGAGGCTGCACTCAATGATATGTTCGCTGGTCTGGAAGCGGAAAGTGAGCAGCGTGGCGGAGCGAAAGGGCAGTTTATTGCAGATGAAGCTGCTCGGTATGGTGAAATCTATAAACAGATGATTCAACAAAATCTGCTGACTGATCCGAGTTTTAACGGGAAAGAATGCAATTTGCAAATGCGCCTTTCGGCAAGCGGCTTATTGCTGGATGTTGCGGATGTTGGCGGGGACAACAGTCTTTGTCGTGCCGCTAAAGCCGCTGTTGTGAAAGTCAGCCAGTTCCCGATGCCGGAAGATCCGGCTGTGGCGGAGAAAGTGCGATCAATTCGCTTAACCGTGAAGCCAGTAAGTTAAGAGGAAAGGCTAAATGAAACGTTGGATATTGGGCCTGTGCGCAGCCCTGCTCACGATGAGTCAATTAGCGCATGCTGAACTGGAACTGGTGATCACCGAAGGTGTTAACTCTGCCCGGCCTATCGGGATTATTCCGTTTCAGTGGGAAGGGAATGGTGCTGCACCGGTCGACATGGCTTCTGTAATTGCATCTGATTTGCGCCGCAGTGGTAAATTCAGTCCTGTCGCACCCAGCGAAATGCCGCAGACACCAGCGACAGATGCAGAGATTGATTACGCGGCATGGACAGCCATGGGTGTTGATGCCCTGGTGACAGGTTCAGTTTCGAAGAATGCCGACGGGAATTATGTCATCAACTACAAACTGATTGATGTGGTGCGCGGGCAACTGACAAATGGCGAAAGTCGCGGTCTGGAAAATGGCCAGCTGGTTCAGACCAGTGATCATATTTTGCTGCACAACCGTGCGACGGTCAGACTGAACCGTCTGCGCCAGTTCTCGCACCGTATCTCGGACGTGGTTTATGAGAAACTGACAGGCGAGAAAGGCGCGTTTCTGACGCGTATTGCCTACGTCGTGATTGACGATCGCTCAGACTATCCATACCAGCTGCGCATTTCTGATTACGATGGTTATAACGAGCAGCTGGTTCTTAAGTCGAAACAGCCATTAATGTCGCCATCCTGGTCTCCGGATGGGAATCAGCTGGCTTATGTCAGCTTTGAAAATCAGCAGTCCCAGATTTTTATTATGAATATTACAAATGGGACCCGGGAAATGGTCGCCTCATTCCCAAGACACAATGGCTCTCCTCGATTCTCGCCAGATGGCAGGAAGCTGGCCATGGTTCTGTCAAAAAGCGGGAGTTTGCAGGTCTACGTGATGGATTTGCAGACGAAGAAGATGAAACAGGTGACTGACGGACGAGCGAACAACACTGAAGCGTTTTGGGATCCAAGCGGTCAATCGATGATCTTCACGTCAGACAGAGGTGGTAAACCTCAGATATATCGAGTAAATTTAGCTGACGGTTCGACTGAGCGTCTGACATGGCAGGGATCGCAAAACCTCGGTGGTCAGCTGACTCCGGATGGGCGTTATTTGGTGATGGTGCACAGATCGGATTCTGGCTACAACATTGCTAAACAGGATTTGAAAACTGGTGCGTTGCAGATTCTGACCAAGACTTTCCTGGATGAATCTCCAAGCATTGCGCCGAACGGTGGGATGGTTATCTACAGTTCGGTAAATAACAAGTCTAACGAATTGTCTCTGGTGTCTATTGATGGGCGTTTCAAAGCCCGTTTGCCAGCCACCAGTGGTCGAGTTAGGGCACCATCTTGGGGACCGTTTTTATAAGGTTCACCGCAATAAAGCGATATATAAGGAAAAATAATGCAACTGAATAAAGTTTTAAAGGGTTTGGCAATTGCGCTGCCAATGTTTACTCTGGCTGCTTGTAGCTCTACTGAAAGTACTGACAGCTCTGCAGCTCAAACGAACGCTGGTGCGACGACTGGTACAGAGACTACTGTTGTAACTCCTGTAGATTCTGGTTCAGCGGCTATGTCAGAGCAGGAAGTTCGCAACCAGCAGTTGCGTCAAGAGCAAACTATCTACTTCCAGTTTGATAATGCAGAAATTCAGGACAGCTACCAGGAAATGCTGGAAGCACACGCTGATTACCTGCGTAACCACAGCGATGTGAAAATTGTTGTCGAAGGTCACGCCGATGAGCGTGGTACACCTGAGTACAACATCGCTCTGGGTGAGCGCCGTGCAAATGCAGTTGCTAAATACCTGCAAGCACTGGGTGTTTCTGCAAGCCAGATTTCAATCGTAAGTTACGGTGAAGAGAAGCCGCTGGTACTGGGCCACACTGATGCCGATTACGCGAAGAACCGTCGTTCGGTTCTGGTTTACTAATGAAAGGCCATTAAGATGAACAGTAACATGATGCGAAACATCGCATTAACGTTGCTGATTGGTGCGGCGACCCCAGTGGTCGCCGCACCTGCTCCTGTTACAGAGCTGAATTCTGGCTCCTCTGGCAGTGAAAGCAGTCTGCAACGTTTGGAACGTATGTTTGAAGCGCGTAGCCAGATGCAACTGGAGATGCAGCGTCAACTTGATGAACTGTCCCGTGAAGTCGGTGAACTGCGCGGTATGGTTGAACGAAATAGCTATGATATGAAGCAGATGCTGGAACGTCAGCGTGAGCTATATCGTGAAATTGACAAACTGAGCCGTGAGCAACCGGCGAAAGCAAAAGACGACCAGGCAGAGACGGCTGGCGGCGAGTCTTATGCAGCGAATGCTGATGAGAATTCTGCCTATGACCAGGCCGTGAATCTGATCCTTAAAGAAAAGGATTATGCCGGAGCGATTACTGCGTTTAACGAATTCCTGTCAGCTTATCCAGAATCTGTCTATGCAGCGAACGCGCATTACTGGTTGGGGCAGCTGTATTTCACTCAGAACAAATTGTCTGAGGCAAAATCGCATTTCCAGTCGGTCGCCAATTACAAAGATTCGAATAAGCGTGGTGATGCGCTGCTGAAGATGGGCGTCCTGGCTGAACGTGAGAAAAAGCCGGAAGAGGCGAAAAAACTGTATCAGCAGGTAATTGCAGAATACCCGAATACGGCCACTTCCCAACAGGCGACAAAGAGCCTGAAATCACTGAAGTAAACCTCCTGCATTCAGTCAGATGAATATCTTCGCCATCAATCCAGTGACGCTGTGGGTTGATGGTGAGCTTCATCCTTTGCGATCCGTGTTGGTACTCCACTGCTATTGCAGTGTATAATGCCCGGATTGAAAGGACGAGCGATAGAGCAAGACGTAATGAGTCTGACATTTGACCCTACAGAAATGATTTACCCATTCCCGCCTAAGCCGACACCGCTGACTGTGGACGAGCAGCAAGACTATAAAGCGAAAATTAAAGCGCTGCTGAAAGAGAAAGAAGCAGTGTTGATTGCGCATTATTATACTGACCCTGAGATTCAGGCCCTGGCTGAGGAAACCGGTGGTTTTGTTGGTGATTCTCTGGAAATGGCACGCTTTGGTAACCAGCACCCAGCGAAAACCTTAATTATTTGCGGTGTTCGCTTTATGGGGGAATCAGCCAAGATCCTGACACCAGAGAAACAGGTTCTGATGCCGACACTGGAAGCTGAATGTTCCCTGGACCTGGGCTGTCCTGAGGAAGCGTTTACCGAATTCTGCGATGCACACCCTGATCATACCGTTGTTGTTTATGCAAATACCTCAGCAGCGGTAAAAGCACGCGCGGACTGGGTCGTGACTTCAAGTATCGCCCTGGAAATTATTGAGCATCTTGATAGCGAAGGTAAGCCAATTATCTGGGGGCCGGATCGCCATCTGGGAAGCTACATCCAGAAAAAAACCGGTGCTGATATGTTGTTGTGGCAGGGGGAGTGCGTTGTTCATGACGAGTTCTCTGCCAAAGCACTGAAAGATATGAAACACTTACATCCGGATGCTGCGATTTTAGTCCACCCGGAATCACCTGCCAGTGTGGTTGCATTAGCAGATGCTGTCGGCTCGACCAGTCAGTTAATTAAAGCAGCGAAGAGCCTGCCACAGCAAAAACTGATTGTGGCCACGGATAAAGGCATCTTCTTTAAAATGCAGCAAATGGTGCCAGAGAAAGAATTGATCGAAGCACCAACAGCGGGGGCAGGTGCAACTTGCCGGAGCTGTGCACATTGTCCCTGGATGGCGATGAACGGTTTGAAAGCGATTGAAACGGCACTTCGTGAAGGTGGTGAACAGCACGAAATTTTTGTCGATGAAGCGATTCGTCAAAAATCACTGATCCCGTTAAACCGCATGCTGGATTTCGCTGCTTCACTACAAATGCAAGTGAAAGGGAACGCCTGACAAAACAGGTACTGCTCTCATACAGAAAAAGCGGCTTAAAGCCGCTTTTTTCATCCTAACTTTTTATCATCTCAAAAAGGCGAGAATCAGAGGCTCATCAAAAGATCAGGGGTTTTCATCAGTGAGTTGTTGTGCGCGTTGGGTAAGACCACACAGCATCTGGGGTACAGCATGGTAGACTTCTTCAAATTGCGCTAAGCCTTCTGCACCTTGTTCACTGAGTGCCGCCATGGCACTTTCCGGATCGTACAGCAAACTGATGGAAAGCAGCACCCCCCCTAATAAAGCATTGTCCTGACTATTTTCCGGCATGATGGTTTCCCAGTCGTCACGCGCCAGTTGCCAGCCTTGTAACACACCCTCCGCAAATTCCCGGGTTGCTTCAGTCACCAGTTCCTTGTCATCAAGCTGACAGGCTTCAGGCCATTGCCAGGTGTTTGAAAGCAGCGTCTGTCTGGATTCATTCCAAAGCTCAACAATAGCGTTGGCATACTCTTCTAATGCTTCATGGCTGGTGAAAGGAGAGGTCTCTTCTCCGCCCCACAGATAGGCCAGCCATTCAGCCGGATCCAGCAGGTGCGGGGCAGCAGCCATCGCAGTGACAAAGCCTCGGGTTTGATGCTCAGACAGTAAATGCTGACTGAGCTCAGAATTTTGCAAAATGACTGAAAGTTGTGCAGACATGATCCGTTCTCTTATCGAATGAACAGGCTTGGCGTGGCAGAGCCTGTAGCAGAATGCCGGTATTGTAGCAGGCGAAGCCGGAAGACACAGCGTTGTTCTTTTGATTGGTCCCAAAATGGGGGGATTGCGGCATGTCTGATGGAAAATTACCCACTTGATCGCCAATGTAAGAATTTGGGTTGACCTGTTATGAGAGGATCACTATAGTACGCCCCGTCGCCGAGAAACGGTGACCAAACAATTTGGTGAGGTGTCCGAGTGGCTGAAGGAGCACGCCTGGAAAGTGTGTATACGGCAACGTATCGAGGGTTCGAATCCCTCCCTCACCGCCATATCCTGAAAGCCCGCTGTGAATACAGCGGGCTTTTTTCATATTGAAATGTTGCATTCTGCATTGTCAGAAGATCATGGTCTGTTGATTGGAATTCTAGTCCGAATTGATTGTGATTGAAAAATAACCAATTCGCGTTTTTCATCAAAATGTCATGAAAGAGTGATGTTCAGGGAATGTTTCTGATACATGATTTCAACACGGCATATCAATTAAGATTTAACACAATAAAGTTTTGAAAAAATCAAAAAAGTTTATTGAATAAAACTTAATATTTCCCCCAAAGTAAATAAGGGAAATATTTGCGAGTCACTATTCATTTTCACTCCGGAATTTACATTTTACTTTTCATTTCACCTGTATCTGTATATTAGTTGATACCAAAGTGTAAAGATTTTGATACATTGATATTTGTGTCAACTCGTTGTTTTCCATTGACTTTAGAGTTTTTGCTCTTAATAACTGTTTTGCTTGTTAATAAAGTGTTAATTATCATATACACACCCCTCCCTATTTTTTAATTATTTTGTTTGCAACAAATTGAAAAAGTACGCCACAGTTGACTGGCTTTTAACAAAAAGCAAATCAACCTATAACAGGGCTGAAACAGGAAGGCCTCAGAAGTATGGCGATAAAGCATCTGTAGTGAAGTGGTTTATTGGTTGGGGAAAAACAGGACAGCTCGCTAAAAATCTCTAGGAATGAGTAATGAAAACAAACAAACGACAAAAATTGGCAGTATTAACGCTAGGCTCTCTATTTACTTTGCCTGCAATGGCAGCAAACATTGTCGATGTGACTGATGCTTCCGTGCTTGAGCAAGGACTAACGGCACGTTCACTGACACCTTTAAATAACAGTTTTCAACCAGTAAAAACGATCACCTTGCCGAATGGTAAACAAAAAGTCCGTTATCAGCAGCTGTATAAAGGCTTACCTATTTATAACTCGGGCGTGGTTGCGACGACGAACGCAAAAGGTCTGAGCCAGGTCCATGGTCAGATGGTTCAGAATGTAGAGCAGGATTTGCCTGCGATTCAGCCTGGACTGGAAGGTCAAAAAGCGTTGGGGATTGCTAAGGCGCATCATGCAGCAGCACATACTGTTGCCGGGGAGGTGCTGCCGGTTGAGAATGAACAAGTCAAACTGATGGTTCGTCTGGATGAGAGCAATCAGGCACAGCTTGTTTATCAGGTCAGTTTCTTTGTTGCCAGTGATGAACCGTCACGCCCTTATTACTTCATTGATGCGAATACGGGTGCGGTTGTGGATAACTGGGATAGCATTGCGCACATTCAGGCACCGGGTACAGGCCCTGGTGGTAACCAGAAGACCGGTCAGTATCAGTTTGGTACCGACTACCCGAACTTCATGGTTGAGAAAAATGGTTCGACTTGTACCATGAATACCAGTGCGGTGAAAACTGTAGACCTGAACGGTGGAACTTCGGGTGCCAGCGCATTCAGCTATAACTGTTCGACGGACAGTAACTACAATGATCACAAGCAAATCAATGGCGCATATTCGCCGCTGAATGACGCGCACTACTTTGGTAAAGTCGTTTTCGACATGTACAAAGACTGGCTGAACACTTCACCATTGACGTTCCAGCTGACCATGCGTGTGCACTATGGTTCCAAATATGAAAATGCGTTCTGGGACGGTAGTGCGATGACCTTCGGTGATGGTGCCACCACCTTCTATCCGCTGGTTGACATTAACGTCACTGCGCACGAAGTCAGCCATGGTTTCACCGAGCAAAACTCCGGCCTGGAATACCGTGATATGTCCGGTGGTATGAACGAAGCTTACTCTGATATTGCGGGTGAGGCTGCGGAATACTACATGCGCGGTCATGTTGACTGGTTAGTCGGCAGCGATATCTTTAAGCAATCCGGTGGATTACGTTATTTCGATCAGCCTTCTCGCGATGGCCGTTCGATTGACCACGCATCTGAATATACTTCGGGTCTGAATGTTCACTACTCAAGTGGTGTATTCAACCGTGCTTACTACCTGCTGTCGAATAAAGCTGGCTGGGATCCACGTAAGGGCTTTGAAATCTTTGCGGTTGCGAACCAGATGTACTGGACACCAAATTCGAACTTCGACCAGGGCGGTTGTGGTGTTGTGAAAGCGGCACAGGATCTGGGTTATAACACGGCTGATGTTATTGATGCCTTTAATACTGTTGGTGTGAACGCGAACTGTGGCACAACACCACCACCAACTGATGTGCTGGAAAAAGGTAAGCCAATCACTGGCCTGACTGGTAACACTGGTACTGAGCTGCGTTATACCTTCACTGTTCCATCGTCTGTGACTGCGTCTGTAAGCATCAGCGGTGGCTCAGGTGACGCGGATCTGTATGTGAAAGCAGGCAGCCAGCCAACAACGACTTCTTGGGATTGCCGTCCATATCGCTATGGTAACAGTGAGACTTGTAATGTCGCAGCTTCTGCATCACAGACATATCATGTCATGGTTCGTGGCTACAGCAGCTTCTCTGGTGTGACGCTAAGCCTGAACTACTAAGTGTGTTCGAGACAAAACTTGAAAGGGAGCCTGGCTCCCTTTTTTCATTTCTGCTGTTTGGTGGCTGAAAATGTAATTTAATTTCTTTGGTGAAATCTACTGCCAGAGTGACGAATGAGCGTATGTATTACTTTATTGTCACTTTTCCTGTGTTTTCTGCGACTGCCTTCTGTACCGATCCTTAAACCCACTTTTTTGTAGCGCAAAGGCATTCAATTCGTTGAAAAACCTTCGCTATTGATTGCGCTTGTTTTATAAGAGATTGTTTTAAAGAGGATTAATTGGTCATTTGGAACGTTTTATCAGATTTTGATACGTACTCTTTATCCTGACGATTTATTCTGTTTATTGATATCAGAACCTGGCTCATGAGCCTGTTTTTGCCCGAGAAGAGTGTAATAAAATGACCGTTTCAGATGTGCTTTTGGGAGCGTGTAGCACGCCAATGATGCGCAAGTAGCTAAAAATTCGGTCTGAATCACACTTATTAGTAGTAAATTGACAACCTTGATATCAATATGGTGGGATATTTTTTAAAAAAGCTGATTTAATACGACATATGACTGGGTGATTGGTGGTTTTGCGGTCGCATAGTCTTTCATTGTGTTATTTTTTGGTTAATATCTCTTTGTTTTTGTCGGGGTGGCAGTGAAAGAACAATTTAACGTGCGTAATGCAGCGGCAGACACTTTTGCGATGGTCGTTTTTTGCTTTATTACAGGCATGATGATTGAAGTGTTTGTTTCCGGGATGACGCTTCAGCAGTCTTTGGCATCCCGAACACTCGCCATTCCGGTCAATATCGCCATTGCCTGGCCTTATGGAGTGTTCCGGGACTGGATGATTCGGCAGGGATCGCGACGGAGCCAACAGAAATGGATGAAATTTCTTTCTGATATGCTGGCTTATGTACTGTTCCAGTCACCTGTGTACGCCGCAATTTTGTGGGCTGTGGGCGCAGCGCCTGAGCAAATCATGACTGCTGTTGCCAGTAATGCCGTTGTTAGTGGCATGCTTGGTGGTGTCTACGGACAGTTTCTGGAAGCTTGCCGGCGAATGTTCAGAGTGCCGGGATATTATCAGCAAGCCTGAAGCACATGAATATCTGATAAAAAGCAGCCGATTCAGGCTGCTTTTTTGATTGTCAAGAAAGGACAAGTTAACGCATCGGATGTCGTTGTTGCTTCTTGATAGCGACTTCAAGCTGCGGATGGGCGATGGCAATGTCGTGACTAAGAAACTTACGTTTGATCCGACTGTGGAGATCGTGTGTGAGACTCAGACGGTGCCCGGTTTCAGCGGCATACGCCCGCACTTCAAAGTTTTGCGCATCTGCAGTGATACTGAGAAAGAACACTTCCGGAGCCGGATTATCCAGCACCAGCTCGCATTCTTCAGCAGCTTCAAACAGCAGCCGGGTGACCAGCTCAGTATCGGAAAGATACTTCACGCTGATTGCAATGGTCACCCGGGTGATGGAATCCGAGAGTGACCAGTTCACAAACTGTTCCGTGACAAAGGCTTTATTGGGAACAATGACTTCTTTCCGATCCCAGTCCACGATCGTGGTTGCCCGGGTATTGATTTTGGCAACAACGCCCGTTAAATCCCTGATGGTGACCGTATCTCCGATACGAATAGGCTTTTCAAACAAAATGATCAGGCCGGAAATAAAATTGGCAAATATTTCCTGCAAACCAAACCCCAAACCCACACCGAGTGCTGCGATCAGCCATTGCATCTTCGACCAGTCAAAGCCAATCAGTGCAGAGCCGATAATAATGCCAAAGAAAATGGCCAGATACCGGGTCAGTGAGGTGATGGCGTAGCCCGTTCCCGGACTCAGGCTGATATGCTGCAATACCAGTAACTCCATGGCGCCCGGTAAATCCCGCGCAATAATGGCGGTCAGCCACAGCGCCAGTAAAGCCAGCAGAACACTCTTGAGGGTGATGTGGCTGAGTTGCTCAATGCCATCAATGTTCGCGCTGACATCCCACAGCGTAATATCTTCAAGAAAGCTGGTGGCCTGGTAGAGATCGGAAGAGAGCAGCGCAAGGAGAAACAGGTAGATCAGCAGCAGGAGAGAGCGTAGTAATCTGAGCGACTGCGCGCTGATCACATCCAGATCTAACTCGGGCTCTTCAATTTCAATCTGCAGTTCATGACTGGCATGCTCTTCCTTCGACTCCAGTATTTCAGCTTTCCGCTGGGCGAGGATTTCCTGACGTCTGGCTTTGGCGCGTTCAAAAGCAAGGCGGCGGCGCTGAATCAGCATCAGTCGTTTGATCAGGTAATAGATCAGCAGCGTAAAGACACCCAGAACAGCCGCGTATTCGAGTTTCGACATCAGTTTTTGTGCCGAACCGAGGTAACCTTGCAGTGCAAAATAATTGAGGATTTGCGGCAACAGAATCAGTGCCCACCAGAATAGATGATGGCCGATGTGGAGATTACCTTGCGGCAGATCCCGGTAGGTCATGGGAATACGTTCACTGGCCATTTTCCACAGGAAAAAGCTGACGGCCAGATTACTGATCAGAAATGCCAGTCGGCCCAGTGTAGCGTTCACTTCGCTGTCGTTATAAAAGAAAGCGAAATTCTGAAGGATCATCATGGGCAAATAGATCCAGATTAAACGCCGGTAGTGACTGAAACACCGCTGAATGATGCTGGGATGCCAGTCAAAGTGTTTGATCAGTAGACCGTCAGGGCGAACTAATTCCCGCATGAAACAATACATCACCAGCGGCCAGGGAAGGGCCAATGCCTGACCCAGGTGATGGATAAACGGAAGCTGCCAGAGTGCCGTCAACAGTGCACCGAATACGGCAATAGACAGTGGAACCGGCCAGGCAAAGAGGCCGGAGACGGCGACGTTGATTGTGCTGTAACTGAATCGGTCCTGCGTCACTTTGCCTATCTTTTGGCTGGTGTCTTTCAGGTAACGTTTCCAGCGTTTTCTGCACCAGCTGAGTGCTGTAATCAGCAGACCGATGATCACCAGACAGAAGATCAGCAGGATTGGGTCAGCGACGAACGGAACTTTCAGTAAGCCCACCCAATGAGCCGGTGAAAAAAACCACTGTAATTTTTCCAGCGTGTTCTCAATCAACTTCAGGTTGAAAGCATTGGTATCCGGTGCCCAGAATAAGAGTCTGGCGGCATTGTTTTTCAGTGTATTTAACGAAGAATCGAGTTTGTCATAAGCGACTTTCAGCGTCGCTTGCTGGTAAATCAGAATATCGCTGCTGTCGATCAGCTTTTCGAGCAGGGAAAGATTATTTTTGATCAGCTCACTTTGTTGTGCTTTTTGTTCCTCTGACAGACTTTTGGCCTGCGGCGACTTGGCAATATCAGAGAGGTCTTCAAAGCGCTGCTGATACTCATATTTTCGGACCTGATTCTGAGCGATGTTGTTATCGAGTCCTGCCATATCCGGCTGGTTTGGTAACCGGCTCAGGCGGGTGCGCATGTTTTCACTGAATGCCGGACTGAGTGGCAGCCACTCGGCCATGTTGTTCAGGTCCTGGGCTGATTTCGCCACCTGCTCAATCTGCTGATCGGTTTTTTCCTGAAGTGCCTGAACCTGATCGAGCTGATCAGACAGGGCAGACAGTACATTGGCATAGCGGCGGTTTTCTTCACTCAGCTGCTTGAGCTCGGGGGGCAGATCCTCCAGTTCCTGTACCAGCGCATCGGTATCCTGCGCAGACTGTTCTGCATCCGTCCTTAACAGCCGGTTGAGCATCAGCTGGAGATTATTACGATAGGCCTGACGGGCCTCAATTTCAATATTCACCAGCTGAAGTTTTTGCTTGGTCAGTGTTCTGCGGTTATCCGCTGACAGCTGCTCACTTTCCAGTGCTGAGAGTTGATTGCTGTAAAAGTCGTATTCAATATTGTGAACCAGTAAAAGCTGAGTATCCCGGTCACGCTCTGCCTGCTTTCGCGCTTTGTCGGCATCGTTCACTTGCTGGTGGAGCTGCTCTGCACGTTTTGGAAAAGCGTCGATGTTTCTTTCAATGTCTTCCAGTTCGTTTCGAAAGTTATGGCGGCGGAGATCCAATTGCTCGAGTTTGTTGTCCTGTTCTGCAATCTCAAGGGTGAGCTGGTCCTGTCCCCATTTGCTGAAGTCAGGGAACGTCGACGCATTGAATTCTCCGATCTTTGATTTGAGTGATTTGGTCTCATCACTGAAGTTATCCAACAGTTGCTGGTCGGTCTTGATTTGTTCGAGATAACTTTTTGATTTTTGGAGTTGATCTTGTGCCTGAAGCAGGCGTTCCAGTAAATTTTCGTTCTCCGGAGTGGATTCCTGGCTCTGTACGATCTCAATTTGTTTCTCTAGTGCCTGGCTGTATTCAGTGAGATGCTTATTTTCTGTCGAGCTTGGCGGCTCTTCACTGGCGAAACAAGAAAAAAAAGGGATCAGCAGCAGTAAGAGAAAGCAAAGGGATTTGAATCTGCGCATACTGAAACGTCATGGAATGAGAAAGAGATATCTTATTAGTGTAGAAATAAGCCAGCGTCAGGCCTAAGAAAAAAACGATTTGATCTTTTCATCATCGTTCAAGCCAAGAAAGTACAACTAATTTGGAAAAGCCCTTGACCCCATTGGCTCAAGCCAGTAAATTAGCCGCCGTTGCCGCGACAGGCGGTGACAGAAAAATTTGGTGAGGTGTCCGAGTGGCTGAAGGAGCACGCCTGGAAAGTGTGTATACGGCAACGTATCGAGGGTTCGAATCCCTCCCTCACCGCCACATTTCGGAGAGATGGCTGAGTGGTTGAAAGCACCGGTCTTGAAAACCGGCATACGTTAATAGCGTATCTAGGGTTCAAATCCCTATCTCTCCGCCACATTTAAAGAAACCGCTGAACTATCAGCGGTTTTTTTTTCGTCTGAACTTTGGCACGCAGAGATAGGGTGAAGAAGCCTGGTTGGGTTCAGCCGAGCGCAGCGAGACCACGTTGCCTTCAGGCAACGCCCGAAGGGGCGCGAGCTTGCGAGCGATAAATCCCTATCTCTCCGCCACATTTAAAGAAACCGCTGAACTATCGGCGGTTTTTTTTCGTCTGAACTTCGGCACGCAGAGATAGGGTGAAGAAGCCTAGTTGGGTTCAGCCGAGCGCAGCGAGACCACGTTGCCTTCAGGCAACGCCCGAAGGGGCGCGAGCTTGCGAGCGATAAATCCCTATCTCTCCGCCACATTTAAAGAAACCGCTGAACTATCAGCGGTTTTTTTTCGTCTGCACTTTGGCACGCAGAGATAGGGTGAGAAGCCTGGCGGGACGGACGGTGAGTATTCCGCTGCCCGAAGCGCTTATCGCTTTGTAGGTCAATCCTGACAGGATCAGGTAAAAATCTTATCTGAAGCTTGCTAAGCATACTGAAGTCTCCGCTGTTTTATAGCAGCTCCCTGCAACCTGTAGTAAGGTACGCCTCCGTCTTTGGTGCCATGACTCCAAAAATTGTCATGACTCCAAAAATGATGATGTCTTAAGTAAGGACGTGAGCCGATGCTGGATTATATTGAACCCGTTTTTCGCCCGCCTTCTGAGTGGAAGTCTCTGATTTTACAAGTCACGAACGGTTGCAGTCATAATCAGTGCACTTTTTGTGAAATGTACACTCAGCCGCAGAAAAAGTTTCGGCCTAAAAAGCCGGAAGAGATTGAGCGCGAGCTGACAATGATTGCAGCCAGTGGTGTAAGGGTCAGCCGGGTTTTTCTGGCAGATGGCGATGCCATGACCTTGCCGTATGCCCGGTTGAAACTGATCTGTGAGTTAATCAGACAATATTTGCCGTCCGTGACGCGCATATCCAGCTATTGTTTGCCCCGTAATCTGACGAATAAAACGGTCGGGCAGTTAGCGGAACTCCGCTCACTGGGTCTGAGCCTGATGTATGTCGGCTGCGAGAGCGGTGATGATGAAGTGCTGGCACGGGTCCGGAAAGGCGAAACCTATGCCTCTTCCCTGACGGCCCTGGAAAAAATAAAAGCGGCCGGGATGAAAAGCTCGGTGATGATTCTCAACGGTTTAGGCGGCCCTGCGCTCAGTGAACAGCATGCCGTTTCTTCTGCGCGTCTGATGAATGAAGCGCAACCGGATTACCTTTCCACGCTGGTGGTGTCTTTTCCGCTGGGACAGGATCGCTTCTCGGCTGGTTTTGACGGGAAATTCCGGCCGTTGACTCAACCTGAGCTGTTTCATGAGATGCAAACATTGCTGGAACATCTGGAGTTGGAAAAAACGATCTTCCGTTCGGATCATGCTTCGAATTATCTCGTTCTGAAAGGTGTTCTTGGGCAGGACAAGCAAAAATTATTGTCGCAGATTCATCTGGCAATCAGTCATCCCGGAGTCATCCCGCTGCGTGAGGAATGGCAACGCGGATTGTAAGCAATGGTCACTATGTGCGTGAGTGCACAAAAATGCGGTGATTTGCAAGTTAGACTCAATTTCCTGTCGCGAGATTGCTATTATGCGATTTCGCTTCCGTTTTTTCGGTCCCGGACCGAAGCACGAAAAGCTGTCCCGCTTTTTATAAGTTTTGGGATTCCAATACGATAACAATGATTACCACTATTTTTTGACTGTGTGGCAGTGACAATTTCGTTCGGTTAACACTATGTATATTCAAAAAATTATGCCCAACCGTGACGACGTACGAGGCATCCTCAGCGCGTCCGATGATTACATGTACAGTCTCTATCCGCCGGAGACAAACAATCTGGAGAGTGAAGAATCTCTGATGAAAGAGAATGTTCACCTTGTTGGTGCTTTTGTACGCGGCGCGCTGGCCGGTATCGGCGCCGTCAAAATGATGGATGATGAAGGCGAATATGGCGAGATCAAGCGGATGTTTGTCCTGGACAGCTACCGCGGTCTGGGCATTTCACGGCAGATCATGGATGCATTGCACCATTATCTGAAACACAATGGTGTCCGGGTGGCACGCCTGGAAGCTGGTGTGAGTCAGCCCGAAGCCCTGGGGTTATATCAGACATTGGGATACAGGGTACGTCCTCCGTATGGTCAGTATCAGGAACATCCGCTCAGTATTTTCATGGAGCTTGATCTCGACACCATTGAGAGTTGAGGTAAGTTTTCAAAGCATGGCTTTTGAGGGAGACTGAATGTCAATTGAACAAAGGATTGTTGAATTAGGTTTAGTATTGCCGCATGTCAGTGAACCGCAAGGAAACTATGTGAACTGTGTGCGAACCGGCAATTTGCTGTACGTATCCGGGAAAGGCCCGGTGACCGGTTTTCCCGAGGTACCGAAAGGGAAGCTGGGACGCGAATATAACGTCGAACAAGGTTATGCATTTGCCCGCGCAGCAGGTCTGGATATTCTGGCTGCAGTGAAATCAGCGGTTGGCAGTCTGGATAACGTCAGTCGGGTTGTGAAGCTGCAGGGGTTCATCAATGCGACTGAGACTTTCGAACAGCATCCGAAAGTTCTGGATGGTTGTTCTGATCTGATGGCAGAAGTTTTCGGAGAAAAAGGTCTGCATGCCCGATCTGTCTTCGGAGCTATGTCGGTTCGGGGCAACCTGCCGATCATTATTGATTCGATCTTCGAGATTGCTGACTGACAGGACAGCAGGACCAACATTTTCCCCTCGTGATAAATTTCGGCGGGTATCAACATCTCAAAGGAAGCAATTGATTGCTTCCTTTTTTTGTCCCCGGGCTTCAAAAACGTGGTTTATTCTCATCAATATGCATACAGGTATTGACCTGAAACGCAATTATAGAGAAGCTATACGCACGCTGTGCAACTGGATTCACTTCACTACGTAGAGTTATCCTGGTCTTCATCTCTGGAAACAGAAGATGACTTTGTTAACCAACACGATTTTTTTCTTTCGTTGAATGCAACGGTTTGCGCGGCGACATATTATTAAAAAGTACCTATACGTCAGTCAGTTAGTGATAAGGAAGAACATGTTCACCGAACGGCTCAAATCCCGTTATCAGCTTGAACCTTTTACCCCGCAGGATTACTCATTGCTTATCGATTGGATAGCAGATGAAGAATTCAATTTATTATGGGGAGGTCCGGTTTACCAGTTTCCCCTGACAGTTGATCAAATCGAACACCACGTTTCCCGCCCAGAAATCCATCCTTTTTTATTTCACGTTGCCGGCCAGGTGAAAGGCTATGTTGAACTGAACCAGAAGCATCCCAAACGTTGCAGGCTTTGCCGTGTGCTGATTGTGAATGAGTCTGACCGCGGTAAAGGTTATGGCCGGGCATTGGTTGAAGCTGCACTCGAAAAAGCACGTGTTGAGTTTGGTGCGGAAGAGGTCTCGCTGGCCGTTTTTGAGCATAACTTTTCTGCCGTCAGTTGCTACCGGGGAGCGGGCTTTGATATCTATCAGGCTGATCAGGCAATCCGCGTATTTGAAGGGCAGCCCTGGACTTTGCTGCAAATGAGAAAACAGCTGTAATTAAAAGTAGTTGCAGGTTCAGGCTGGTCGGGCAACGGAGTGCTACTCTCAATAGAGAAGATGAAACGGTGCACGATGATATGGGTTGTATCTTGTTGACCATTTTGCTGTCTTTGCCTGATTCGCTGTCTTGTGGAAAGGAGTGACTATGAGCCTGCAACAATTTAAATACGTCAGTTATATCGCAGCGAAAGATACTGAGGTCTGGAACGCACTTCTGGATCCGAAAATGACCCAGCAGTATTGGGGACATGTGAATGAGTCTGACTGGAAAGTGGGCAGCCGGTGGGCACATATTCGTGCAGATGGATCTGAAATTGAAGATGTGACGGGGAAAGTGCTCCTTGTTCACCCACCTCACCATCTGGTCCTGAGCTGGCAGGAGGCTGACAGCCATCATGGAGCTGTGCATTCATCGCAAGTGAGTATTGCGCTTGAAAGTTTGGGCACAGATACACGACTGACAGTCATTCACAGCGATCTTCAGTCTGGCTCGCTGAGTTATCAGGATGTCAGTGAAGGCTGGCCTGCCGTGATCAGTAACCTCAAAACCTTACTGGAGACCGGTAAAGTGATGGACAATGATATCTGGGCGGCTAATTAAGAAGGCCGGCGTTCGATATACTCAGACATCATGTCTGCATTGGGCTGATGCAACGGGCTGAGGGGAAAGGTGTGTTCAACCTTCAGTTGCTGCTTCATTTCATACATTGAGAAATCAGCCTCTTGCAGTAAATCAGAGATACTTTTACTGCCGGGCGTGAACACGCTCAGCCCGATGCTGGCAGACACGGTGATTTCGCGATGGCTTAACAGAATGGGAATCCGCAAGACGTGATCCAGCGTATTGATCAGGAACTGTGAGACATATTCTTTGTTTACGGCATGAGGAAAAACCTGAATGACGGCAAATTCATCTCCCCCCATTCTGGCTACATCCATGCCATCGTGAGTCAGGTTATCCAAACGGCGGGCAACGGTTTTGAGCAACTGATCGCCTGCACCATGTCCCAGGGTGTCATTCACTTCCTTAAATCCGTTCAAATCAATCAGGAAAAACGCAAACTCGGTGCCGTTTTTCTCCAGATCTTTCAGTTTTCGGTTCAGCCAGAGCCGGTTGTGAATGCCTGTCAGCGAGTCATACATCGCCAGTTTGTGGTGTGTTTCTGACTCTTTTTTGAGCAGGTAAATCATCATCATGCCGATCAGGATCGTAGACAGCAGCAAAGCATGTATGAGCCAGCGCAGGGAAATAAAACCATCTAATTTTGAACGTAATGTGTTGTTGGAGTAGAGAAAAGTTTTGAGTGCATAGCCCATCATGTTGTCGTAGTTGGTCTTCAGAGTTATCAGTAACCCATGAGCCTGATCTCTTTCGCTCAGATGACGCAGCGAAGGTTCGTAGCTTTTGACCAGCAGATAGTGTTCATTGAAGGTTTGCAGGGAACCGAAGATATCATGAAGCCGTTTGACCTGACTGCTGACGTTGATGGAGTTAAAGCGGCTGAGCAGAATTTCGTACTGCAGCAGTACAGTATTTCGGTCGGCACGTCCGGCCTCATATTCCTGAAGCTGAAAAATCAGTTCACTGTATTCATCACTCAATTGCATCATGAACCAGCTGGCAAGATTCTGATCCTTACTGACAGATTCGGCATTGGACTCCAGTGAGCTGACCGAGACAAAGGTGAACAGAATAAGCAGGGGCGCTGCGACAAATAGCAGCTTTTTCATCCATGGCATTCCGGACAAATGAAACATCCTGAGCGATTTGAAATAGACCACGTTACGGCACCACGCTGATTTTGTTTAATTGCCAGACCATTTTGTCCAGAAAACCGCTATTGGCCAGTTCCGGATAATTGTCCAGAGAAAAAATGAGCCAGAAGGGACCATAGTCCCGGACTTTCATCCAATCATTGTCGCGGCGAACTGCCAGTAAAGGCTGATATTTTTCCATGTCTTGCCATTTTAATTCGGCGCTGTATTGATTCAGGGCAGACAAATGAATTGTGCCGGGTTTTAATTGGTAATGAGTAAGCAGTGACTGAAGTTTGACGCCGGAAAAACGTGCGCTGCCGTTTATCCAGGGCAACGTTGTGACAATGGTATCTTGCTGAAAGCTGGCAATATCTTCCCGCGTCAGCTCAATTTCAACAGGATGATTTTCCTGTGATAAACCCGTGATCACGATGGGAGGCAGTGTGAGCGAAAATGCAGGAAATACAATCAGGCAACATACCAGCGGCAAGCTGAATCTGAGGGTATCGACTGCAAATGATAAAAACTTCCCAAGACTCACGCTTCCCTCAGCTTTTGTGTGTTTAACGCTTAAATACAAAGATAGTCACATAAAGAAGCAAAGCAATACTTTTATCGCATGATTGTGAGCAGAAGAATGATTGGTATGTAAGTATTATTCCTTACAATAATTTATATTTATGAAATATTTGTGGATTTTTGAATGGCCTGAACAGGCTTGGTAGGATTTTATTTATATGGGTTTCAGGTGATCCTAATTCCAATTTCCGAAAAGTTCCTCAGGTTGCATATCAGTAATGGTGTTTCAGTTTTTACTGATATATGCGATTCCGTCCATATAAGCCGTATTTCTGGGCATTTTGATCCTGACGGAAATACCGTCAGGATCAGAGGTCAATCATATGTCCGGCAGAATTTCAGAGTTCTCTAGAGCAGCGGGCTGAACATATAAAAACACTGCTCAAGAAATTTATGTCCCAATGAGCGTTGCTGCCATGTCTGGGGATCGATTTGGGTAGATTGTTTCATATATTCCTGCTGTAAACCTGAAACTTGCTGGGTGAACTCTGGATTATCGACTGACAGAGTCACTTCGAAGTTGAGCCACAGGCTTCGCATGTCCAGGTTGACGGTGCCGATTAAGCAGTGAGCGCCATCTACGACCACTGATTTGGTGTGCAGCAGGCCGCCGCTGAAGCGGTGAATCGTAACGCCTGCGTTCAGCAGCTCCGCGAAAAATGAACGGCTGGCCCATTCCACCATTACAGAGTCATTCTTGGCCGGGATAACAATATGCACGTCTATGCCACGTTCCGCGGCGCTGATTAAAGCATGCAGTAAGTGTTCGCTGGGCACAAAGTACGGGGTGGTAATGACCACACTTTCACGGGCCTGATAAATGCTGATCAGCAGGACCTGATGGATGATTTCATCAGGCATCCCGGGCCCGGATGGAATCACCTGAATCATGTCATTGTCCGTTGCAGGATGGGACAGACTGCATTCCGGAACCGGTGGTAAAAAGCGCTGTCCGGTTTCGACTTCCCAGTCCCAGGCCTGAATACAGTTCAGCACGGCAACGGTCGGCCCTGTGACCCGGACCATCACATCAATCCACTGGCCCACACCGGCGTCGGTTTTGAAAAACGCCGGGTCAACCAGATTCATCGAACCGGTATACGCAATTTCAGCATCGATCACGACGATTTTACGGTGCTGCCGCAAATCCAGCCTGCGCAGGAACATCCGGAATGGCGTCACCGCCAGTGCCTCGGTTATTTCGATTCCGGCATGCTGCATAAGCCGTGGCCAGTGGGAACGGAAAAATCGCATGCTGCCGGCGGAATCGAGCAGAAGCCTGACCTTCACCCCGCGTTTTGCCGCCAGAATGAGTGCTGTCGCAACTTCATCCGCTAATCCGCCCGGGTGCCAGATATAGAACTCCAGATGAATAGAACGGTGCGCCTGGTGAATATCCCGGATCAGCGCGCGTAAAATATCATGCGGTTTATCCTGCAGTGTCATTGTGTTCCCGACCAGTGCCGGGATACCCAGCCGGTTTTCGCACAGATCGTGTATGGGTTTGGCATGATGGTTCAGTAACTGGGGCTGATGGCCGGGGCAGGTATAAAGCTGCCGGAACCAGTTCGCAAAGGGGTCGAACATTTCTTTTGCCCGTAGCGCCCGCTTTTTACCAAGATTCAGCTCCCCAAACATCAGGTAGGCAACAATGCCGCCGATGGGAATGATGTAAATGATCATCAGCCAAGCCAGAGAAACGCCGACAACGCGCCGTTTGAATACGACACGCATGGTTACAGCGGCGATAGCCATCCAGTAAGCGAACAGGCTGAGCCAGGCTAAAACTTGATAAATGTGGTCCATAAATGTTGCTTGTCTCTCTATTGCATACCCGGGGTCTATTCTGCACCGGAATCTCTGTAAAACATAGGTTTAAGAAAAAGTTGGCTGCGTTAAATGTTCATTGTGTATCAGTAGTGAAGGTGCGGGGCCGGGCAGAGTGTCTTATCTTGTAAGCATCATGCCTTTACCGAGTAGTCACTATGGCAACCAGAGCGCATTTTAGTTCACGTATTGGTTTTATTCTGGCAGCTGCGGGTTCGGCCGTTGGCTTAGGCAACATCTGGGGATTTCCGACACAGGCCGCCAGCAATGGCGGGGCGGTCTTTTTAATCGTTTATCTGCTCATGGTGTTCGCACTGGCTTACCCTTTGCTGGTGGCAGAGCTGACGATAGGTCGTTACGGAAATGCCGACCCGATCACTTCTCTGCGTAAGGTCTGGCCTCAGCAACGGGCTCTGATGGGATTCGTCGGGTTAGCCGGGATGATTGCCGTTTCGCTGATTCTCAGTTTTTATGCGATTGTTGCCGGCTGGCTGCTGGGTTATCTGGTTGCCCCGGTTCTGGATTTACTGGGACTGACAGCTCAGGCCCAGTGGCTGGAAGAATTTGGTGTGGAGAGAAACCTGATCCTCATGCTGGTGTTCATGTGGCTGACGGTGATGGTGGTCAGAAGCGGGGTTACGGACGGCATTGAAAAATGGTCGACCCGCCTGATGCCGGTATTGCTGTTGCTTTTTGTGGTGATGGTGATTTATATCCTGACGCAGGATGGCGCCTGGGAAGGGCTGCGTGTGTATCTGGTGCCGGATGCCAGCCATTTATCGCCCAAACTGATTGTGAGTGCGATGGGGCAGGCATTCTTTTCTCTGTCGCTGGGTGCTTGCACCATGATGGTTTATGGCTCTTATCTGGACAAATCAGCCAACCTGCCGAAGACTGCAGCGCAGGTGGCTTTACTGGATACCGGTGTTGCGTTTCTTGCGGGGATGCTCATTCTGCCAGCCATGTTTGTCGCGCAAAATCATGGTGTGGTGATTTATGACGATACCGGTGCTTTGCTGGCGTCGGATACTCTGGTGTTCAGTGTGCTGCCATCGATGTTTGAGACGATGGGAGGTGTAGGCATCCTCGTCAGTACCCTGTTTTTTATCCTGATGGTCATTGCCGCACTGACGTCGTCAATTTCCATGCTGGAAGTGCCGGTTTCCTGTGTGATTGAAGAGCTGAATCATACCCGGCACTGGGCCGTATGGTGGATTGGCGGGGTGATCAGTGTCGTTTCTACGGTGATTGTTTTTAATTTTGAGTCGTTATTTGGCTTTGTGATTACCATGACGACGGCTTTTGCACAGCCGATCATCGGGATGATTTTTGCCATTCTGGTGGGTTGGATATGGCATCGGGATAAGGTTCTGAACGAAATTAAAGCGGGATATCCGGAACTGGAAGCCAGCCTGTTCTGGCGGATCTGGCCCTGGTATGTCCGGATTGTCTGTCCGGTGCTGATGTTGCTGGTCTTTTTTCTGCAGTAGCGCGGTGGCGGGGCGCAGAAAACTGGCACTGTCCGGAAGAGTCGGTATACTGCCGCTTTCCTGATCGAAATAGCACTGAGCCATGTTTACACTGCTTCACCAAACTCCCGATTTTCTGGTCATTTGCAAGCATGCGAATGTCAGTGTCCACAAAGATGACAATGATCAGCCCCTGCTGGCAGAGATCGCGGCAGCGACGGGTGATGCACAGCTGTACCTGATACATCGTCTGGATAAGATGACCTCCGGTATCCTGTTGCTTGGTCGCCATGCGGATGCTGCATCGGCGCTGTCGGGGAGCTTTGCCCGCCGGGAAGTGGAGAAGTACTACCTGGCGATCGGCAGTAAAAAGCCGAAGAAAAAACAGGGGACAGTGATGGGCGACATGAGCCGTTCGCGCCGACGGAGCTGGAAGCTGGAAACCAGCCGGCAGAACCCGGCGGTGACTCAGTTTATTTCCACGGCGGCCGGGGAAGGGCGGAGACTGTTTCTGTGCAAGCCTTATACCGGTAAAACCCATCAGATCCGTGTGGCGCTGAAAAGTGTCGGTTCAGGGATTACCGGCGATGATATTTATGGTCACGAGGCATCGGATCGCGGCTATCTTCACGCCTACGGGCTTCAGTTTATCTATCTGGGAACAACCTATCGCTTTCTTTGCCCGCCTGAACAGGGTGATCTCTGGCAGACGACAGAGGTACAGTCGGCACTGCAAGACTGGTCATCCCCCTGGACACTGGACTGGCCGTCACTTCCGTCGGGTCTGCTGAAATCTGCTCATGACTGAGCAGCTTTGAGAACGGCTGATATTTAATCTTTTTTCATTTTTCTTTGTACGGTGATTCATGGACGCTTCTGCTCTCTCCCAATTTTTTCAACACCTGCGGACTCAACTGGCGTCACCGCCGGAAGAAGCCCGCCGTTTATTTCACGGCCGGGGACGTTGCTGGGAAGGACTGGAGCAACTGACGGTTGACTGGCTGGGCGGTCAGGTACTGGTCTCGTTATTCAAAGAACCGGATACCGCATTTCTTGATGCACTGAACAATGAACTGCAGGCGCTGGCGCAATCGCAGGTTTGGCAGCTGTCTGGTGCCAGTTCATTGCTCCTGCAGCATAGAGACAGACCGGGTTCGCCGATGGAGGTCATCTGGGGAGAGCTGAAAACGTTTCAGCAAATCAGCGAAAACGGACTTCGCTTCGAACTTGATCTGGGCCAGAAGCAAAACAATGGCTTGTTCCTCGATATGCGATATGGTCGACGCTGGGTTCAGGAGCAGTCGAATGACAAGCGGGTTCTGAACCTGTTCGCCTACACCTGTGGTTTTTCTTTGGCTGCAATTGCCGGTGGTGCCAGTCATGTGGTGAACCTGGATATGGCCAAGGCAGCGTTGAGCCGCGGCCGGGAGAACCACAGACTGAATGGTCATGATTTAAATCAGGTGAGTTTTCTGGGACACGATATTTTTAAGTCGTGGGGCAAGCTGAAGAAGTCCGGTCCCTATGATCTGATTGTGATCGACCCGCCTTCGTTTCAGAAGGGAAGCTTTGCTCTGACGAAGGACTACGCCAAAATTTTGCGTCGTTTACCGGATATGCTGAGTGAGCAGGGTAAAGTGCTGGCTTGTGTCAATTCGCCTGCGGTTTCGCCTCAGTTCCTGATAGACGGGATGGCACAGGAAGCGCCGGAGCTGAGTTTCATCGAACGACTGGATAACCCGCCGGAGTTTGCCGACCGGGATCATGACAGTGCCTTAAAAGTCATGGTGTTCTCAAGGCAGCATGAATGCAGCCGTGGTGACGCCATCAGTATACGTCATAAATGAAAAACAAAAGGGCCGGATCACTATCCGGCCCTTTTGCCAGGAGGCTGCCTTACGACGCTCCCTGAGCTGAGATTTGTTTGCAGTACTGTTCATTGATTGGCTGCTGAACCATAGGGCGGCCCCGCATATCCAGAATGCTGATCATGTATCCCAGACCTTCGCTGACCATGGGGGTCAGTTCCGGATCGTTGCAGAAATTCACAGCGGCAGCCTGTGCGGCCTTAGATGGCGGAACTTTACCACCGCCGCCATAGAGGATTGTGATTTCAACAATGCTCTGATGGGCTTTGGCTTTCATAATCTGGTACTGGCCAACTTTCGGGTAGGGGGCTTTTGCGTTAATCACGGCCGCCCTGCGCTCTGCCAGTTCGTTATTGAGTTCATCCGGCGATTTTGCGCAGCCGGTCAGGATGACTGCAGCCACAGCAGCAGTAAACCAGGTTTTGAGGGAAGTTCGAATCATCATTCAGGCCGGCAGTACTTTTTTGAATGGTTTGACAATTACGTTTTCATAAACGCCGGCTTCAATATACGGGTCTGCGTCGGCCCAGTTTTTTGCTGCTTCCAGTGAATCAAACTCAGCAATTACCGTTGAGCCTGTGAAACCGGCTTCTCCCGGATTCTCACTGTCGATTGCAGGCATTGGACCGGCCACGAGCAGACGGCCTTCGTCTTGTAATGCTTTCAGGCGAGCCAGGTGTTTTTCACGAACGCTCAGGCGGCGCTCCAGACTGTTTTCAACATCTTGAGAAAAAATGACGTACCACATGCGTTCTGTCTCCCTGTATTGTGGTGGAATGCAGCCGTTATCATAACGGAATGAAAAAGCCCCAACCAGCGGTCAGGGCTCATATTTTATCCTTTTTGAATCGGACGCGGTCTGCCGTTGGCATCAATCGCAACATAATTGAAGGTTGCTTCGCTGACCTTGTATCGCTCACCGATGCCGTCATTACCGACCGGTTTTACCCAGACTTCCATCGCGACCGACAGGGATGTATTACCAATGCGCTTACATTCACCGTAGCAACACACCACATCGCCCACACCGACCGGGGCTTTGAAGACAATATTATCGACTGAGACCGTCACGACTTTGCCGTGGGAAATTTCTTTGGCCAGAATTGCGCCGGCTAAATCCAGCTGCGACATAATCCATCCACCGAAAATATCGCCATTGGCGTTTGTATCAGCAGGCATAGCTAGCGTGCGCAGTAATAACTGGCCGCGAGGAACATTATTTTCTGAATTCATCATTAATCAGGTTTTTGGGAACAGGTATTTATATGGTCATCAATAATGCATTGGCTTGCAAGCAGAATGCACCTGGTCTGACCCAGATCTGATGGAAGTTTGAACGAAAATTGGATGAGTCATGCAGAAATAAAAAAGGCTGCCGGATCCGGCAGCCTGAAATTCAGAAAAGCACGTCAGTCTTATGCTTTTTGCTGTGTCGCCATTGGGGCGTCTTTCGCTTTTTCTTCACCCACCAGGCTGTCGACAATCACGGCACAGGCAGCATCTCCCGTGATGTTCAGCGCAGTACGGATCATGTCGAAGATACGGTCCAGAGCAAACAGCAGCGGCAGACCTTCAATCGGAATACCCGCAGACAACAGGACAGCAACAACCAGGAACGAAGGACCTGGTACACCAGCCTGACCCACAGCACCCAGCGTTGAGGTCACAATGATCGCGATGTAGGCGCTCATACCAAGTTCAATATTGAACAGTTGCGCGAAGAAGATGGCAACCAGACCGTAGTAAATGGCGTTACCGCTCATGTTGATGGTGGCGCCCAGCGGCAGCACGAAGGAAGCCGTGCTGTTCTTGACGTTCAGTTCTTCTTCACAGGTTTCCATGGTCACCGGCAGGGTTGCCATAGAAGATGCAGTCGACAGTGCAACAGCTTGAGGTTTCTTCATCGCTGACAGGAATTTCAGCGGTGAAGTTTTGCTGAAGCACTTGATCATCAGCGGGTAGAATACGAAACCATAAACCAGGATCGCGGCGATGTAGACCACAAACAGTTTGAAGACCACCATCAGGGCATCAAAACCGAAGGTACCGACTGCATCAGCCATCAGGCCGAATACACCAATCGGAGCGATTTTCATCACAATGTTGATCATCCATACCATGGCGTCAACAACAGCATTCACACCGTTCAGCAGTGGATCACGGCGTTCTTTCTCCAGTTTGGAGACCGCAACACCAAAGAACAGGCAGAACACCAGAATCTGCAGGATGTTTGCTTCATTCAGAGACTGGAAAATGTTCGTTGGGATCATACCCAGAATAGTTGCCCAGAATGAAGGCAGTTCACCTTTATCAGCATAGGTATTGGCAAACATGCCCTGAACACCTGCCAGGTCAACACCCATACCCGGCTGGAACACTTCACCCATAAACAGGGCCAGTGCCACAGCAACCGCGGAAGTCAGGCCAAAGAAGCCCAGCGTGATCAGACCGATCTTACCGGCAGACTGACTGTTACCCAGACCAGCAGCACCGGAGATAATGGCAACCGCAACCAGCGGGATCACCAGCATTTTAATCAGGTGGATGAAAATGCTACCCAGTGGCGCGAACATGCTTGCAGAATGTCCCATCACTGCACCGGCCAGCGCCCCCAAGCACATGGCGATGACAACCTGTACCCCAATGTTGCCAAGTAGTCCTTGTCGTTTAAGCACCTTGAATACCTTATTTTGGAAGTTGTTAAGTTGTGAAAGTCTTATGTTTCGTAAATGTTACCGACTTTGAGTCAATATTTTGCGAAGTGAGGTTTTACAGCAGAATAATGCGATAATCAATGATGCATTTCGATACTTTCCACTTCTGTTGATAAATTGGCGCAGATTTTCACCGAACCTTGTGGATGGCTATGCACCGTGGTGATTATTTGTTGATCTTGGGTGTGAATGCCTTGTTAAAAAAATGCCCCGGGAACGCATGCGACCCCGGGGCATTTTCGGTTCAGTTCGAAATCAGCGTTTCGTCGCTTGCTTCATGCGATGTATGAACTGACCGAGTGTGTTGAGCATTTCTGAAGGGTTGTCCAGATGCTGTTCGATAATTTTCACCACGGCTGAGCCCGAAATCGCTCCGGCTGCCCCCGACTGAATGGCTGCAGTGACCTGTGTTGGTTCGGAGATGCCAAAGCCCAGCAAAGATGGTGGCGCATTGAATTGAGCCAGTGAGGCAAGCAAATGGTCTACCGGCATTCCTGCTTTGGTTTCCGCACCGGTCACACCGGCACGAGACAGCAAATAGGTATAGCCACCGCCGAACTCAGCCACGGTTTTCAGTGTGCTTTCATTTGCATTTGGCGGTGCAATGAAAATAGGGTGGATCCCGTATTTTTCCGCTGCAGCCCTGAACTCAGCGGATTCTCCGACAGGCACATCCGCGACAAGTACCGAGTCGACGCCAGCCGCCTGACAACGCTGATAGAAGTGTTCGATGCCACCAGCAAAGACCAGGTTGGCATACATCAGCAGCCCGATGGGCAGTTCCGGATATTTGGCCCGGACTTTTTTCAGCATGTCGAAACAGACATCCGGCGTGGTGCCGGCATCAAGCGCACGAATGGTCGCTCCCTGAATGGTCGGACCGTCGGCAAGCGGGTCGGAAAACGGAATGCCCAGCTCCAGCGCGTCCGCTCCGGACTCAACCAGCGTATCAATAATCTGCAGAGACAGTTCAGGAGTCGGGTCGCCCAGCGCCACGAAAGGAACAAACGCGCCTTCCTGTTTGGCCGCTAAACGGCTGAATAAAGCTTGATAACGGTCCATTACAGCGCTCCCTTTTCATCCAGAATTTTATGTACAGTGAAGATGTCTTTATCGCCCCGGCCGGAGAGGTTCACCACCAGCAGTTGTTCTTTTTCAGGAGCCTCTTCGATCAGTTTGAGCGCATAGGCCAGTGCATGGGCCGATTCCAGTGCCGGAATAATGCCTTCGTTGCGTGCGAGCGCCTGGAAGGCATCCAGGGCTTCGTCATCAGTGACCGAACCGTATTCCGCGCGACCGGTCGCATTCAGATAGGCATGCTGAGGACCGACGGACGGGAAGTCGAGACCGGCAGAGATTGAGTATGACTCTTCCACCTGACCATGTTCATCCTGCATCAGCGGTGCTTTCATGCCGAAGAAAATGCCCAGTTTGCCGTGTTTTAGCGGCGCACCATGCATATGGGTGTCCAGACCTTTCCCCGCAGGTTCCACACCAATCAGTTTGACACTGGTTTCCTCAATGAAGTCGGCAAACATCCCAATGGCATTGGATCCCCCGCCCACACAGGCGATCACGGCATCTGGCAGGCGGCCTTCTTTTTCCAGGATCTGTGCTTTGGTTTCTTCCCCGATAATGCGCTGGAATTCACGCACAATGGTCGGGAACGGGTGCGGGCCGGCGGCTGTGCCCAGCAGATAATGCGCTTTATCATAAGTGGCAGACCAGTCACGCATGGCCTCATTACAGGCATCTTTGAGAGTCGCAGAGCCGGAATGCACCGGAATCACTTCAGCGCCCATCAGTTTCATGCGAAAGACATTCGGGCTTTGGCGCTCAACGTCTTTGGCACCCATGTAAACACGGCATTTCAGGCCCAGCAGGGCGCAGGCCAGCGCTGTTGCAACACCGTGCTGGCCGGCCCCGGTTTCAGCGATGATTTCTTTTTTGCCCATGCGTTTGGCCAGCAGGGCTTGTCCCAGTACCTGATTGGTTTTATGCGCGCCGCCGTGCAGCAGATCTTCACGTTTCAGATAAAGCTTGGTTTTGGTGCCTTTGGTCAGATTCTGGCACAGTGTCAGTGCGGTCGGACGACCGGCATACTCTTTGAGCAGGGTAAGAAACTCCTGCTCAAAGGCAGGGTCTTTCTGTGCATCAATAAAGGCTTCTTCTAATTGGTCCAGTGCAGGGACCAGAATCTGCGGCACGAACTGGCCGCCAAATTCACCAAAATACGGGTCGAGTTTGCTCATGTGTGTGCTGTCCTATTCCTGTCCTGATCGTTCTCGGTGTCTGAATTGATCGCTGTCGGTGACAGCCGATTCAGTCTTTAAGGCTTCAGTGCTTTGAACACCGAGAGTAATTTTTGTCTGTCTTTTTTGCCGGGTTTGCTTTCCACGCCAGAGTTAAAATCAAGGCCGCGGCAGCCTTTGCTGACGGCTTCTCTGGCGTTATCCGGTCCGAGTCCGCCGGCAAGCATAATGCGTTCTTTTGCGTCGCACTGGTCTAACAGCGACCAGTCAAATTGCTGACCCGTGCCGCCGCTTTGCTGACCAACCTGAGTATCCAGTAAATGCCGGTCAGCCGGCCAGGCCGATAAGTCCGGCAGTACATCGCTGACTCCATGAGCTTTCCAGATTTCACAATCTTCAGGCAACTGAGGCTTGAGTGTCTCGATGTATTCAGGTGACTCGTTGCCATGTAGTTGAACTGCGGCCAGCTTTAAAGCATGAGCGTGTTTGGCGACGGCATCGACATCGGCATTGCGGAATACCCCGACGTACTTGAGTGGCGCGCCGCTCATCACCAGTCTTGCCAGCTCTTGGTCAACGGCGCGGGGTGAGTCCTCAACGAAAATCAGGCCGCCGTACACGGCACCGCTCTGGTATGCCGCACAGGCATCGTCCGGGTGGGTCAGGCCACAGACTTTGTGTTCTCCAAACAGAACACTGCGTACGGCCAGTTCCAGATTCGCTTCACTCATCAGTGAGCTGCCAATCAGGAATCCATTGGCGAATTGTGATAAGTCGCGTATCTGCTGGTTGGTATAAATTCCGGATTCTGAAATCACCAGCGTATCTTCAGGCAGTCGTGGCGCCAGTTGTTTGGTCCGGTTCAGGTCAATGCTGAGATCACGCAAATTGCGGTTATTGATGCCGACGACCTTGGCGTTCAGTGCAATGGCGCGTTCCAGTTCTTCTTCATTACTGACTTCGGTCAGAATGCCCAGATTCAGCTGCTCAGCCAGGGTGGCCAGTTCTCGGTATTCATCATCGTTCAGGACCGACAGCATCAGCAGGATGGCGTCAGCCTGATAATAGCGGGCCAGATACACCTGATAAGGGTCAATCATGAAGTCCTTGCAGAGTACAGGTTGTGTCACGTGCTGGCGGACCTGCGGCAGGAAATCAAAATTCCCCTGAAAATATTTCTCGTCAGTCAGGACGGAAATTGCGCTGGCATAGCGGCTGTACACCCGGGCGATATGGTCCAGATCGAAATCTTTCCGGATTAGCCCTTTTGAAGGGGAGGCTTTCTTACATTCCAGAATGAATGCTGCGCCTTCTCCGGTCAGTGCCTGATAAAAATCCCGGTCACTCGGGGTTACATCTGCAATAAAATTTTCCAGTGGCTGTGTCGCCTTGCGTGCTTCCACCCAGATTTTTTTATCGGCGACGATTTTGGCGAGTACAGTTTCCATTCTTAACCTCGTGCGGCCAGTTGCTCTACCAGCTGGTAGGCTTTGCCGGATTGCATGACTTCAATTGCCTGCTGGGCATTCACTTTGAGATCTTCCTGACCAAACAAGCGAAGCAGCAGTGCAACATTGACGGCAACAGCGTCTTGCTGTGCGACTGTGCCTTTTCCTGTCAGGATGTTTTTGATAATGGCACGGTTTTCTTCAGGGTCTCCCCCTTTAATCGCATCTAACGGATGGGTTTGCAAGCCAAAATCTTCCGGCGTGACCGTATATTCGCGAATATCACCGTTGATGATTTCTGCCACCAACGTCGGGCCGTGAATGGCGACTTCGTCCAATCCGCTGCCATGGACGACCGCTGCACGTTTCATACCCAGGGCAATCATGGTTTCGGCAATCGGGCGGACCAGTGCTGCATCATAAACACCCATGAGTTCAATGGTCGGGCGGGCCGGATTAATCAGTGGGCCCAGCAGGTTGAAAATGGTCCGGGTTTTCATCGCCTGGCGGGCAGGCATCGCATGGCGGACACCGCTATGATATTGAGGCGCGAACAGGAAACAGACGCCTTGTTCGTCCAGAGCCGCGCGGGCTTCATGGGCGCTCATTGCCAGATTGATACCAAATTTATCCAGCAGATCAGAAGAACCGGATTTGCTCGAGACGCCACGATTGCCGTGTTTCGCGATTTTGACACCGCACGCGGCGGCAACAAAGGCCGATGTGGTCGAAATGTTGATTGTGTTTGCACCATCTCCGCCGGTGCCGACGATATCGGCAAAGTCGTAATCCGGGCGCGGGAAGTGCGCGGCATTAGCCAGCATCGCGGTCGCGGCACCAGCAATCTCATCCGGGGTTTCCCCTTTGATTTTCAGAGCCGTCAGAATAGCAGCCAGCATCGCAGGTTCAACGTCACCTTTGATGATGGCATCGAATAAGGTCTGACTTTCATTTTTGGTCAGTGTTTGCTGGTCGTACAGTTTTTCGGTGATTGGGTAAATAGTGCTGTTCATCTGAGCGTCTCCCATAGCTTAAAAATTCGGTACAGTGGCGGATGGGGTCGTGACCCAGTGAAGGGTGTTTGCCAGCAGCTGGGCGCCTTGTGCAGTCAGGATGGACTCAGGGTGAAACTGAAATCCGCATACTTTGTCCTGTTCATGGGTGACAGCCATTACCAAGCCATCTACCTCAGCGATAACGTTCAGCGTTTCCGGGACCTGAGTTGCGACCAGAGAGTGATAACGGGCAATGGTCAGCGGGCTGGGTAACTGCCCGAACACCGCATGCTGGCCGTGGTACATCTGTGCGGCTTTACCATGAACGATGTCACCGGCACCTTCGACTTTACCGCCGTAAGCTTCGACGATCGCCTGATGTCCCAGACAAATGCCTATCATTGGCACGTTGCCTGCGACCCGCTTGATCAGCGCTGGCATACACCCCGCTTCTGACGGCGCACCCGGGCCCGGAGAAAGGACCAGCACCGGATTGCGCTTTTCGCTCAGCGCTTGTTCGACCTGCGCTGCGCTCAGGCTGTTGCGGAAAATCGTGACCGGGTAACCCATGGCTCGGAACTGATCGACCAGGTTGTAAGTAAAGGAGTCGAAGTTATCCAGCAGGACGATATCTACTTGTGGTTGAGTCATGTTCGGCTCCTTATGACACACTGTGGGCTTGGCGGATTGCCGTAATAACGGCCTGGGCTTTGCTGCGGGTTTCATCTGCCTCGGCCTGAGGCACCGAGTCGTAAACCACGCCGGCACCGGCCTGAACCGTTGCAAAACCGTCTTCAACGTAGGCAGAACGGATCACAATGCAGGTGTCCATGTCGCCCTGACCGGTCAGGTAGCCGACGGCACCGCCGTAGCTGCCCCGGCGCTGTTGTTCAACATCACGGATCAGCTGCATGGCACGGATTTTCGGTGCGCCGGTCAGTGTGCCCATATTCATACACGCCTGATAAGCGTGCAGGGCATCCAGTTCACCGCGTAATTGTCCGACGACCCGGGAGACCAGATGCATCACGTGACTGTAACGGTCGACTTTCAGTAGGTCTGCAACGTAGCGGGTGCCGGGCTGGCTGATACGGGCGACGTCATTGCGGGCCAGATCGACCAGCATCATGTGCTCGGCGTTTTCTTTTTTGTCACAGCGCAGCTCAAGCTCAATCCGGCCGTCTAAATCCAGATCGATGCTGCCGTCGGCTTTTTTGCCGCGCGGGCGGGTGCCGGCAATTGGGTAGATTTCAACCTGATTGCTGTCCGTACAGTACTTCAGCGCACTTTCCGGGGAGGCACCGAACAGGGTGAAATCAGCATCCTGCAGATAGAACATGTACGGACTTGGGTTCCCGATTTTCAGAGCCTTATAGGCATTGAGCGGAGAAGGGCACGGCATTTTGAACTGACGCGAAGGAACAACCTGAAAGACATCGCCACTGACGACAAACTCTTTCAACTGCTCGACTGTCGTGCAGAAATCTTCATCGCTGATGCTGACTTCCGGTTCACAGCGGTCCAGCAGCTGAGCAGCAGGCAGCGCCACAGGTTCCAGGCAGACTTCTTTGATATGTTGCAGACGACGGCTCAGCTCGTAATAGCTGGTGGTGCAGTAGTCACCGCCAAATAAGGTGGCCTGAAGCGTGCCTTTGCGGCGCTGGTGGTCAATAACCAGCAGGGTTTCAGCGACATAGAACAGATAGTCCGGACAGCGGTTTCCTTGTTCAACACCCGGCAGGTGTTCGAAGCTGGCGACCAGGTCGTAGGCAAACAGTCCGCCAAGGAATAAGGCCTCACGTGCTTGTCCCGGACGATGGAAAATCTGCTGGATCAGACGCAGTGCATCAAACGGTGAAGACTGACGCAGGCGGCTGTCTTCATCCATAGCTCTGCCGCTTTCTTCAAAAGTCAGGATCAGTGCGTTGCTGTCTGAGGTCAGCGACACATTGGCAGGGAGTTGTGCTTCAACTGCCTGAAGCACGTTCAGGCCATTATCTGTCAGTGCTTCCAGGCGGACTTCGCGGCCACGGCAGACGATGCGGACTGCCGCGTCGATCAGCATCAGGCTTTTTAAATCTTCCTTGGAATCAATTTCTGCGGACTCCAGCAGCAAATTATGCGGACGATTGCCACAGATGGCGTAATACAGTTCGGTGGGCTCCGAGACGTAAGGGACGTCCAGACTCAGGACGTCCAGTTCACCGACAGCTAAAGGCGTTGTTTTCATAATGTTTTACCTGCAGCTTCAACAAAGGGTTTCAGTTCCTGCATCAGTTGCTGGAACATCGGTCCGGTCAGTGCCTGATGGCCGTCAGACAGGGCTTCGCTCGGCTTGAGGTGAGATTCAACGATAATGCCGTCCGCACCGACAGCCGCAGCGGCACGGGATAGCGGAATCACCAGCTCACGGACACCGGTTCCATGGCTTGGGTCGACCACAACCGGCAGGTGGGTTTTCTGTTTCAGGAAGGCAACAGCGTTCAGATCAAGCGTGTTACGGGTAGCCGTTTCGAATGTGCGGATACCACGCTCGCACAGGATGATGTTTGGGTTGCCGGCATCATAGATGTATTCCGCCGCCAGCAGCAGCTCTTCAATGGTGGCAGACAGGCCACGCTTGAGCAGCACGGGCTTTTTGCTCTCACCCACTGCTTTAAGCAAAGCATAGTTTTGCATGTTGCGAGCGCCGATTTGCAGGCAGTCGATGTATTCACACATTGCTTCCATCTGACCCACTTCCATGACTTCGGAAACAGTCGGCATGTTCAGCATCTCACTGGCCTGTTTCAGCAGTTTCAGACCTTCGATCCCCATGCCCTGGAAGTCATACGGGCTGGTGCGAGGCTTGTAAGCACCGCCACGGAGCGCAACCGCACCGTGTTGTTTGACCACTTCGGCAACGGACAGCAGCTGTTGTTCTGATTCCACCGAGCAAGGTCCGGCGATGACCGCGAATTTGTTGCCACCAACAGCCGCATTCCCAAACCGGACAACGGTGTCATGGGCCTGGACTTCACGGCTGACCATTTTGTATTTGGTCAGAATCGGTTTGATATTTTCCACACAAGGGTTGGCATCTAAGTTGAGTTTTTGCAGTACACGCTCATCACCCAGTGCGCCCAGGACAATACGTTCTACACCAGGCATATACAGGGGTTTCAGACCAGCTTGTTCGATACGGGTCAGAATATCTTTTGCCTGAGCTTCAGTTGCGTTTGGTTTCAGTACGATAATCATGTTGTTGTCCTTGCTAGCCAAATGTGGAAATTGTTTGTTTTCAATGGTCAGGTACAAAAAAACCCGCAGTCGGCGGGTTCATGGCTCTGTGCGGCTGGCACAGCAAAACTCACGACCCGTTATAGGTTGTGCCACCACCAGGTGAAGAAAGCGCGAAGATGATGTTGTTTTTGCTGTAACATAAACAGAACCTGAGTCATACGTTGTTGGGTAATTACGTACTAGTAAACTAGTTCAAGAGTATTATGTCAAGACTTTCTTTTTATGTTGTTTGATCTTCACAGTCATACCACGGCCTCTGATGGCCGGTTAGCTCCGGCAGAACTCGTTCAGCGGGCCGCTGAATTCCGGGTCGATGTACTTGCGATTACGGATCACGATACGATCGCCGGACTGGATGCTGCCCAGCAGGCAATCGATGGGCAAAATCTGGCCTTAAAACTGGTCAAAGGTATTGAAATATCGACAGTCTGGAATAATTTTGATATTCACATTGTCGGTTTAAACATCGATCCGGAAAGCCCGGCGCTCACCCGTTTGATTACAGCTCAGGCTGAACGACGTGAAGCCCGTGCCGTACTGATGGGAGAGCGGCTGGAAAAAAACAAAATTTTTGGTGCGTATGCCGGAGCAAAGGCGATAGCGGGTGAAGCAACATTAACCCGTGCTCACTTTGCCAAATGGCTGGTCGAAAACGGGCACGCCAAAACCATGCAGGCGGTATTCAAAAAATATCTGACGCGGGGCAATCCGGGTTATGTGCCACCGAACTGGTGCAGTATTGCTGAAGCTGTCAGTGTTATTCATGAAGCGGGCGGACAGGCAGTCCTGGCGCATCCGGGACGGTATAACATGACAGCCAAATGGCTGAAACGTCTGCTGACCGTCTTTGTCGGAGCGGGGGGGGATGCGATGGAAGTCGCGCAACCTCAGCAGGCACAGCAGGAACGGCGCAATCTGGCCGACTATGCTCAGCAGTTTGGTCTGTTGTCGTCTCAAGGGTCTGATTTTCACTATCCGTCCCCCTGGACAGAGCTGGGCCGGAATCTTTGGTTACCAAAAGTCTCGGTACCCGTCTGGCAGGACTGGGGTTTGGAGTAAGTTATGATGTACGCCTGTGCCCTGAAGCGGGTACAGGCCAGGAGGAATGATGAGTCAATTTTTCTATATTCATCCGGATAATCCTCAGGCCAGACTGATCAGTCAGGCGGTGGCGATTATCCGAAACGGCGGAGTCATTGTGTATCCGACTGACTCGGGATACGCGCTGGGGTGCCAGTTGTCGAACAAGCAGGCGCTGGAGCGTATCTGCCGGATTCGTAAACTGGATGAGAAGCATAATTTTACCCTGCTGTGCCGGGATTTGTCAGAGCTGTCTTTGTATGCACGGGTAGAAAATGATGCGTATCGTCTGCTGCGGAATAACACGCCCGGTGCTTACACCTTTATCTTCAAAGGAACCAAGGAAGTGCCGCGTCGTTTGATGAATCCAAAGCGGAAGACCATTGGCATCCGTGTGCCTGATAATGAAGTGGCGCTGGCTTTGCTTGAAGCTTTGGGTGAGCCGATGATGTCAACCAGCCTGATTCTGCCCGGAAAAGAAACGGCTGAATCCGATCCGGAATATATCCGGGACGATCTGGCTCATGCGGTTGATTTGATTATTCATGGCGGTGTTCTGGGTGAGCAGCCCACCACAGTTGTGGACTTCAGTAACGACACGATTGAAATCGTCCGGCAAGGGGCAGGGGATATTACCCCGTTTGAATAAGCCCTCACTGAGGCGCTGATCGGGTTTGAAATGCAGGGAAGCGCAGGCGGAAACAATCCTGCTCACCCTGCTTTTTCAGTGGTATCAAACCGAAGAGTTTGGCATAATTCCCGGCTGTCTTATTTAAGGATTGACGCCTTTATCTCATTAGAGATAAATGGCGGGTATCTCGTACTTTCTGGACGGGCTGTATCAGAGGTACGACGATGTTTTTAGAATGTTTCGACGCCTGTGAAGGCGACAAAGGTTTGTCTGATGAGTGAAAAAATACAGAAGATTCTTGCACGTTCCGGCCATGGCTCACGTCGTGAAGTGGAGCTAATGATTCAGGAAAGGCGTGTCAGCATTGACGGGAAAGTCGCTCAGCTGGGTGATCGCCTGGAAAATCTGGATGCGCTGGTCTGTATTGACGGCCATAAAGTGGAGCTGGTCAAGCCTTCTGAAGAAGTGTGCCGCGTGCTTGCTTATAACAAACCTGAAGGTGAGCTGTGTACCCGACATGATCCGGAAGGACGGAGAACGGTATTTGATCGCCTGCCTCGTCTTAAGGAAGGCCGCTGGGTCTCCGTCGGTCGTTTGGATGCGAATACATCAGGCCTGCTTCTTTTTACAACGGATGGCGAACTTGCAAACCGCCTGATGCACCCAAGCCGTTGTGTTGAGCGTGAATACATGGTGCGTGTATTCGGGGAAGTCACCGAGCAGATGGTGAGAAACCTGGTCAACGGTGTTGAGCTGGAAGATGGCATGGCCCGTTTTGAAGACGTGGTTTATACCGGTGGTGAGGGAATGAACCACACCTTTTACGTAGTGATCACTGAAGGTCGTAATCGTGAAGTCCGTCGTCTGTGGGATTCTCAGGGCGTGACGGTCAGCCGTCTGAAGCGTGTTCGTTATGGTGATATCTTCCTGACCAAAGATTTGCCGCGCGGCGGCTGGATGGAGCTGGAGCTCCAGGAAGTGAACTATCTGCGAAATGTTGTTGAGCTGTCGCCAGAGACCCAGACTCATCTGACAGTTGAAGGCCAGAAGCGTAAGAAAGGGGTTCGTAAGATCCGTCGTGCTGTCCGTCGTCATGAAGAGCGCGTGAATGATGAATCACGTGGCCGCCGTCGTGATAGTCGCCGGACTTCAACGCGTAACCAGGCTGCGGAAGTTTCTGAGCGTCCGGCTGGTCAAAAGCGAAAGCCAACCGGCAACGCGGCGAATCGCCGAAATCCGTTGAAAAACAAACCTGCAAAACCACGTACCCGTAAGTAAGGTAAGTGGTTCAGAAATATGAAAAAAGCCGGCCTAAGGGTCGGCTTTTTTGCATCTGCTTTTTTGTTCGTGCTGGAAACTGGATTCAGTCTTTAGGCTGTGCGTCAATGCACTGGCCGTTGACATCCCGGCTTTCCGGTCCCATCAGGTACAGATACAGCGGCATGATATCCGCCGGTGTTTTCAGCGTTTTCGGGTCTTCACCCGGGAAGGCTTTGGCACGCATACCGGTACGGGTACCACCCGGATTAATTGCGTTGACACGGACATTGGTATTACTGAGCTCTTCAGCCACAATCTGCATCATCCCTTCCGTGGCAAACTTAGAAATCGAGTAAGCGCCCCAGAATGCACGGCCGACATGGCCGACGGTAGAGGTCGTAAAGATGATGCGGCCATCTTCTGAATTTTTAAGCAGTGGCATGATGGCCTGAGTCAGCAGAAACTGTGCTTTCACGTTGACTTGCATCACGTCGTCGTAAGTGTCTTCACCCAGTTGATCAAACGGGCTCAAAACGCCCAGCAGGCTGGCGTTGTGCAGTACGCCGTCAAGACGGCCAAACTGATCCTTGATGGTATCAGCCATATCCACGTAGTTTTGTTTGGTCGCGCCTTTCATGTCCAGAGGAATGATGGCCGCTTGAGGATAACCCAGCGCTTCAATTTCATCATAAACGGCTTCAAGTTTGGCGACAGTCCGGCCCAGCAGAATGACGGTAGCGCCATGAGCTGCATAACTGATCGCAGCCTGACGGCCAATACCATCACCGGCACCAGTCACCAGAATGATACGATTTTTCAGAGAGTCAGCCGCAGTTTGATAATTCACTTGATTTCCTTCTAAGTCGGGCATTTTGTGCCGCTATTGTAGGCGCATCACTGTCAGAGTGACAACCTGAAGACAAAAAAGCATAGGGTAGCTCGAAGAGATTGATGTGAATAGCCCCTAGAGGCTTGATTGGATTGGTATTACAATGAAACAAAACCAGAATATGAGGAATTTCTCTTGGATTTTTTGTTTGATTACGGTCTTTTTCTGGCCAAGATCGCGACGGTGGTCGTAGCGATTGTAAGCATCCTGGTCATTGTTAAAAGCACAGGCGGTCGTCACGGAGCGCGTAAAGGTTCACTCGAAGTGAACGATTTGACTGAGCAGTACAAAGAGACGATCCACCATCTGGAGTCTCATCTGTTCGATAAACCACTGCTGAAAGCTCGTGAAAAAGCTGAGAAAAAAGCAGAAAAGGAAAAAAACAAAGCGCGTCAGAATGAAATCAAAACGGCTGCAAAATCCGGCGAACTTTCAACTGCCCGTGAGCCGAGGCTCTTTGTGCTGGATTTCCACGGCAGTATTGATGCGAAAGAAGTGGCGGGTTTGCGTGAAGAAATTTCAGCGATTCTGGCTGTAGCTGCGGAAGGTGATGAAGTCTTGCTGCGTCTGGAAACCGGCGGTGGAATGGTGCACGGCTATGGTCTGGCATCTTCACAGCTTGATCGCCTGAAACAGGCGGGGGTGAAGCTCACGATTGCTGTCGATAAAGTTGCTGCCAGCGGTGGCTACATGATGGCTTGTGTGGCGGATCAGATCATCTCCGCACCGTTTGCTGTGGTTGGTTCAATTGGTGTGATCGCACAACTGCCGAACTTTAGTAAAGTGTTGAAAAAAAACGATATTGAATTTGAACAGATCACGGCAGGTGAGTTTAAACGAACGCTGACGATGTTTGGTGAAAATACGGATAAGGCGCGCGAGAAGTTTCAGAGTGAAATCGAAGAAACGCATGGCCTGTTCAAAGACTTTATTGCCGAACATCGGCCGTCATTGGATTTGGAAAAAGTGGCAACCGGAGAACATTGGTTCGGAAAACAGGCGTTTGCGCTGGGTCTGGTTGATCAGATTGGCACCAGTGATGACTACATCATGGCGGCCTGCAAAGAGCGTGAAGTCCTGCAAGTGCGCTATGTTCAGCGTAAAAAGCTGGCAGAGCGTCTGGCAGGTGCCGGCAGTGAAGCTGCTGACAGTTTGCTACTGAAATGGATTGGTCGCGGTCAGCGGCCGATTATGTAAGCCTGATGAAACAGATAACCCGCAGTAATGCGGGTTATCTCCATATATTTTCAGTGTGACTGACAGCTGTTTTTACCGATATTTATTTTTTATTTCTTTTGCCTTGTCGCTTATTTGACTGTGCTGAAGATCATTGAATCAATTTGTCCAATTTGATGCATATAAAATAATCATTCTTCACGATTTCATTATCAGTAACAGCATATTTGTGTGAGCTGACACAAATAAACCGGGCTGGGAATAGTCAAAGTGTCGTTGAGGTGGTAATGATCTGCGCCCAGTCAATTTACTGGCTTTGATATAAGAATTATCAGGGATGATTTGAAAAAATTGGGACACTTAACACCGTGTTTACAAGTGTAGAAGGGGCGACCAATCAATCTGGATTTATTAAAAACAGGTTGACCTTCTTGTATAGTAGCCCAATATTGTAATAGCGTTGCCGTGCCTACACTGTAACTTTTAGCGTGCAACTACATGTTTATATTTGAGAATTTCGCGAGCACGAGGACGTAATAGAGTCATATGGGTAAATCTCTCGTTATTGTGGAGTCCCCTGCTAAGGCAAAAACGATTAATAAGTACCTTGGTAAGGATTTCATCGTAAAGTCCAGCGTTGGGCATGTCCGAGACCTGTCGACGGGTGGCAGTAGCAGTACCGGTAAAAAAGCCGCTGCATCGTCCGCCAAAGGACTGAGCGTTGAAGAGAAAGCACGAATCAAAAAAGAAAAAGAGCTGAATGCGCTGATCAATAAGATGGGTGTGAACCCATATAAAGATTGGGAAGCACATTACGCCGTGCTGCCCGGTAAAGAGAAGGTTGTCCAAGAGCTTCAGAAACTGGCTGAAGACGCCGACTATGTATATCTCGCAACCGATTTGGACCGCGAAGGAGAAGCAATTGCGTGGCATCTTCGTGAGCTCATCGGTGGTGATGAAGAACGCTATAAACGTGTTGTTTTTAACGAAATTACGAAGAATGCCATTCAACAGGCGTTCGAGCATCCGGGTGAACTGAACCTTGATGGCGTAAATGCTCAGCAGGCACGCCGTTTTCTCGACCGTGTTGTCGGCTTCATGGTCTCGCCGCTGCTGTGGAAAAAAGTCGCGCGCGGTTTGTCTGCCGGTCGTGTTCAGTCGGTCGCTGTGAAGCTGATTGTTGAACGTGAACGTGAAATTAAGGCATTCGTACCGGAAGAGTACTGGGACATTCACGCCAACACTCTGACCGGTGAAAAAGATGCGCTGCGTCTGATGGTTGCTCAGCAGGCGGGGAAAGCTTTCCGGCCAGTGAATCAGACTGAAACCGATGCGGCAGTTTCGCTGCTGGAGAAGGCCAGTTTCAAAGTCGCAGAGCGTGAAGATAAGCCGACGACCAGTAAGCCTTCAGCGCCTTATATTACGTCAACGCTGCAACAGGCAGCGAGTACACGCCTGGGATATGGCGTAAAACGTACCATGGGTCTGGCTCAGCGCTTGTATGAAGCCGGCTATATTACCTATATGCGTACCGACTCGACCAATCTGTCGAAAGAAGCCGTTGAAGCTGTACGTGACTATATTACAACGGAATACGGTGAGAGCTACCTGCCGGCGAAACCTGTGGTTTACGGCAGCAAAGAAAATGCTCAGGAAGCGCACGAAGCGATTCGACCGTCCAACGTTGAAATACTGCCGGCAAACCTGGAAGGCATGGATCAGGACGCCGTTAAACTGTATGACCTGATCTGGCGTCAGTTTGTGGCCTGTCAGATGACTGCGGCTCAATACGATTCCAGTACGATCACGGTTCAGGCCGGGGACTTTACTCTGAAAGCCAAAGGCCGAACGTTACGTTTCGCCGGTTGGACCAAGGTTCAGCGCCCTTCAGGTAAAAATGAAGACACCACATTGCCAACGGTTCAGGTGGGAGATGTTCTGGCGCTTGAGAATCTGGAGCCAAAACAGCATTTCACCAAACCGCCTGCACGTTTTACCGAAGCAGCACTGGTTAAAGAACTGGAAAAACGCGGTATCGGCCGCCCGTCGACCTATGCGTCCATTATTTCCACGATCCAGGATCGCGGTTATGTGAAAGTGGACCAACGTCGTTTCTACGCAGAGAAGATGGGTGAAATTGTGTCCGATCGTCTGGAAGACAGCTTCTCAGATCTGATGGACTACGACTTTACCGCGCGAATGGAAGGTAATCTCGATAAGATTGCGGAAGGCGAAGCGAACTGGAAATCGGTTCTGGACAAATTCTTCAGCGATTTTACGGATGAACTGGAAAAAGCCGAGCGTGAGGAAGACGAAGGCGGCATGAAGCCGAACAAAATCGTCCTGACGGATATTGAGTGTCCGACCTGTTCGCGTCCGATGGGCATTCGCACGGCTTCAACTGGCGTATTCCTGGGTTGTTCCGGCTACGCGCTGCCACCGAAAGAACGCTGTAAAACCACCATTAATCTGGGTGATGAAGAAGGTGTAGTGAACGTCCTGGAAGAGGATGTGGAAACCGCTGCGCTTCGTGCCAAGAAACGTTGCCCGAAATGTGGCACCGCGATGGATGCTTACCTGATTGACCAGGGTCGTAAACTGCATGTGTGCGGTAACAACCCAAGCTGTGATGGCTACGTGGTAGAAAAAGGTGAGTTTAAACTGAAAGGCTATGAAGGTCCTGTGATTGAGTGCGACAAGTGCGGCTCAGACATGGAGCTGAAGAACGGTCGTTTCGGAAAGTACATGGGTTGTACCAACGAGAGCTGTAAGAATACCCGGAAAATCCTGAAGAACGGCGAAGTTGCGCCACCGAAGGAAGATCCGGTTCATTTGCCGGAGCTGCCATGTACTCAGGATCCTGACGCATATTTTGTGCTGCGTGACGGTGCTTCCGGTCTGTTTATGGCCGCCAGCACTTTCCCGAAATCGCGCGAAACCCGTGCGCCGCTGGTGGAAGAACTGGTTCGCTTTAAAGACAGACTGTCGCCGAAGTTCCTGTACCTGACCGAGGCTCCGACAGAAGATCCGGATGGTGTGAAAACAGTCGTTCGTTTCAGCCGTAAAACCAAAGAGAACTATGTTCGTTCTGAGGTTGACGGAAAGCCTACCGGTTATACCGCACTGTATGATGCCGGGCAGTGGATCATTACGGACAAGCGTAAAAACGCTAAGAAAGAGAAGTAATCAAGAAACCGCCGAAAGGCGGTTTTTTTATCCTGACAGTTTTTCACGGGTGAGCAGTCCAGCCCCTCACATCAAAGTGACTGCGGTATAGTTAACTTCATGATCCCTTTAAGAAATGATGAGGCCTCAAACGATTGGAATGAGCAATCGGGGTAACCGCCCTGAATTGATTCAGGAGGAAATGATTTTATGCCGTCCGCCGGACTTGAGTGCACCACAGCATCAGCGCTACGGCCAGCTGGAGAGCAAAACAGAGCAGAAAGAGCGGTGCAGTCCCCAGGAGTGCGACCAGATAACCGGAAGCTGCCAGTCCAAACGGCATTCCCAGTTTAAACAGTGAACCTGTGATACCAGCTACACGGCCCAGCAGTTTGTCACTGAAAGCTTCCTGACGGTAACTCCAGATGCAAATTGAACTCATGAGCCCGATGCTGCTGATGACGAAAAAAGCGGCTGCCAGTACCCCGGCATTCGGAGAAACAGCAGGCATGACAAAGCCGAAGGATTCCAGTGCAATGGATAAAATGAGCAGCTTGCCCAGTCCGATTCGGCGTCTGACCTTGTCGGCAACCATACCGCCGACCATGCCGCCGATACCCGAGGCTGCAATCAGATAGCTGACCTCCAGGTTGGAGAGCATCAGCTCGGCCTTGGCAAAATAAATGGCCTGAACATGAAATACAGCACCCGTGGTATTAATCACGACAACAGCAGCAGTGATCAAACACATCGTTTGATCCGCCTTCAGGGCGTGCCAGCCTTCCTTGAGTGCAGAAAAGACAGGAGGGTGCTGCACTGTTTCGGAAGGGGCAAATGACAGCCGTTGCAACTGTATAAATGCGAGCAGATAAAACAGGATCAGCAGTAGAAAGATCTGATGGATAGCGGACATCAGCAGGAGTACCCCCGACAACACAGGTCCAACGGTTTCCAGAAAACTGTACATAGTGCTGAAACGTGCTGTGGCCGTATTCTGGAGATGTTGCGGCAATGCCGTTTTCATCATGCCAAGACGGGCATTGTGATAACCGTAATCGAAGGCCATCATCATGAAAGCGGCCGGAAAGAGCGCCCATAAAGGGTTAGCCATCCATTCGACGGCGGAATAAGCCAGGAATAAACAGAAGCTCTGCCCGATGAGCATGGCCTGTGACCAGTGCTTACGGTTAACTCGGTCGACCCATACGCCGATAAACAAGGCCAGCAGCAGATTGGGCAGAAACTCTACCGCCCGCATCCAACCCATCCATTCCGGCGAAGCCGTCAGGTCATAAACCAGCAGCGGTAACGCGAGGCTGTAAATTTTGGCTCCAAAGGCCGTGAAGAATGCACTGGTAAACAGCACCAGAAATGTCGGTTCTTTCCAGATCCCCAAACGGGATTGCGCAAAAGTTGTCATCATAAATTCCTTTTCACATCAGAAACTTTCGCTATTATCGACAGGAAAAGTGGAAGAAAAAGTGCAGAGATTAGAGAAGGATTTCATCTTTTATGCGTTACTGGCGATTACTGGCGTTACTCAGAGATGAGCTGGACGTTGGGCAGACATGGGTCGTGTCGCTCGATACCGTGGCAGAAAAACTGGCCTGTACCCGGCGAAATGCACAAATGCTGATCAAAAGGCTGGTCAGCGAGGGGTGGATACAGTGGTTTCCCGGCGTCGGGCGCGGCAACCTGCCGACGCTTATGTTGCTGAAACCGACAGACGCTGTTGTGACGCAGCAGGCAGTCGCCTTACTGGAGCGGAATCAGGTAGAACAGGCACTGACACTGATGCCAGCACATGCGCGGGAAGGATTTCTGGCGGATTATCTGGCCGGGTTTCGATCAGCCAAACGGGTTGATACCCGGGATGTCCTGCGGATCCCTTTTTACCGCGGTATTCATGATCTGGATGTGGTTCAGCTTTCCCGTCGAACGGAAGTTCATCTGGGCTCTTACCTTTATGCCGGCTTGCTGAGCAAAAATGAGCAGACGGGTGACATTCAGGGCAACCTCGCCATTCACTGGGAGCAACAAGGCAATGACTGGCTCTTTACCCTGAGGAAAGGGCTGATGTTTCATGATGGCACGCCATTGACTTCGCAATCTGTCAGGGAGCATTTTGAGCGGCTCAGCACTGCAGACAGCTGCAATCGGCAGCTGTTTGACTGTATTGCGGGTGTGGAAGTACTGACTCCTCTGCGCTTCAGGATGATCGCAAAGATGACGCCGGGTTTTATACCGACGTTACTGACACAAAAGGCAGCCGGAATCGCGAAACAAGCGGGTGATGGCCGAATTATCGGCTCAGGGGCTTTTCTGCTGGATGAACAGACCGAATGGCTGACCAGGCTGGTCGCATTTGATCATTATCATGGTTGCCGCCCGTGGCTGGATGCGGTCGAAATCTGGAATATCGGTGATCAAGCCATGGATTTTGACATGAACAGTGATGTGGTTCACCCCTGGCTTGTGTCGGGACGTACACAGCAATTCTCGCGGCTGGAAAACTGGGAAAAGGGCTGTGAGTATGCCTTGCTGAATGAAAATCGGACCCGCTGGATGGCGGTGGCAGAACACCGGAGGAGACTGGCCGCCTTTATTCGTCAGTTGCCGTTACCGGATTGTTTGCAGCCGGACAATTACCGGTACGCTGAGGGCATGCTGCAAGCGGAGCTGCATCCAGCCGGTCTTTCTGAAATCGTCGATCTCAAGTCACTGCCTCAGCCGGAACGTCCGCTGAACGTTGTAACTTATCAGCTGACAGAGCATATCGCGCTGGCGGAGCAACTCACACATGCGCTGAACAACGCCGGAATTCCAGCGAGCTGTTGTATTGAAACCTTTCCCGATTTTAACCGGATGGCACGTTTGTCTCAGGCCGATATTATGATTTCTGGTGAAGTTTTCGGGGAGGATCCTGAACTGGACTGGATGGAATGGCTGAAAGCAAATACAGCCCTGTCGGCTTGTCTCAGTGCAGACACTCAGTCACAGTTAATGCGAAAAATTGAGACGGTGTTTTCGCATTCCTGCCGGGAAGAAAGAGTGGCTCAATTTGAAGCGATTGAACGCTGGCTCGTGGCGCTCGGGATGTATCAGCCCTTGTGGCAGAACCGCCAGCAGCTGAATGTGCGATCGCATCTCGATGGGGTTTCACTGCTGGCAAATGGCTGGATAGATTTCAGCCGCGTGGTTTTCAGCTAACGGCGACTTCTGCAGGAACACCGCTGTGGAAGCGGAACCGTTCATCCGGGCTGCTGATCAGTTCAGCTTCACGCTGACCAATGAACTGAATACGCTCACTGATATCTTCGCCGGCAATCTGCTCCGCCAGTTTCAGGTAGTCCTGATAATGACGGGCTTCTGAACGCAGCAGAGAAATGTAGAACTTTTTCAGTTCTTCATCCAGATAAGGTGCCAGCTTGGCAAAGCGCTCGCAGGAGCGGGCTTCAATGTAGGCACCGATAATCAGTTTGTCGATTAATGTTGCGGGTTCATGGGTACGTACGGCTTTCATCAGACCGCGCGCATAGCGGCCTGCATTCAGGCTGGAGTATTCAATGCCGCGCTTTTCCATGATCTCCAGTACCTGTTCAAAGTGGTGAAACTCTTCTTTGATCAGACGAACCATTTTGTCGATCAAATCTTGTCCGTAAGGACAATCGGCTCTGGCGGTCAGCTCGGCACTGAGTCCGTTTTTCTTCCCATGAAAGGTGTCTTTATCTCTGGCCTTGCCATAGACAAAGTTTTCATACGGTTTCGCCCAGTCCAGCAATGCCTGACCGCTTTGTTCATCGACGGCATATTTTCGGATCAGATAAATCGCAGTCTGGCTGGCTTTCAACTCACAGTTACAGTGATCAACCAGTAAATCGTTCAGGTTTTCCGGCTTACGTGCTTCCTCAATCCAGCTGTCCGGTGTTTCGCAATGCAGAAACTGATGAACGGGTGAAAGAAGCGTGTTGATCATGTGTTGTGTGTCTGTCATGAGAGGTCTTATGGCTGAGTTGACGAAAAGCGGGCGGATTATAACAAAGCTCTGTTTCGGCGGCCACTGACGGCTGAAAGAACTCAAAAATGAATCACTTAAGGTCAAAAACCGGGTCTGTGTCCTCGTCAATCGCTCTCGGGTATGCATATACTGAAAAGGAATTCATCAGTGGTGGTGACAAGACCAGCTTCTGGCGAAGGACACCCGGATATCTCAACGAAAGGATTTGTTATGCGTTTACCCCAGATAGCTCCCTGGTTACTGGCCGCCGCCACACTGCCCCTGAGTCTGACTGTTTCTGCGGAGGAATGCGGGCATGTCACGATTGCTGACATGAACTGGAACTCAGCGACGATGCTTGCGCACCTGGATCAATTTATCCTTCAGCATGGCTATGGCTGTGATGCAGAGCTGGTGCCCGGCGACAGCATTCCGACCACCACGTCCATGATAGAGAAGAGTGAGCCGGATATTGCCCCGGAAATGTGGAGCAATACCATGCGGGAGGCACTGGATCTTGGTGTCAACGAAGGGCGGCTGCGTTATGCCGGTGTCACCCTGTCTGACGGCGGCGAAGAAGGATTTTGGGTACCGGCGTATATGGTGGAAGACGATCCCAGCCTGAAAACACTTGCGGGCGTGAAGGCGAAAGCGCAATTATTCCGTCATCCGGAAGATCCGGAACGGTCTGCGATGATGGGGTGTCCGGCGGGCTGGACCTGTCAGATCACGACAGAACATTTATTTGAGGCGCTGAAACTGGCAGATGCAGGGTTCGAGCTGGTGGATCCCGGCTCTGGCGCCGGTCTGGCTGCATCGATTGCAAAAGCGTATGAGCGTAAAGCACCGTGGTTCGGTTATTACTGGGCACCGACGGCGGTTCTGGGTAAGTACGAGATGGTGAAAGTTGACTTCGGGACCGGGGTGAATGTCGAGCATTATCAGTCCTGTATTACGCAGGCGGATTGTCTGGATCCCAAACCGACCATGTACCCGCCTTCTCCGGTAGATACAGTCGTCACAGAGAAATTCGCCCGGCAGGCGCCTGAGGCACTGGCGTATTTGTCCAAGCGCGCATTTACCAATGCACAGATGAATAAGATGCTGGCGTGGATGGAAGACAATCAGGCCGATGGTGAGTCCGCGACGGATTATTTCCTGCAGCAGAATGAATCCATGTGGGCACAATGGGTATCTCCTGAAGCTGCGAAACGTATCAAGCAAGCGATGTCTGCACGCTGATCCAGTCAGGCCCGGTTTATCGCCGGGCCTGTGTTTTTTAGCAATCCATGGCAATACCAAAGATGTCTGATTTTTCCTGGTTTTCCGATTTTCCCCAGCTTGATCGTCACCAGTTACTTGCGATTCGTAAAACGCTTGATGGTGCATACCGAACGTTTTCCCGTGAATACGGTGACAGTATTGAAGCGTTTTTTGACCCGCTGCTCTCTGTGTTGATTGGGTTTGAAAAGCTGTTGTTAGCAACGCCCTGGTGGCTAATGATCGCAATCCTGGCCTCACTGGCTTTCTATGCCAGCCGCTCCTGGAAGCTGGTTTGCGGTGTCATCATTGCCTTTGTCCTGATTGGTCTGTTCGGGATGTGGGAAGATACCATGCGGACCATGAGTATTATTATTGCTTCTGCGTTGATGGCGATCGTTGCGGGAATTCCTTTGGGAGTCTGGATGGCCCGCTCTGACCGGGCGCAAAGTGTGATCACTCCAATGCTGGATATTATGCAGACCATGCCTGCATTTGTGTATCTGATCCCCGTGGTGATGCTGTTGGGGATCGGTAAAATTCCGGGGCTGATTGCTGTGGTGATTTATGCCATTCCCCCGGTCATCCGATTGACCAATCTCGGGATCCGGCTGGTTGACAAAGAAGTACTGGAAGCCGCTGAAGCTTATGGTGCGAGCAGCTGGCAGCGCTTAACCGGGGTCCAGCTGCCGCTGGCCATGCCAACCATCATGGCCGGGATCAATCAGACCATCATGATGGCTTTGGCGATGGTGGTGATTGCCTCGATGATTGGGGTGAAAGGGCTGGGGCAACCCGTGCTGAAGTCGATCACCAATCAGTACTTTACCCTGGGGCTGCTGAACGGGCTGGCGATTGTTGCCCTGGCAATCATTTTTGACCGGATATCACAAAGCTATGCCCGCCGGACGCAACAGCACCTTTCAGGAAAGCATCATGACTGATTCATCAAAGGCTGCGGCAGACCAAAGGACGCCGCTGATTCACGTGCGTAATCTGTATAAAGTGTTCGGGCCGAAATCTGAGCAGGCACTCGAATTGCTTCAGACAGGAATGAGTAAAGAAGAAATTCTGGCGCAAACCGGCCACACCGTCGGCCTGAACAATATCAATCTCTCCGTATATCCGGGAGAGATCTTTGTGGTGATGGGATTATCCGGCTCCGGCAAGTCGACTCTGATCCGCCATTTCAACCGCCTGATCGAACCTTCTGCCGGGCAGGTCGATATCGACGGCGTCGATGTGACCGCATTGAATCCTTCGGCATTACAGGCATTCAGGCGCAAGCGACTGGCCATGGTGTTTCAGCGTTTTGCTTTGCTGCCGCACCGCACTGTGCTGCAAAATATCGGTTATGGTTTACAGATACAGGGTTTGCCAGCAAGAGAATGGCAGGACAAAGCTCAGTACTGGCTTGAGACCGTTGGCCTTGAGGGCTATGGCGGACATTACCCCGCCAGCCTGTCTGGTGGGCAGCAGCAAAGGGTAGGGCTGGCCCGTGCGCTGTGCATGGATGCTGATATTTTGCTGATGGATGAAGCGTTTTCTGCGCTGGACCCGCTGATTCGCAGTGAAATGCAGGCGCAGCTGATGGCGTTACAGGCAAAACTGGGAAAGACCATTATCTTTATTACCCACGATCTGGACGAAGCCCTGCGACTGGGAGACAGGATCGCGATATTACGTGACGGTCAGTTGATTCAGCAGGGAAAACCGGTCGATATTCTGCTTCGGCCTGCGGACGATTATATCGAAGCTTTCGTCCGGGATGTGAACCGTTCAAAAGCGCTGAGCGTTGAAGCTGTGATGACGACACCGGCTCCCTGTATTGAGCCGGGGACGGTTGCAGAGGCGCTGCAGTCTCTGCGCGAGTGCCAGATGAACTTTGCTTATGTCTGGGATGATACGCAGGGTTGTCTGGGCGTGATCACACGAGATGCACTGGAAAACATTGCTCTTGAACGCCCTGATTCGAGTCTTGAACCTTCGATGCTGATTGCGCTGCCTTCGATTCATTGTGCACAACCACTGGAAGCAGTGTTGCCGCTGACTCTGGAAAATGAACTGCCTTTACCTGTGCTGGACAGTCTGGGGAACTTACGGGGCAGTCTCTCACGTGCGACGCTGGCGAAGGTATTCAGTGAGCATATGACAGCGGAATCAGGGTGATAAGATTGCCGCAGAAAGAACACAGGCCGCGAAATGCGGCCTGTGTTGTATTTGATTGCGTGGATTACCACTTTTTCTTGGGCTGGAAGAGTACGTCCAGTTCGTCCTGCTCTTTTTCGATCATTTCCTGACGCTGTTTTGCATGTGTCTGGTTCTGAGAGCTGTCGATTTCATCCAGCATGGCCTGAAGTTTTTCACGGGCCTGATTGGCGTAATTGTGGTTCTTGGTGGACAGTGCATCCAGACCTTTCCGAAGTAATTGTTTCGCGGTACCAATCTGACGCTTCATTCGTGCATCATTAGCACGTTTGACGACGTTTTCAATATTGATACGCAGCTGGAGACCTTCCAGACGCGCGTTTTCGGTGACAAAAGCCTGGGTACCCAGGCGGCCCTTACTGTGTTCACTTTTAACCACTTGTTTCAGGCGTTTGACCAGCTGCAGCATGGCAATGGCCTGACGGTCTGTTGTCGGGACTTTGAAGCCAGACATTTCGTTGGGCGTATAGTGCTGCTGAAGCTGTTTGATCTGTTCACGGACGTTGTGAATTCGCTGGGGCATGGAGCGATCCGTCTGATCAATTTCGTACATACTTTCCAGCGCTGAAAGAATCCGGTGATTCAGACAGACAAGTAAGTCTTTACTGTAAGGCAGGTGATGAGCATGGCTGATCAGGTCTTCGCTGGAGTCGATGACGGCGATGTGTTTCGCCAGTTCCTGCTGTTTCTGGCTTTCCAGCTGCTGGCGATACTGAATGATAACGTTATAACCGACAACCAGGACTAACAGCAGGCCGACCAGACCGATCACTAAAGGAATACTCATAAAACTCGATCAGATAATCCACATAAAAACGAAGCAATAAGATACACCATCTGGCAAAGAGGTCATAGCATTGCGGGGATTTTTGCTCATAGCCTCACATTCGCAGTGTGTATATTTCTTCTGCCTGATGTAGTGTGACGATGATGGCCTGTCAGACGCCACTCTGTCTAGATTTCCGACGATTGTCCAATTATGATGGTTTGAATTGATTCAAACCGTCGTACGACTGTACAAGCGGCGTTGAAGCACTATGATAGTGCATATAACATAGTGAAATAGAACAACGCTTTGTTAGAATGTAACGGACTATATTTGGGGCGGTAGCATGAAACTACAACAATTACGTTATATCGTTGAGGTGGTGAATCATAATCTCAATGTGTCCTCTACAGCTGAAAGCCTGTACACCTCTCAGCCCGGCATCAGTAAGCAAGTCCGATTACTTGAAGATGAACTGGGTATTCAGATTTTTGAGCGCAGTGGCAAGCACCTGACCAAAGTGACTCCGGCGGGTGAAAACATTGTCCGTATTTCCCGGGATATCCTTTCGCGAGTCGAAAGCATTAAATCGGTCGCCGGGGAATATACGCATCCGGAAATGGGGACGCTGCACATTGCGACGACTCATACTCAGGCCCGTTATGCTTTACCTCAGGTCATTCAGGGGTTTATTGAGCGTTATCCGAAGGTTTCACTGCATATGCATCAGGGAACGCCGTCTCAGATTGCCGACGCCGTTTCTAAAGGAACCACTGTTTTTGCCATAGCAACAGAAGCCCTGCATTTATATCAGGACATGATTATGTTGCCGTGCTATCACTGGAATCGCTCCATTGTGGTCCGGGCTGATCACCCGCTGGCGCAGAAGCGCGATGTGACCATCCATGATCTGGCGGCTTACCCGCTGGTAACTTATGTGTTTGGCTTTACCGGCCGCTCTGAACTGGATGATGCCTTTAACCGTTCGGGTCTGACACCACGTATTGTCTTCACAGCGACGGATGCTGATGTCATTAAAACTTATGTGCGTTTGGGCATCGGGGTGGGGGTTATGGCCAGTATGGCGATTGACCCTGCAACGGATCAGGATCTGGTGGCCATTGATGCCAGCCATATTTTCGAAGCCAGTACCACGACGATTGGCTTTAAGAAAGGGACTTTCCTGCGCACATACATGTACGATTTCATGGAACGGTTTGCACCGCATCTGACCCGGAATGTTGTTGATCAGGCGCTGGCCCTGAAAAGCAATGAAGAAATTGAAGCGATGTTTGCCAATATCAAGCTGCCCGTCCGTTAATCATGTTTATCGGACCATGATCATCAAAAGCCGCGAGACGCGGCTTTTTCTTTTTCTGTCCCTTACTTCTGCAGCTGAGTATGAGATAAAATACCGGCTTTCTGTCTGTTCTTCGTCACTGGTTTACCATGTCTGCTTATTCAGAAGTTTTCCGTCAGCTGGATGTTCTGCTGACCAAGCATCGTGCGCTCTGGCAGTTTATGCCTTTTGCCTGCAGGGATTATCCCTGGCAAGAACACCTGCCTGCGCTGTCAGACTGGCTGGATCAGCTTTCTGATGACGAAATTTCTTGTCTGTTGCAGGACGCGGAAAAACTCAGAGATGCAATCCGACCGTTTTTACCCGATGCGGCAGCGCTTTTTGAACTGACCTCTTTACCGGTTTTGCCCAGAGTGTCTGATGCGATGTCTTCTTTGCCGAGAGGATTGGATACAGGCGTTCCCGGGCGTAAGTGGCATCAGATTCAGGCTTTTCAGAGTGTATTACCGCTACATGGGCTGCCGTGGCTGGAGTGGTGTGCCGGAAAAGGACATTTGGGACGAGTGCTGGCTGCAGCTCATCAGACTCCGGTGACCAGTCTGGAGTGGCAGCAAGCGTTATGTGACGACGGACAACAGATGGCGGCACAGCTTTCACTGCCCATGACGTTTGTTCAGGGTGACGCTTTTTCACCGGAAAGTGTACAACTGATTCAGCCAAAGCAGCATGCGGTTGCCTTACATGCCTGTGGCGACCTGCATGTCACGTTGCTCAAACAGGTTGAGGCCCGAAAAGGGCAGGCTGTCAGTGTTTCACCCTGCTGCTATCACTTGATCCGCAATGCGGTATACCAGCCCTTATCAGCGGATGCGAAATCAAGCCGACTAACGCTGTCTAAGCACGACTTGAAAATGCCATTGCAGGAGACGGTAACGGCAGGTCAGCGGGTACGCAACCAGCGCTTTGTGGAAGTCAGTTACCGGTTGGGGTTTGATGCTTTGCAGCAAACGCTGGCCGGCAGCGAGACCTATTTGCCGGTTCCGAATGTTCAGAAAGCCCTCCTGAATGAAGGGTTTGAGGCTTTTTGCCGTTGGGCTGCAGAGAAAAAAGGGATTGTCTTACCAGACGGTGTGGACTATCAGCACTGGCAGCAGGCCGGTGAAAAACGCTTTTATCAAATCGAACGCATGGAATTGGTGCGGCAGATATTCCGGCGACCGCTGGAGTTATGGCTGGTTTATGATCGGGCAATCTTTATGGAAAGTGCCGGTTATCAGGTGCGGGTCGGGACTTTTTGTGAAAAGCCTGTCACGCCGCGAAATATTCTGATTCACGCGCAACTGGAGAATGAATGGAACTCAGTACCCTGATTTATTGTGCGCTGGCCTTGTCGGCCGGTTGTTTCGTGCAAAGTACCGTCGGCTTTGGGATGGCAATTGTCGCAGCGCCGGTTGTTTATTTCTTCGAGCCGCGTTTTGTTCCGGGTGTGGTCACTTTTGTTGGTCTGGTGCTTGCGTTGATCAACATGTGGCAATACAGGCAACAGATTTCGTTTCAGGGGATGAGTGCGGCGTTTATTGGTCGTGTCCCCGGTACTATGGTCGCGGGCTGGATACTGCTTTATATCAGTGCTGAGCATCTGGCGTTGATTCTCGGCGGCGGGGTGTTGCTGGCTGTATTGATTAGTCTGATGAAGGTGCGGTTTAAACCCACGCCGAAAGCGCTTTTTATTGCTGGGTTTACATCCGGACTGATGGGAACGACCACCAGTATTGGCGGCCCGCCGATGGCGCTGGTCCTGCAGCATGCAGAAGCCGGGAAACTCAGAGCGAACCTGGCTCTGTATTTTGCGTTTAGTTGTGTTTTGTCTCTGATAGCGCTGTCGGCAACGGATCATTTCAGTGTCTGGCACCTGAAGTATGCATTACTCATTTTACCGGCACCGATCATCACGACCTTACTGGCTTATAAAGTCCAGCATCTGGTGAAGACAGAATGGTTGCGGTATGCGCTGCTGGTCCTCTGTACTTTTGCCGGGATGGCCGCGATGTGGCAGGGATTGAGCCCAATGTGGGCATGATCAGAGAAAAATCGCCAAGAACAGGGCAGAAGAAGGCTGAACCTTACGTTAACTTTCTTCTGCCTTGTTTTCATCAGCTGGCGATCGGGATGGCGTTGAACAGATTGAACTGGCGTCGTTCAAGTTCATGGGCCGGCATAGGTTTACCCAGGTAGTACCCCTGACAGTAATCAAACTGGCAGCTTTGAATGAACTCAAGTTGTTCCAGGGTTTCAACCCCTTCCGCAACTAGTTTCAAGTTGAGCTTGTCGCAAATTGCACAGGTTGCTTCCACAATGGCCCGGCTGCTTTGCGTATTCGCCTGCACGAAACTCTGGTCCAGTTTGACCTGAGTGATCGGCAGGTTCTGCAGTTGAGACAATGAGGAATAACCGGTTCCGAAGTCATCTAGGTGCAGCTCGATGCCCAGCTCTGCCAAATCAACCAGGCATTGCTTGGCTTCATCGTACTCCTGCAACATGGCCGACTCAGTGAGCTCAAGCGCTAACTGAGATGGGGCAATGTCGTATTGAACCAGCAGCGTTGAAATGTAAGTGGCCAGGCTGGCATGGAGCTGTGCCCGTGACAGGTTCACACTGACTGTAAAACGCTTCCCGAATGTCTTATTCCAGCTCGACAACTGCATGCAGGCTTGTTTGAGTGTCCATTTGCCTAATGGAACAATCTGGCCGGTCTCTTCTGCCAGCGGGATAAATTCTGATGGTGCAACCTGACCGAGATCTTCGTCGTACCAGCGAATCAGCGCCTCAAAACCACCGAGCCGGTGATTCTTCAAATCGACAATCGGCTGATAATAAAGCTCGAATGCTTCCGCATCCATCGCCAGTGTCAGGTGATGGCGCAGGGTCATTTTACGATACAGATCTTCTGCCATTTCCGGTGAGAAGTGGTGGCAGCGGTTGCGGCCTCTCAGCTTCGCACGATGCATGGCCATGTCCGCCTGAGTGATCAGGGTTTCAATCTTCTTGGCATCGGTCGGGAAACTCGCCATCCCGATGCTGCAGCCAATGGAAAGCTCGCCGACTTCTTTCAGGTGGAATGGTTTATTCAGGCTGGCGATCAACTTACGGGCAAACTGGGCTGGCTCATCAATTTGGCGCTGATCAAGCTGAATAATGAACTCATCGCCCCCAAAACGCGCCAGCAATCCATTGAACTTCACAATTTCGCTCAGACGAATCGCAATGGCACGCAGCATCTTATCACCAATGGCATGGCCGTAGCTGTCATTGATCAGCTTAAAGCCGTCGATATCCAGAAACAGCAGGGTATAAGGCTGAGAGGTATGCTGAGATGCATGAATGGCGTTGATCATGCCACGACGGTTGAGCAGGCCGGTCAGATAATCATGCTCAGACTGATATTTGGCTTGCTTCAACTGCTCTTTTTCCTGGCTGATATTAACCAGGCTGAGCAACAGCTGTTGTTTGTCTGCCAGCCATTTCCCGTCAATGTTGAACCAGTCGTAATTGCGTCCGGTCCAGCAGAGTTTTCTGTGGTTCAGGATGCCACCTTCACTGGCCTCCTGAAGCCACTTTTGGGCCAGTTTAATATCGCCGACGAAGGTCGCCAGGCTGTCAAGCTGCTCGCCAAACGCATGGACAAAAGCACGGTTCGCACTGAGCAACTTGCCTTCTGAGGAAAACAGCAATGCCAGATTGGAACCATCGGAAAATGCCAGCTCCCGTCTCAGGCTGGCTTCTTCGGCGATCACATGCACCAGCATCGCCATCCGGCCATCTGTCAGAGGGATGCCGGAAAAGTAACATAATGCATTCTTAACTTTGCTTTTGGGACTGTAGCTCCACCACAGTTTGAGCGCTTCACCCCGTTTGAACATCTGAAGATAATCATTCAGGGTCGCCTCAACGGCATCAGACATATCACGGCCAAGATCCCGTGTAGTCAGTTCATGAAGGCTCTCTGCTTCCCATAAAGGCAGCGCAGCGGAATTAGCCCAGACGATGGCTTTGTTTTCGATATCGAAAACCCATACTGGGGATTGCAGATGCTCAAAGGTCGTAAAGGATTGGCTCATACCAGATAAAGGGATGGCTTTAAAGGTTCGATGTCTCAACGATAGCCTAAAATACGTTACGCATATATGTACCAGGGCATAAAGCGTGATCTTTGTTCAAAAACAGTGTGTGATATTTGTGTAATTTATTGAAATGTAATCTATAAATATGCAATTACTGATGGTTTTATTTGTTTTTATGCATTTACAGATGTTTGTTGTCTAATATTTAAACTTATCAATTTATCTCGTTGTCTTACCCATATTTTTCAATGGTCACGTATCAAAAAATGTCGGGCCGCTTTGAGCGACCCGATGTTCCAGAAGCAATTAGCCGACCGCCGGGATGACACCAACCATCTGCAGTAGCTGTGCTGTGATAATCACGACACCTGCTGTTGCGGCCATGAACAAGGCTGGCTGACCGCCAATCACCTGATAACCCTCTTTTCTTTGCTGACGCTGCACATGAACCATCGCAACCGGCAGGAAGATCGCCAGGATAACCAGTGCAATCGCAGCGTAACCCAGTGCCATGATAAAGCCCTGCGGGTAGAACAGCGCGAAACATAATGGTGGTACGAAGGTAAAAACAGCTGTTTGCAGGCGGCCTGATGCCGAACTCTGACGGTTGAGCGTGTCGGACAAAAAGTCGAACAGGCCCAGACTCACGCCTAAGAAAGAGGTCGCCAGCGCCAGATCTGCAAAGACAGAGACAGCATGACTGACCATCGGGTTGTGCAGCAGCGTACTGAGCACCGAAATGAAGCTTCTCAGGTTCGCGTTGTCAATCAGCTGTGACTGACTCAGGATGCCCTGGCTGGCAATTTGCCAGAGCAGGTAAATGACCAGCGGCACAGAGGCGCCAATAATCATCACTTTGCGCAATGCTTTCATATCAATCCCCACGTAACGCACGATCGAGGGAATACTGCCGTGGAATCCGAAAGAAGTGAAGACAACCGGCAGTGCGGAAATCAGCAGCCCTTTCTCAACCGGCATGTCGACCAGATGCTCGCCCTGAATATGAGGCAGCAGTAAGCTCAGCATGACGGTCAGCGCAATAACTTTCAAAGCAAACAGGATACGGTTGACCAGGTCAACAGAGTGAGTACCGATAGACACGATGGTGGCAATGATCAGTGTAAAGATGATTGTGCCAGCCTGAGGAATCACATTCAGACCCAGCCAGTTGGTCAGCTTGTCATGCAGCTGCTCGCCGCCACCGGCGATGTAAGCGGAACATAATGCGTAAAACAGAAACATCATGGCAAAGTTTGCCACGAGCTGGCCTTTTTTCCCTAGCAGTTCCCGGGCAAGTGTATGCAGGGTCGCAGATTGTTCGGCGTGCTGGTGGACTTCCAGCATCAGCAGGGCGGTGTACACCATCAGTGCCCAGATTCCTACCATGGTTAACGTCGCTGTCGTAAACCCAAGCCCGGCGGAGGCCAGAGGTAATGCCAGCATTCCGGCGCCAATGGTTGTGCCGGCAATTATCAATGTACTACCGAACGTTTTGTTCATGCTCATCGAGGAAAACTCCCTGTATTTTTATTGGTTTATTTGATGGGAGAGGGGGCTGTTCAGGCTGATTCTCTCCGAAGAAAAAATATAGCCACAATGGTGTAACGGGTTGGAAGGAATTGATTTGTTCAACTTTCTTTACAACGCTGTCGACCATTGTGGCCGACGATAATAAGTCTTCATGAAGTGTTTTCTCATAACATTTGTACAACATACGGTATTTTTAGCTAACAATTAATCATTATGTCAGCTGTAATTCTCAGCTGCTACTTTAATCCTGGATAAAACGACTGTCAACTTAAGTTTAAATGAGTGTAAATTTATATTTACAGTCCGTTTATTGAAAACTGTATGCAACATATTGTCTGTGCTGGATAATTTAAATAAGCATGATGTGCATTTTCTCGCCGTTAGCGAAGTGTTACAGTGAGTAAAATTTTGAATCCGAAGAGGAAGAACATGTTGCAAGTGGTCATGATCAGTACCGGCGAAGAAGTCCTGCATGGAGATATTGTAGATACCAATGCAGCATGGCTTTCCCGGTTGTTTTTTCAGCATGGCTTTGCGCTGTCACGCAGGACGACGGTTGGTGACCAGTTGGAAAGCCTGGCTTCTGAAATTGAACAGTGCAGTCTGACGGCAGATATCGTTATCGTAAATGGCGGGCTGGGTCCTACAACGGACGATCTGACGGCGCAGGCGGCGGCCATTGCCGCAGGGGCTGGTCTGGAGCAATCTGAATTCTGGGTTGAGCAGATGATCGAAAAATTCCGGGTGTATGGCCGGGAAATGCCTCAGGCAAACCTGAAGCAGGCCATGCTGCCTGAAGGAGCTGAGCTGCTGGACAATCCGGTGGGGACGGCTTGTGGTTTCATGATGAAGCTCAATCGTGCGCATCTCTTTTTCACGCCGGGTGTTCCAAGCGAATTCAAAAAGATGGTCGAAGATGAAATTTTGCCGCGCCTGAAAAAACTTCATCCGGAAGTGTCTATGATGGCGTGTCATCGCCTGTATTGTTTTGGCCTGTCAGAATCCGGGATTAACGATACACTTTCGACTCTGGACCTGCCGCCGTCTTTCCAGCTTGGTTACCGTTCAGCCATGCCATTCATCGAGGTGAAATTATTTGCGCCGAAGGGAGATGTTCAGTCCGCCTCGGTTTTCGAAGCGATACAGACCCGGCTGGGAGACAACATTGTTGGTGTCGAAGCCAATCTGCTGGACAGCATCGGTCGTGTTTTAGAACAGCAGCCTTACACCCTGACGGTTGCTGAGCAGTTTACCGGCGGGGATGTGATGAACTGGCTGCAGGATAATCCCCATACCCAGTCTGCGCTGAATCAGGGATGGTTACTGACCACGAAAGTTGAGCCTTCCGTGAGCGATGCTGAGCCGATGGGAGCCGCTCTGGCGATGGCGGCAGCTGCCCGGCATCAAACCAGTTCAGACTTAGCCTTAGTCTGCGGACCTTTGCATGACGGTGCGGTTGCTGTTGCGCTTTCAACCCCCGGAGGGGACTGGGCACAGCATGTCAGCACAAAGCGTCAGTACGCCAATAAATCACATCGCAAGCTGGTTGCGACTCTGATGCTGGATATGCTGCGTCGCTGGCAGTCCGGAGAGCCGGTCATCGGCAGTTATGTGACTTTCGAAACCCTGAGTGAGCTGTTTTTACCGGCCGAATCCAAATAAGTCTGTTCCGGATATTAAAAAGCCAGCTTGATTTATTCAAACTGGCTTTTTTAATTTCCGATTGCTGTCTGCCGAACTTAAGGCGTCTGTAACTGGTACGTAAACTCCAGGTCCAGATCTGATGTCGGGACAGCGCGGCAGGCAAGAATTTCACCCGGCGCAACAAACGCCATCGCTTCATGCTGATCCACGCTGCCTTCTTTCAGTTTGCACCGGCAGGCACCACACATTCCATTGCGGCACTGGAACTCGGGCTGTAATCCCGCACGTTCCAGTTGAAGGAGCAGGGGCTCATAGTTATTGCCCTGAACCCGTTGTCCGTTCACCGTAATGGTCAGTTGGGTCATAGCTCGAAGTCGCCCAGATCGTCTGCGCTGACGTCATTGTCAATCTGACCAACCAGGTAAGAGCTGATTTCCGCTTCCTGAGGCGCCACCTGAACGTTGTCAGAAGACAACCAGGCATTGATCCATGGAATCGGATTCTGAGTCGCGCCAGGGTAGGCTGGCTTCAGACCGACGGCGGACATGCGCAGGTTCGTAATGTACTCGACATACTGACACAGAATGTCTTTGTTCAGGCCAATCATAGAGCCGTCTTTAAACAGATACTCAGCCCATTCTTTTTCCTGCTCCGCAGCTTCTTTAAAGATGTTAAAGCACTGCGTTTCACATTCACTGGCAATTTCGGCCATTTCCGGGTCATCCTGACCTGTACGCATCAGGTTCAGAATATGCTGGGTTCCTGTCAGGTGCAGCGCTTCATCCCGGGCAATCAGCTTGATGATTTTTGCATTCCCTTCCATCAGCTCACGTTCGGCGAATGCGAATGAACACGCGAAGCTGACGTAAAAACGAATTGCTTCCAGGGCGTTGACCGACATCAGGCACAGATACAGCTTTTTCTTCAGTTCGTGCAGGCTGACTTCTACGGTTTCGCCGTTCACGGTATGAACACCTTCACCCAGGCGGTGATAATCATTGGTGCTGTGAATCAGCTGGTCATAGTAATGGGAAATGTCACCGGCACGTTTGATGATGTGCTCATTGGTAACAATATCGTCAAATACCACAGCCGGGTCGTTCACGATATTGCGAATAATGTGCGTATAAGAGCGCGAGTGAATGGTCTCAGAAAATGACCAGGTTTCAATCCAGGTTTCCAGCTCTGGGATCGAAACCAGCGGCAACAGCGCTACGTTCGGGCTGCGGCCCTGAATCGAGTCGAGCAGCGTCTGATATTTCAGATTGCTGATGAAAATATGGCGCTCGTGATCCGGCAGATTATTGAAGTTAATGCGATCGCTGGATACGTCGACTTCTTCCGGGCGCCAGAAGAAAGACAGTTGCTTTTCGATCAGTTTTTCGAAGATTTCGAATTTTTGCTGGTCATAACGCGCCACGTTCACGGGCTGGCCGAAGAACATGGGTTCTTTCAGCGCGTTATTATTGGTTTTACAGAAAGTGCTGTATGCCATTGTGTCCTCAACATCAAAGGGGAGCCGAAGCTCCCATTTGTTTTGTTAGTGTTAAATCTTGCAGCTGGTGCAGTCGTCTGCAGCGACATCGCCCTGCGCATCAGCAGCGCCATCACGGGTGTTGTGATAGTACAGGGTTTTGACACCGAGTTTATACGCTGTCAGCAGGTCCTTCAGCAAGAGTTTCATTGGCACTTTGCCGCCTGGCTGAATGCTCGGGTCATAATTGGTATTGGCAGAGATCGCCTGGTCGACGAATTTCTGCATGATACCGACCAGTTGCAGGTAGCCGTCATTGCTGCCAATGTTCCAAAGCAACTCGTAGTTGTCTTTGTATTTGTTGTACTCAGGTACCACCTGCTTCAGGATGCCGTCTTTGGATGCTTTGATGGAAACGAAACCACGTGGTGGTTCAATACCATTGGTCGCATTCGAGATCTGAGACGATGTCTCGGATGGCATCAGAGCAGACAGGGTGGAGTTGCGCAGGCCGTGAGTCATGATCTCTGAACGCAGCGCATCCCAGTCATAACGCAGTTCCTGAGCACAGATTTTATCCAGATCTTTCTTATAGGTATCAATCGGCAGGATACCTTTCGAATAGGTGGTTTCGTTGAATGCCGGGCATGCACCACGCTCTTTCGCCAGACCGACAGAAGCTTTCAGCAGGTAATACTGAATGGCTTCGAAAGCCTGATGCGTCAGGTTGTTCGCACTGCCGTCGGAGTAACGGACACCATGCTTCGCCAGATAGTAAGCGAAGTTAATCACACCCACACCCAGTGTACGGCGGTTCATGGTCGAACGACGGGCAGCCGGCAGCGGATAGTCCTGGTAATCCAGCAGTGCATCCAGTGCACGAACGGTCAGATCGGCCAGTCCTTCCAGTTCATCCAGGTTCTCAATTGCACCCAGGTTGAATGCAGACAGTGTACACAGCGCGATCTCGCCGTTTTCATCTTCAACGTTGTTCAGTGGTTTGGTCGGCAGTGCGATTTCCAGACATAAGTTAGACTGGCGAATCGGCGCGACAGCCGGGTCAAACGGGCTGTGCGTGTTACAGTGGTCCACGTTCTGGATGTAGATACGGCCCGTTGAAGCACGCTCCTGCATCAGCAGAGAGAACAGATCAATGGCTTTCACAGTCTGTTTCTTAATGCTGTCGTCCTGCTCGTATTTCACGTACAGGCGCTCGAACTCTTCCTGGTTGGCGAAGAATGCATCGTACAGTCCCGGGACGTCAGAAGGAGAGAACAAGCTGATGCTTTCGCCTTTGATCAGACGGGTGTACATCAGTTTGTTGATCTGTACGCCGTAGTCCATGTGACGGACACGGTTCTCTTCAACACCACGGTTGTTCTTCAGAACCAGCAGGGATTCAACTTCACGGTGCCAGATTGGGTAGAACAGGGTTGCCGCACCGCCACGAACACCGCCTTGTGAGCAGCATTTGACCGCGGTCTGGAAATACTTGTAGAACGGAATACAACCGGTGTGGAATGCTTCGCCGCCACGAATTTCTGAACCCAGAGCACGAATACGGCCTGCGTTGATACCGATACCGGCACGCTGAGACACGTAACGAACAATGGCGCTGGCCGTTGCGTTGATAGAATCCAGGCTGTCGTCACACTCGATCAGAACACAAGAGCTGAACTGACGGGTTGGTGTCCGCACACCAGACATGATTGGTGTCGGCAGTGAAACCTTGAACGTAGAAACGGCATCATAGAACCGCTTGATGTAGTCCAGACGCGATTCTTTCGGGTACTTACTGAACAGGCAGGCAGCGATCATGACGTAAAGGAACTGGGCACTTTCGTAGATCTCGCCGCTGACACGGTTCTGAACCAGATATTTCCCTTCCAGCTGTTTTACAGCTGCGTAAGAGAAATTCATGTCACGCCAGTGATCGATAAAATCATCCATCACTGTAAATTCTTCTGGAGTGTAGTCTTCCAGCAGGTGCTTATCGTACTTGCCTTTATCGACCATGTTTGTGACATGGTTGAACAGTGTTGGTGGCTCAAACTGACCATAGGCTTTCTTGCGCAGGTGGAAGATAGCCAGGCGTGCTGCCAGGTACTGGTAATCAGGCGACTCTTCAGAAATCAGGTCAGCCGCTGCTTTGATGATGGTTTCATGAATGTCTTCGGTTTTAATCCCATCATAGAACTGGATGTGAGACTTCAGCTCAACCTGCGACACAGAAACATTCTCCAGGCCTTCAGCAGCCCAGGTAATGACACGGTGGATCTTGTCCAGATCGATGCGTTCTTTGCGCCCATCACGCTTGGTAACAGTTAGCTGTTGATTCATTTTTAATCGTTTTCCCAGTTTTCCCTGATTAATAGTGCTTTTTTTAAGGTTTTATTAAAAAAGTAAACAAAGTTTGTGATCTTCGTTACAGTTAAAATAATAGACCAAAACACTATATGTTGGGGTGTTAAGCCATGAGGCAAACAAGATAGTGATGAGCATCCGAATTTGCAAGCTGGTATTTTTTGACCGCTTGTGGATAACGTGGGGATGTAAAATGAATAGTCAGTACATACTAACCTATTTCATCAGACTTGCCAGTATCATAGAAAAATGCAAACAAAATCGGGTAAATTTTCCGGAAGGAAAAAATTTTTTTCCCTTGATTTTTCCCGATTTCCGTCTCTATTTTCAGGGGCAGTATGATTGATTAAAAAAGGCGCGTCCGTCACGATTTTGTTGCTCCAGGAGGTGGATCAAAGACTCAGGTTCTGGCAGGATCACGTCAGCTTGCCATAGGCTGGGATCATGCTCTTCTCCAATGTAGCCCCAGCCTGCGACAGCGCCAGGCATCCCTGCAGCCCGGGCTGCAATCATGTCCTTTTCGATATCACCGACGTACAGACAGTTTTCCGGCAGAACCTTCAAAAGCTCGCATGCATGCCATAGGGGTTCCGGGTGTGGCTTCGCTTTATCAAGGGTGTCACCGCAGACAATCACTTCCGTCTGGCAAAGTTCCGGAAAAAAGGGCAGGAGGCGCTGGGTGAGAAATCCAGGCTTGTTTGTCATTATTCCCCATGGGATCTCGTTCTCATTCAGATAACGTAAAAGCAATAAAATCCCATCGTAAGCTTTTGTTTCAAGACATATTTCACTGTGGTAATAGTCAAGAAATAACTTCCGGAGATGCAAGGGATCAAGATGAGCCGGGATTGCCCCGAAACCTGCTTTGAGTAAGCCATTCGCACCATAGCTGGTGTTTGCCTGAATTTGCATTGGTGTCAGCGGCTGAATCTGGTGATCAGCCAGAACTCTGTTGGCTGCACGAGCCATATCCGGAGCCGTATCAAGCAGCGTTCCGTCCAGATCAAAAAGTACGGCATGAAGTTGAATGTCCAGCATCGGCAGGTTCCTTTGCTCCGGAATGATCAGAGAGATGACTTAAGCTTATCAGGAAACTGAATCATTTGAGCCGTTGTACAGAAAATGGAGTGAGGCGTGAAAAGTCAGGTATCAACAGCCAGACGAGTGTCTACCCGGCTGGCTGATGCTGCTGCGTTTTATTCAGGTTTGGTGGTGTGCAGGATGTAGTTTACATCGACATTGCGACCCAGCTTATAAGTGTCGGTGAGCGGGTTGTAGTGAAGACCCGTGATGTGACGGTCCTCTAATTCGGTCAGATCGACCATCGCCATGAGCTCTGACGGACGAATAAACTTTTTGTGATCGTGCGTGCCTTTTGGCACCAGTTTCATCACTTGCTCTGCACCCACAATCGCAAACAGATACGACTTGATGTTCCGGTTCAGAGTTGAAAAGAACACATGCCCGCCCGGTTTGATCAGTTTTGCGCAGGATGCGATCACTGATGCCGGATCTGGTACATGCTCCAGCATTTCCATGCAGGTGACGACGTCGTAAGTTCCTTCGTTCTGTTCTGCATGCTCTTCAACTGTTTGCTGGATGTAGTCCAGCTTGGTGCCGGTTTCCAGTGCATGCAGGCGGGCAACAGTCAGTGGTTCTTTGCCCATGTCCAGTCCGGTCACCAGAGCGCCTTCTCTGGCCATGCTTTCTGCCAGAATACCGCCGCCACAGCCGACATCGAGCACTTTCTTACCAAACAGACCACCGGCATGGTCGATCACATAGTTGAGGCGCAGCGGGTTAATCTGGTGCAGGGGCTTAAACTCACCCTCCAGATCCCACCAGCGGGATGCCATGTCTTCGAATTTACTGATTTCTGCCGGGTCGACATTTAACTGCTTGGTCATTATTGCTCGCCATTTCCTTTGATGTCAGAGCGGGCATTATAACGAAAGCCGTCTGACTTGAAATCCTTGATTATGAATCCTGAGCCCGGAACTCGCTGTGGATGAAGGGATTGATGGCTTCTTCACCGGTGTTGTTTGATGTGGGTGAAAATCAAACAATTTCGGGTGGGGAATCCGTCAGTTGTCAGGATGCAGACGGGGAAGTTTATCTTCAATTCGCAAAATTACTCACAAGAAAGGCGCCGAAAGGTGTGCCTATTAAGTGGGAAATATGCTATATTCCCGCACCTTGCACGTATAAAAATACGACAGAATCTACCTGAGGGATAGTGGCTCCATGAGCGATCTTGCAAAAGAGATCACGCCGGTAAACATTGAAGAGGAGCTGAAAGGCTCATATCTCGACTACGCGATGTCTGTCATCGTGGGTCGTGCTCTTCCTGATGTGCGTGATGGCCTGAAGCCGGTGCATCGCCGCGTACTATTCGCGATGAATGTACTGGGCAATGACTGGAACAAACCATACAAAAAATCTGCCCGTGTTGTGGGCGACGTGATCGGTAAATATCACCCTCATGGTGATAGTGCGGTATACGACACCATTGTTCGTATGGCGCAGCCTTTCTCCCTTCGTTATATGCTGGTCGACGGCCAGGGCAACTTCGGCTCCATTGACGGCGACTCCGCTGCGGCAATGCGTTATACCGAAGTGCGGATGAGCAAAATTGCTCACGAACTGCTGGCGGACCTGGATAAAGAAACTGTCGACTATGTTGACAACTACGACGGTACAGAGCGTATTCCTGCGGTTCTGCCAACTAAAGTTCCTAACCTGCTGGTCAACGGTGCGTCCGGTATTGCCGTAGGTATGGCGACCAACATTCCACCGCATAACCTGGGTGAAGTGATTGACGGCTGTCTGGCTTACATGGACAACGACCAGATCACGATTGACCAGCTGCTGGATTACATTCCGGGTCCGGATTTTCCGACTGCGGCACAGATCAGTGGTCGTAAAGGAATCATTGACGCCTATAAAACCGGCCGCGGCAAAATCTACATGCGCTCGAAGGCGGACATTGAAACTGACAAGAATGGTAAAGAGACCATTGTTGTTACCGAAATTCCGTATCAGGTCAATAAAGCGCGATTGATTGAGAAAATCGCCGAGCTGGTGAAAGAGAAGAAAGTCGAGGGCATCAGTGCACTGCGTGACGAGTCTGACAAAGACGGGATGCGCATTGTGATTGAGTGCCGTCGTGATGCAGTGGGCGAGGTTGTCCTGAATAACCTGTACGCGCAGACTCAGCTGCAGACCACTTTCGGTATCAACATGGTGGCGCTGGATAAAAATGGCCAGCCGAAGCTGTTCAACCTGAAAGAAATGCTGGAAAGCTTCGTTAACCACCGTCGTGAAGTGGTGACCCGTCGGACTATTTTCGAACTGCGTAAAGCCCGTGAGCGCGCGCATATTCTGGAAGGTCTGGCGATTGCGCTGGTGAATATCGATGAGATTATCGAGTTGGTCCGGAACGCCGCGACGCCACAGATTGCCCGTGAAGGTCTGCTGGCTCGTTCATGGGAACTGGGTAACGTTGCAGCCATGCTGGAACGTGCTGGCGTTGATGCAGCACGTCCTGAGTGGTTAGCAGAGGATTTGGGTGTTCGCGACGGTCGGTACTATCTGACTGAGCAGCAGGCTCAGGCGATTCTGGATCTGCGTCTGCACAAACTGACCGGTCTGGAACACGAGAAGATTCTGGACGAGTATAAAGGTCTGCTGACACAGATCGAAGAACTGATGCTGATCCTGAGCAGTGCCGAGCGTCTGATGGAAGTCATCCGCGAAGAACTGGAGCTGGTGAGAGAGCAGTTTAACGATGTACGTCGTACTGAAATTACTGCAGCCAGCCATGACATCGACCTGGAAGATCTGATCAGTCAGGAAGACGTTGTGGTTACTCTGTCACACCACGGTTATGTGAAATATCAGCTGCTGGCTGACTATGAAGCACAGCGTCGTGGCGGTAAAGGCCGTGCGGCAACGCGAATGAAAGATGAAGACTTCATTGAGCGTCTGCTGGTTGCCAATACGCACGATACGATTCTGTGTTTCTCAAGTCGTGGCCGGATGTACTGGCTGAAAGTATACCAGCTGCCTCAGGCCAGCCGGACAGCCCGTGGTAAGCCGATTGTGAACATTCTGCCGCTGGAAGAGAACGAGCGTATTACCGCCATTCTGCCAGTCAAAGAATATGAAGAAGACAAGTTCATCTTCATGGCAACGGCTGACGGAACCGTGAAGAAAACACCGCTGACTGATTTCAGTCGTCCTCGCAGTGCCGGTATCATTGCCGTGAACCTGCGTGACGGTGACTCACTGATTGGTGTGGACATCACTGACAGCCAGAACGACATCATGCTGTTCTCAGCAGCAGGTAAAGTTGTTCGCTTCTCTGAAGAGCAGGTACGTGGCATGGGCCGTACGGCGGCAGGTGTTCGCGGTATCAAGCTGGCAGAAGACGACAAAGTTGTTTCGCTGATTGTGCCTCACAATGAGGGTGATGTGCTGACCGTAACTGAAAATGGTTATGGTAAGCGGACCGATCTGGCAGAGTATCCGGCGAAGAGCCGTGCGACACAGGGTGTGGTCTCAATCAAAGTCTCTGAGCGAAACGGTTCTGTGGTTGGGGCTGTCCAGGTGCAGGATGGTGATGAATTTATGATGATCACCAATGCTGGCACACTGGTTCGTACCCGTGTGGCTGAAGTCAGCCGCGTGGGCCGTAATACGCAGGGTGTGACGCTGATTCGTACTGCGGAAGACGAGCAGGTTGTTGGTCTGCAACGCATTGAAGAACCGGAAGAAGATGATTTGCCTTTCAGTGAAGGTGAAATGTCTGAAGGTGAAGCATCAGATGAAGCGAATGTCGCAACTGATGAAACGCCACAGGTATCTGCGGATGATGCGGAAGAAAGCAGCGAAGATTAATTTTCGCTGACGGAACAGAAAACGCAGCCTCAGAGCTGCGTTTTTTTATAACATTTTTTTAGCAAAATACGGTCTTTCATCTTAATTCAGCCTTCAGCGGGCTTTTTTTGTCGTTTGCGCAACAAAAAAGGTTTTCAGTAAAGGGCGAAAGGTGTAAAAAATCAGGACGAAGATCGGATGATTGGTGCTGCCAACAACCTGATCATGTCATTTTTGCAAAGCAGGAGCATGTTTCTCATCATGGATAAGGTCTATAACTTTTGTGCCGGTCCGGCAATGATGCCAGCAGAGGTTTTGGAAAAAGCCCAACAGGAATTGGTGAACTGGAATGGTCTGGGAACTTCCGTCATGGAAATCAGCCATCGCAGTAAAGACTTTATCGCAGTTGCTAAGCAATCCGAGCGCGACTTGCGGGATTTGCTGAACATTCCTGATAACTACCATGTGCTTTTCTGCCATGGCGGTGCAAGAGCGCAGTTTGCGGCAGTTCCAATGAACCTGCTGGGAGATGCTGAGCGCGCAGATTATATCGACGGCGGTTACTGGGCGCACAGTGCGATTGAAGAAGCGAAAAAGTACTGTCAGCCAAACATCGTTTCGATTGCTTGTGAACGTGACGGGAAGACAGCTGTCCTTCCAGCCGGTGAGTGGCCATTGTCAGACGATGCTGCTTACGTTCATTTCTGCCCGAATGAAACAATCGATGGTATTGAGATCCGTGACCTGCCTCAGACGGACAAGCCAATCGTGGCAGATATGTCTTCTACCATTCTCTCGCGCAAGATTGATGTGTCTCAGTACGGTGTGATTTACGCCGGTGCGCAGAAAAATATCGGCCCTGCCGGTCTGACGATTGTGATCGTACGTGATGACTTGCTGGGTAAAGCAAAACAGATTTTGCCAAGTATCCTGGACTATAAAGTTCTGGCGGAAAAAGACTCGATGTTTAATACACCACCGACCTTTGCCTGGTATCTGGCTGGCGAAGTATTCAAATGGCTGAAGGGCATTGGTGGCGTGGAAGCGATGCAGGCCCGGAATGAAGCCAAAGCCAAGGTGCTGTACGACTTTATCGACCAGTCTGATTTCTATCGGAACGAAGTGCACCCGGATAACCGTTCTTTGATGAATGTGCCGTTTCAGTTGAAGAACCCTGAGCTGGATAAAGTATTTTTGCAGCAGGCGGATGCGGCAGGTCTGAAGGCGCTGGCGGGTCACCGTGTGGTCGGGGGGATGCGAGCATCCATTTATAACGCGATGCCAATTCAAGGTGTCCAGGCTCTGGTTGATTTTATGGCTGAATTTGAGCGTGAAAATGCCTGATTGTGTCCAGGTCTGAATTTCTCTAAGCCGCCTTTTTGGGCGGCTTTTGTTTTTTTTAGCAATAAAAGACTGTTTTTGGGAGAAGTTGTAGCGGGATATCATCGCTTTATTCACCTGAAGAATGTGACATCGGGATGTCCTGTCAGGCCAGCTGAATTGAGAAGTCTGCGCCTGAAGAGACAGTGGAATACTTGCTGCCAGTGCTGTGCAAGAGCATGATGCATTGGGTGTCAGCGCAGGCTGGATGTGGAGACGATGTGTTTTACTCTGGCATCACCCAGAAATATTCGCTACTCTGCAAAAACGCAAATACAACAGGACAGATAAAACACCCAATGGAGAGTTTAACCTTACAGCCAATTCAGCGTATTGATGGAGAAGTGAACCTGCCTGGTTCCAAAAGTGTGTCGAACCGTGCATTGCTGCTGGCTGCGCTGGCGAAAGGCACAACTCGCCTCACGAATCTGCTCGACAGTGATGATATTCGTCACATGCTCAATGCGCTCACAAAACTGGGCGTGACTTATCAGCTTTCAGAAGACAAGACCGTATGTGAAGTGCAGGGATTAGGCCAGGCTTTCCATACTCCAGAATCGCTTGAGTTGTTTTTAGGCAACGCAGGCACTGCGATGCGCCCCCTCGCTGCTGCATTGTGCCTGGGTGCGGGTGAGTACGTACTGACTGGCGAACCGCGAATGAAAGAGCGTCCGATCGGGCATCTGGTCGAAGCACTTCAGAGTGCGGGTGCGGAAGTGACTTATCTTGAAAATGAAGGTTTCCCGCCGCTGCGCATCCAGGGAACCGGCCTCAAAGGCGGTGAAGTTGAGATTGACGGGTCGATTTCCAGTCAGTTTCTGACGGCTTTCCTGATGAGCGCACCTTTGGCATCTGGCGACACTGTGATTCAAATTAAAGGTGAGCTGGTTTCCAAACCCTACATCGATATTACGCTGCACATCATGGCGCAGTTTGGCGTTTCAGTTGAAAACGATAACTATCAACGCTTTATCGTGAAAGGTGGTCAGCAATACCAGTCACCGGGCGATTTCCTGGTGGAAGGAGATGCATCCTCAGCATCTTACTTCCTGGCTGCTGCAGCGATTAAAGGCGGTGAAGTCAAAGTGACGGGAATTGGGAAATCCAGTATTCAGGGAGATACCCAGTTTGCTGAAGCTCTGGCTGCAATGGGAGCTGAGATCGAATGGGGTGAAGATTACGTCATTGCCCGCCGCGGCAGTTTGCATGGCGTAGACATGGACTTTAACCATATCCCGGATGCAGCTATGACGATTGCAACCACCGCGCTGTTTGCTGAAGGAACAACGGCGATTCGCAACGTCTATAACTGGCGCGTGAAGGAAACGGATCGTCTGTCCGCGATGGCGACAGAACTGCGTAAAGTTGGTGCGACCGTCGAAGAAGGCGAGGATTACATCATCATTACCCCGCCGGCACAGCTCCGGCATGCTGCCATCGATACTTATGATGATCACCGTATGGCGATGTGTTTCTCGCTGGTGGCATTGAGTCAGGATACACCTGTCACAATCAATGATCCGAAGTGTACATCCAAAACCTTCCCGGATTATTTCGAGAAACTGGCCTCACTCAGCCACGAATAATTGATAATTGATGCGCTGACGATTCACCCGGCCTGAATGCCGGGTGAATTTTTTCCGCGACTTGAAGTGCCTCTGAGTCAAAATTACCGTATAATACGGCCCGCGTTAAAACAGCAACTTTGCTGAAGGTTAAACAAATTCGGAGAATTCTATGTCTACAAACGCGCCAGTGATCACTGTTGATGGGCCAAGTGGAGCCGGTAAAGGAACACTTTGCATGCTGTTAGCAGAAAAGCTGGGCTGGAATTTACTGGACTCCGGTGCTATCTACCGTGTACTGGCACTGGCAGCAATTCATCATGGCGTAGAACTGGACTCTGAAGACGTTTTAGTTCCCCTGGCTGCTCATCTTGATGTGCAGTTTCTTGCTGAGGGTGAACTGGTCAGGGTGATTCTGGAAGGTGAGGATGTCTCATCAACCTTGCGTACCGAAGAAGTCGGAAATGCGGCATCAAAAGTCGCGGCTTTACCCCGTGTCCGTGAAGCATTGCTTCGTCGTCAGCGTGCATTCAGTGGCGAACCGGGTCTGGTCGCAGACGGCCGGGACATGGGGACCGTTGTTTTTCCGGGTGCCGAAGTGAAAATTTTCCTGGATGCGAGCGCTGAGGAACGCGCCAAGCGTCGCATGAACCAGTTGCAACAAAAAGGCTTAAGTGTTAACTTTGATAGTCTTTTAAGCGAAATTCAGGAACGTGATGATCGCGACCGCAACCGAGCGGTAGCACCATTGCGTCCCGCAGCAGATGCTTTAGTGCTAGACTCTACGCATCTGTCGATTGAGCAGGTGACCCAACAGGCGCTGGCTCACATTGAAGAAAAATTGTCGGCTGAGAAATCAGCCTGATGGTATGTCGGTGTCAAGGAGTGATAACTGACTTTGTTTTCAACCCCATGCGGTAGGATACCCATGGTTGTTCATATACTGAAGATTATTTAAATGACTGAATCTTTTGCTCAACTCTTTGAAGAGTCTCTAAAAGAAATCGAAACACGCCCTGGCGCGATCGTTAAAGGTACTGTAGTTGCCATTGAGAACGGTTTCGTTCTGGTTGACGCTGGCCTGAAATCTGAGTCAGCTATTCCTGCTGAGCAGTTCAAAAATGCTGCTGGTGAGCTGGAAATCGAAGTTGGCGTTGAAGTTGACGTAGCTCTGGACGCGATTGAAGACGGTTTCGGTGAAACTCAACTTTCTCGTGAGAAAGCGAAGCGTCACGAAGCTTGGATCCAGCTTGAGAAAGCTTACGAAGATGCTGAAACCGTTATTGGTATCATCAACGGTAAAGTTAAAGGTGGCTTCACTGTTGAGCTGAACGGCATTCGTGCGTTCCTGCCTGGTTCTCTGGTTGACGTTCGTCCAGTACGTGACACTGCTCACCTGGAAGGCAAAGAGCTAGAGTTCAAAGTTATCAAGCTGGACCAGAAGCGCAACAACGTTGTTGTTTCTCGTCGTGCTGTTATCGAGTCTGAAAACAGCGTTGAGCGTGATGAGCTGCTGGCTTCTCTGCAAGAAGGCATGGAAGTTAAAGGTATCGTTAAGAACCTGACCGACTACGGTGCATTCGTAGATCTGGGCGGTGTTGACGGCCTGCTGCACATCACTGACATGGCTTGGAAACGCGTTAAGCATCCTTCAGAAATCGTTAATGTTGGTGACGAAATCAACGTTAAAGTTCTGAAGTTCGACCGTGAGCGTACTCGCGTATCTCTGGGTCTGAAGCAACTGGGTGAAGATCCATGGGTTGCTATCGCTAAGCGTTACCCAGAAGGCACTAAGCTGTCTGGTCGCGTAACTAACCTGACTGACTACGGCTGCTTCGTTGAAATCGAAGAAGGCGTTGAAGGTCTGGTACACGTGTCTGAAATGGACTGGACCAACAAGAACATCCACCCATCTAAAGTGGTTAACGTGGGTGACGAAGTTGAAGTTATGGTTCTGGACATCGACGAAGAGCGTCGTCGCATTAGCCTGGGTCTGAAGCAATGTAAATCTAACCCATGGCAGCAGTTCGCTGAAGCGCAAGCTAAAGGCGACCGCGTAACTGGTAAGATCAAGTCTATCACTGACTTCGGTATCTTCATCGGTCTGGACGGCGGCATCGACGGTCTGGTTCACCTGTCTGACATTTCTTGGAATGTTGCAGGCGAAGACGCAGTTCGTGACTTCAAAAAAGGCGACGAGATCTCTGCAGTTGTTCTGGCTGTTGACGCTGAGCGTGAGCGTATTTCTCTGGGCATCAAGCAAATCGAAGAAGACCCGTTCAACGGCTTCGTTGCGATGAACAAGAAAGGCACTCTGGTTAACGGTAAAGTAATTGCTGTTGACACGAAAGGCGCAACTATTGAGCTGGCTGAAGGCGTAGAAGGTTACCTGCGTGCATCTGAAGCTTCTCGTGACCGCGTAGAAGACGCGACTCTGATCCTGTCTGAAGGCGATATGGTTGAAGCGAAGTTCACCGGTGTTGACCGTAAGAACCGCGTAATCAACCTGTCTGTACGTGCGAAAGACGAAGACGAAGAGCAAGAAGCAATGGCTAGCCTGAACCAGCAAGATGATGCTGCGTTCGGTAACGCTATGGCTGACGCGTTCAAAGCTGCTAAAGGCGAATAATTTGCCCCAAGGGGGAAGTATTTTCCCCCTTAACGGTTATACTATTGAGAAACATACTAAAAAACGGGGTGATTATGACGAAGTCTGAATTGATCGAAAGGCTCTGCAGCCAACAAACACATCTTTCTGCGAAACAAGTAGAAGATGCGATCAAGGAAATCCTTGAGCATATGGCCACAACCCTTGCTGAAGGGGACCGTATTGAAATCCGTGGCTTTGGTAGTTTCTCTTTGCATTATCGCGCACCGCGTGTTGGCCGTAATCCAAAAACTGGGGATAAGGTCGAGCTGGACGGCAAGTACGTTCCTCACTTTAAACCAGGTAAAGAGTTGCGTGATCGCGTGAATACGCCGAATGCAGGATAATCGTATTTAGCACAAGAAAACGGCATGCTGTAAGTATGCCGTTTTTTTATGTCTGTTGATCATGGTCTGATGAGTCGTTTTACTGCATAATCTAGCCATCAAGTTTTTGATCTAGTGAGAGGATTCACGATGAAAATAGTAGGCATTATTATTCTGATAGCGTGCTTTTTGATTACGCTGGCATTAGGTGCACAGAATCAGGTGATGGTTGACTTCGATTTTCTGATTGCCAAGGGACAGTTTCAGTTATCTACGCTTTTAGGTGTCACCTTTGGAATCGGCTTTGCGATTGGCTGGCTGGTTTGTGGTTCAATGTATCTGAAAGCCCGCTTTACAAAAAACCGCTTAACGAAAAAAGTCGCCAAGCAAGAAAAAGAACTAGAACAGCTGCGTTCTGCAGAGACCGCCAAGGAATAATTATTTCATGCTAGAGCTGTTGTTTCTGTTATTGCCGATTGCCGCAGCATATGGCTGGTATATGGGTAACAGAAGCGCGAGTAATAAGCGGCAGGAAAAGTCACATCATATGTCACGTCAGTATGTGACCGGTTTGAACCTGCTGCTGTCTGATCAATCTGATAAAGCTGTCGACCTGTTCATTGAACTTTTACAGGTTGACAGTGAAACGATAGATACACATCTTGCCCTGGGGAACCTGTTCCGAAGCCGGGGCGAGGTTGATCGTGCGATACGCATCCACCAGAATCTGATTGCCCGCCCCAACCTGACTATTGACCAGAGAAACCTTGCTTTGCAGCAGTTGGCCAAAGACTATATGGCCGCCGGCTTTTTTGACCGGGCAGAAAAAATTTTTGAGCAGTTGCTGGATGAGCCCGATCATCGGGAAGGTGCTTTGCAGCAACTGTTAACGATTTACCAGCAAACCCGTGAGTGGGATCGTGCTATTGAGATGGCGACCCAGTTGGTGAAAATGGGCAAACATAAGCTCCGTCATGATATCGCTCACTTCTGGTGTGAACAGGCGATGCTGGAGCTGAGTACTCAGAATCCGGATAAAGCAAAGCAATTACTCAAGAAAGCCTTATCAGCTGACAAAAACTGTGTTCGCGCATCGATTAGCATGGCGCGAATTCTGATGGCAGAAAAAAATTATAAATCGGCTGCCCAGCAACTGGAGCGGGTGACCGAGCAAGATGTAGATTACATCAGTGAAACCCTGCCTATGCTGCTTGAGTGCTATGAAGCAACTCAAAATGAAAGCGGCTGGATTCAGTATCTGCGCCACTGTGTTGACAATAATGCTGGTGCGACCGCAGAACTGATGCTGGCAGATGAAATTGCCCGTCATGAAGGCGCCGTGATGGCTCAGACTTTTATGACGCGCCAGCTCGTCAAGAATCCAACCATGAAAGGTTTCTATCAGCTGATGGATTACCATTTGGATGAAGCTGAAGAAGGCCGGGCAAAAGACAGTTTATCGACATTGCGCGGCCTGGTGGGCGAGCAGTTAAAAATGAAGCCTCATTATCGCTGCGGGAAATGTGGGTTTGAAAGCCATTCGCTGTACTGGCAGTGTCCGTCCTGTAAAGGGTGGGGGGCCGTCAAGCCCATCCGCGGTCTGGACGGGGAATAAGCGAAATGCAAACGTATTTTTGAAAGGGCTGATCACCTGTGGTGATGGCCCTTTCTTTTGAAAGAAGCAAGACAGAACCAAAGTCTAGGAGAGAGCATGTTAGACCCAAAAGTAATTGTGGCGCTGGATTATCCGACTCAGGATGAAGCACTGGCCTTTGTTGATCGAATCGAGCCGGGCAGCTGCCGTCTGAAAGTCGGCAAAGAAATGTTCACGCTGTTTGGTCCTGACTTTGTACGCAAATTACATGATAAAGGTCATTCCGTGTTCCTGGACCTGAAATTTCATGATATTCCGAATACTTGTTCGCGAGCAGTCAAGGCTGCAGCAGATCTGGGCGTGTGGATGGTGAATGTCCATGCCAGCGGCGGTGAACGGATGATGACGGCGTCCCGTGAAATCCTGGAACCCTACGGAAAAGATCGTCCGCTGCTGATTGCGGTGACGGTCCTGACCAGTATGGAAGCGCAGGATCTGGCGGGTGTCGGGATTACCCGCACGCCTCAGGAGCATGTGCTCAGCCTCGCGACCCTGACGAAAAATAGCGGTCTGGACGGTGTGGTATGTTCTGCGCAGGAAGCGACGATGCTTAAGTCTCATCTGGGCACTGAGTTTAAACTGATTACACCAGGGATCCGGCCTGCAGGCAGCGCTGCCGGAGACCAGCGTCGTGTGATGACACCGGTTGACGCGGTGAAAGCCGGTTCTGACTATCTGGTGATTGGCCGGCCAATTACGCAGGCGGCTGATCCGGCTGCGGTCCTTGCTGAGATTAACCGCTCCCTTCAGGGCTGATTTTCCTGACGCCTTCCACCCCCGCCCTGTGCGGGGGTTCTTTTCTCTGGCCGTTCACTCAGATTTTTGTTTTTTTCTCCCTCGCACAACAGATTCTGGAGTCTGTTATGCAAGAAAGACAAACACGCTCTAAAATTCAATGAAAACAATCAAATGGATTTGAGTATGGATCAGGTCGTGAACTGGCAGTCACCGCTATGGCGTCTGGGGATTGCCCTATTACTGGGAGCAATTATTGGATTACAGCGTGGCTGGGTTACCCGAAATCAAAAAGAAGGGCAGCGGGTTGCGGGCATCCGGACCTACTCACTGATTGGTTTGATGGGGGGGCTGATTGGGCTGCTTTCCGGAATCTACTCGGCCATTGTGCTGGGATTTGCCATAGTCGCGCTCAGTGTCGTAATTGGGATTGCTTATATTTTTCGGCTGCAGCTGACGACTGATCTGAGTATCACCAGTGTGATTGGAATTCTGATGACTTTCTTACTGGGTTGTCTTGCGGTTAGCGGTCAGCCGGTCGTTGCTGCTTCGGCTGCTGTTGTCACGGCCATTATTCTGGATATGAAAGAAGAGCTCCACACTGCGATAGCAAAAATCGAAGAATATGAGCTCGATGCTGCGTTTCGGCTGTTGCTAATCTCAGTGGTCATGTTGCCACTGTTACCCAATGAAGGGTTTGGCCCATGGAAAGCGATCAACCCTTTTGAGATTTGGTGGCTGGTTGTGCTGATTGCCACGATTTCCTTTGTGGGCTATTTCGCGATTCGCATCGGCGGTCCGCGTAAAGGGATTTTATTTACCAGTCTGTTTGCCGGCCTCAGCTCGTCGACAGCACTGACTTTGCAGTTCTCCAATTTGTCGAAACAGGATAAATTTCTCTCCCCGCTGCTGGGAGGGGGCATTCTGCTGAGCTGTGGGACGATGTTCCCCCGGATTATCCTGCTTTGCTCCGTGATCAATGCCAATTTGGTCGCCATGGTCTCCGTACCGATGTTGCTCATGATGGCGTGTTTCTATTTACCGGCGGTGTGGATTTGGAAACGCAATCCGATGGAAGATTATCAGCCTCCGGCCGTGAAGCGAAATCCGCTGGCGTTACCTGCAGCCTTGATGTTCGGCGTGGTGCTGATGGTCATTGTGGTGCTGTCTCATGTATTGCAGGAATGGTTCGGTGACACGGGGACTTATGTGCTTTCAGCTGTCTCCGGGATTACTGATGTGGATGCGATTACATTGGCGCTGGGGCGTCAGAGTCAGTTTCAGATCAGCATTCAGACGGCTGCGATCGGAATTGTGCTGGCTGCCTGTGTGAATAGCGTGGTGAAAATGCTGATGGCCTGGTTTATCGGCAGCCGTACACTCGGGATGTACGTTGTGCTGCCTGTCATGACTTCAGTGGTTGCTGCTGTGGCGTGGGCGTGGATTGTACTCAGTTAAACGTGAATTTTTGCTGAGCGGCTGCTGATACGCGTACTGCGATCGTGGGAAGGCGCCGTAAAGTGGCTGTCGAGCAGTTTTTGTGTCAGGGGGTGCTGGGGGGCACTGAAAATTTCCTGCGTCGCGCCTTGTTCCACAACTTCACCGTGCTGCATCACCATCAGCTGATCACTGAAATGCTTGATCACTCCCATATGCTGGGAAACATAAATGTATGACAGCCCCATTTCTTGTTGCAGGTCGAGCAGCAGGTTGATGATCTGAGAACGGACAGACATATCCAGTCCGTTCAGGGCTTCATCTGCGACGATGATGCAGGGCTGAAGGATAAGCGCACGTGCCAGTGAAACACGTTGTTTCTGACCGGTTGCGAGCATTTGCGGATAAAAATACGCATGCTCCGGGAGCAGCCCGACACGAAGCAGTGTGGCTTTGATACGATTTTCACGCTCCTGCGGCGTCATGTTTGTGTTTCGTTTCAGCGGTCCTTCCAGAATCTGACCAATCTGAATACGAGGGTTGAGAGACGTATTGGGATCCTGAAAAATCATCCGGATCAGTTTGCAACGGGTCCGGTAATCTTCAAACGCCAGCGGTTCATCGTTGACCCGGATTTCGCCGCCAGACGGCTCAACCACACCCGCCAGCATTTTTGCCAGAGTCGATTTTCCTGAGCCGTTTTCACCGATCAATGCAAGAGTTTCACCAACTTCCAGCTTGAAAGAGACAGGTTTGACAGCTTCTGTGCTGCGCCGACGAAAGAGACCAGAGCGATGATGGTATTCCTTTCTCAGGTTTTCAACTTCCAAAAGGGCACTCATGATTTTGGCTCCGGCATATTCAGTGGGAAATGGCAGCTGTATTTATGATTTTTGATCTTTTTGCGTTTGGGCACTTCAACACATTTGCGCTGGGCATAAGGACAACGTGGCCCCAACCGGCAACCAATCGGCAGGTGCTGTAACGGCGGAATGGAGCCAGGCAGTGTCGTCAGTTTGCTTTTGTGCGGAATATCCTGACTGAAGTCAGGCATTGCTTGCAGCAGGGCGACTGTGTACGGATGATGCGGTGCGGTCAGCAGTTGTTTCCGGCTGCCGGATTCGACCGCCTGACCACAATACATGACGGTGATCCGGTCTGCCCACTGAGTGACTGTCGTCAGGTCATGACTGACCAGCAGGATTGTGGTGTTATTCAGCTGGTTCATCCGGCTGAGCAGACGGAAAATCTGTGCCTGAGTGATCGGGTCAAGGTCATTGGTCGGCTCATCTGCAATCAGAAGGCGCGGGCGGTTGGCGATCGCCATGGCAATCATGATTTTCTGGCACTCACCGTCAGTCAGCTCATAGGGATAGCTGTTCATGACCCGTTTGTGATCTTTGATGCCGACTTTGTGGAGCAGGGCGATTGCCTGTTTCTGACGCCAATGGAATCGCTGCCAGAAAGCGCCGCTGAACGAGCTGCGCGGAATCGCTTCTTCCAGCTGCTGGCCGACATGCTCCGACGGATCAAGGCAGGAGGATGGCTCCTGAAAAATCATCGCGATTTCACGGCCAACGATTTTACGGCGTTCACGTGGTGACAGCGCCTGAAGATCGATGTCGCCCAGTCGCAAACGGTCTGCACTGACCCGCCAGTTATCCTTGGTCACCCCGGCAATAGCTTTGGCGACCAGACTTTTTCCTGAACCGGACTCACCGACCAGTCCGCGGATTTCGCCTTCATTCAGGGTCAGGCTCATACGTTCTACAGCTTTGACCATGCCTTGTGGCGTTTCAATTTCGATGGTGAGATTTCGGATATCGAGTAATGGCATCAGTCTACCCCCGCATTGATTGCCTGGCGGAGACCCTCTCCTACTAAGTTTACCACTAAGATACTGAACGTGATGGCCAGACCGGGCAGGGTGACTGTCCAGGGAGCCAGATAAATCAGCTCAATTGAATCACCCAGCATTGCTCCCCATTCCGGCGAAGGGGACTGGGCGCCCAGTCCCAGGAAGCCCAGTGCCGCGATATCAATGATGGCGATTGAGATTGCACGGGTCAGCTCGCTGATAATCACGACCAGAATGTTTGGCAGAATGGAGTGATACAACAGATAAAAACTGTTTGCACCGTCCAGCCGGGCCGCAATGATGTATTCTTTTTCCATTTCATCATGGACGGCTGAGTAAATGGCACGGATAAAACGTGGGATCAGCGCCAGCCAGATCGCGAGCAGAATACTGGTGATTCCGGTTCCCATGTAGGCAATGACGATAATTGCCAGCAGCAGGGAAGGGATAGACAGCACTGTATCCAGGACGTGGTTCAGGATGCTGGATTTCAGCCCCCGGGTCATCCCCGCCAGCACCCCGATGGCAATGCCCAGAATGGCAGAAGCGAAAGCCACCAGCAGGGCATAACCGAATGTCAGCTGGCTGCCGAGCAGAATTCGGGTAAACAGATCCCGGCCAAGATCATCAGTTCCAAAGAAGAATTCCACATGACCACTGGCATCCCAGGAAGGGGGCATCAGAAACTCACCCACCTGATCACTGGGGCCGTAGGAAACCAGCAGAGGGGCAAAAATGGTTGTCAGCATCAGAAAGCCCAGGCACCAGAGTCCGAATACGGCCAGTGAGTTTGCCTGATAATTCTGCCAGGATCGTTCCCACTGAGTCGGAATCCTGTGCTCCTGATAAATATTATTTGATGGCATACCATTCCTTACGGGTCAGCGGGTTCACCATGGCACCAGCCAGATCAGACAAAATATTCGCAAACAGAATAAAACCGCCGACCGTAATGACGCCTGCCTGGATGGCAACGTAGTCTTGTGTGGCAATGGCATCCAGCAGCCAACGGCCAATCCCGGGCCAGTTGAAGATCGATTCGGTCAGCATCGCGAATGTCATCATGGTGGAGAACTGCATCCCCAGCTTGGGAATAATGGGCGGGATGGCATTTTTCATGACATGCCGCATGATGATTTCACCCATCGACAAACCTTTGGTCTGGGCAACTTTAATGAAGTTTTGCTGCATGATATCTGCCACAGAAGCCCGGGTCAGGCGGATCACTTCAGTGGTGGGAGAAATCGCCAGAACCAGCGTTGGCAAGATCAGGTGCCGGGCAACATCCACCAGTGCAGCCGAACGATAGGACGCTTCTGATAAGAAAGCATCGATCAGCGCGAAACCTGTCACAGGCTCAATCTGATACAGCAGATTGTAGCGTCCGGCCACAGGCAGCCAGCCCAGTTTGAGTGAAAACAGCATGATCAGCAGCATTGCCAGCCAGAACAAGGGCAAGGAGTATCCCACCAGTGTCAGAGATGAAATGCAGGTATCCACCCAGCGACCGCGTTTAATACCAGCCAGTGTCCCGAGCGGAATGCCCACAATCAGCGACAGAATGAAGGCGAAGAAACACAGCTCCAGCGTTGCCGGAAACACCGTAAGAATTTCCGCCAGAATGGGTTTGCCGCTCTGATTCAGGCCCAGATTGCCAATCATCAGGTTTTCGAGATACAGGAGCCAGCCGGACCAGAATTCATGCAGGTTCCAGTAGCTGGTAGGTTCAATCCGCAAAATACTGAATCCAATCATGGTCAGGATAACAAGCGTGATCAGAAACAGGTTCAGGCGGCGAATGGTATAGATAAACATTCAGTTATTCGCTCCGGTACACATTGGAAAACGAGCGGGTACCAAACGGACTCAGGTGCAGCCCGTGCAAAGAGTGATGGTGGATCTGGTAATGGATGCCATGTGCCAGCGGGATCACCGGGACCTCATCCTGTAATATTTCCTGCGCATACTGGTAATAGTCCATCCGCTGATCCAACTGAGTGGTACGGGAAGCCAGCTCAAGCAGGTTATCAAATTGCAGATTGCACCAGTTCGCGACATTCAGTCCGGCTTGCTTGGCACTGCAAGAGAGCAGAGGGCGCAGGAAGTTATCCGGATCGCCATTATCTGCAACCCAGCCCGTGAGAGTCAGGTCGATACTTTTTTGCGCAGCTGAACCCGGACGAAGCGGCCTGTCCTGCAGCAGCAAAGTTACTTCAATCCCGACGGCACGGAGATCGGCCTGAATCAGCTCTGCGGTTTTGCGCGGGCTTGGATTGTAGGGTCTGGGTTCCATCGGGACAGCCAGGATCAGATGCAGGTTATGGTCGTATCCGGCATCTTTCAGTAATTTCAGTGCCAAGTCCGGATCGTAACGGACTTCCGGTAAATCAAAGGCGTGCGCCCAGGACATCGGTGGCAGCAGTGTTTTGGCCTTGGTTCCCGTACCGTAATAGACGGAATCGAGCAGGTTTTCACGATTGATCGCCAGATTAATCGCCTGACGGACGCGGACATCCTGAAGTGCCGGGATGCTGTTATTGATCGCGAGGAATGCCACATTCATGGCTGTTTGTGCAATGAGCTCGAAGTTGGGATTGTTTTTAATCACGGGCAACTGACTGGCAACCGGAGAAGACAGCACATCACATTCGTGGTTGAGTAATTTAGCCAGCGAGCCGGTACCGCGCGAAGAAATATCAAAGACCACCTGATGCATAAAAGGTGCGCCGCGCCAGTAATAAGGGTGGCGTTTCAGCCGGATCAGATCGTGTGGCTGATATTCATCCATATAGAACGGGCCGGTGCCGACCGGTCTGGTATCGATATAATCCGGATGTCCCTGACGCAGCAGCTGGTCAGCATATTCTGCGGAATGAATGGCCGCATAAGAGCTTGCCAGCGTCGAAAGAAACGCATTGTCTGGCCGGGTCAGGATAAATTTGATCTGGTGTTTGTCGATGATCTGAATGCGATCGATTAAACGGGCAAACGACTGACTTTCAAACCAGGGATAATGGCCACCTGAGACGGCATGATACGGATGCTTGGGATCGATGATCCGCTTGAAACTGAACAGCACGTCTTCAGCATTAAAGCGCCGTGTCGGCGAAAAATTCGCAGTCCGCTGAAACCGCACATCGTCTCTGAGCGTAAATGTGTACTCGAGGCCGTCTTCACTGACATCCCAGCGACTGGCAAGTGCGGGCTGCGGCAAATGACTGACCGGGTCCAACTGGAGCAGGCGATCAAAAATCTGGGCTGCAAGGCTGTCTGCCGTATGGCCGCCGTCAGTTAACTGCGGATTGAAGGTCCATGGGGTATCCTGACCACAATAAATAAATCCCCACTTACGGATGGTATTGTCTTCTTGGGGCTGAGAACAGGCGGTCAAACCCAGCAATCCGGTAAAGACGAGCAGCAATCGGAAACAGGCGTTCATAACAACGCTCTTATCAAAAGGTGTAGAGTAAAAACAAGTAGCTAAATTTACCACTTTCCGCGTCAAGCACCAAGGTATCTCCTTCAATTACCAAAGTGATTTTCTGAAATCTCGTCGTTTTCTTATTCTTCCTGGTTGCTGCCAACCATATCATGCTTACGGAGTAAGCCTCTGAGTTGATGGTAGCTTAATCCAAGCAGTTGCGCGGCTTTTCGCTGGTTGAACTTGGCTTGTTCCAGTGCCTGATTGATGAGCTGAACTTCCTGCTCAGCCTGAAAAACGCGTAAATCGAGCGGTAATCGGGGCTGAGCTTGTTCTGCTTTTTGTTCAGCAGGTTCAGTGCTGTTTGTCTGTGGTGCTTCATGCCATGGAGGCGAGAAGGGATCCAGAACGATCGTGGAGACAGGCTGGTCTTCTCTGCTGTGGCGGAAGACGGAGCGCTCCACAGTATTTTTTAATTCGCGGACATTACCGGGCCACTGATAACGTAGCAGGGATTGCCGGGCGGTTGGGCTGAAACCGGCAAAGTAGCCGTAACCCATTTCACGGCACATACGGACCGCGTAGTACTCTGCCAGGGGCAGAATATCGTCTTTACGCTCTCGCAATGGCGGCAAGTGAATGATGTCAAAAGCTAACCGGTCAAGCAGGTCGGCTCTGAATTTACCGGTGTCTGCCATGGCGGGTAAGTCAGCATTGGTGGCGCAGATAAGTCTGACGTTAGCCTGGCAGGTTTTGCTGCCGCCGACCCGTTCATATTCTCCATACTCAATCACCCGGAGCAATTTTTCCTGTATGCCAAGCGGTGAAGTCGCAAGCTCATCAAGGAACAGCGTGCCGCCTTCAGCCCGCTCAAAGCGGCCCTGATGTCGGCCTTTGGCGCCCGTAAAGGAACCGGCTTCATGGCCGAAGAGTTCAGAATCAATCACACCTTCGCTCAGGGCGGCACAATTGAGGGATACCAGCGGCTGATCCCAGCGCTTGGAAAGGTAATGGATACGCTGGGCAATCAGCTCTTTACCGGTTCCCCGTTCGCCCAGAATCAGAATCGGGCGTTCCAGCGGTGCCAGGCGGGAAGCGTGGTCCAGTGCTGCAAGAAAGGATTCTGATTCTCCAATCAGGTTGTCTGTTTTTTGCATCATTTCTTCCGTCTCAGTCAAAAAAGTGGGGTTACAGCAACTGGGGTGGTCAATTTCGCCAATACTTGGCTGAAACATTCATAAGATAGCAGCCCCTTTCAATGTCTGTAAAGCTAACGTGCTGATATTCAATGTTTTTGAAAGTTGGCATGGCTTTTGTAATACACAACGCAGAGTCATAGACAGATGGCTGTCTGGTGAAATCAAACATCACAATGCTGGTAACCCGGTTTCGCGGTTACGGCAATGAAGGAGAGACAATTATGGGTATTTTTTCTCGTTTTGCGGATATCGTGAACGCCAACGTCAATTCATTACTGGATAAAGCAGAAGATCCGCAAAAAATGATCCGCCTGATCATTCAGGAGATGGAAGATACGCTGGTTGAAGTCCGTACTTCTTCTGCCAAAGCGATGGCAGACAAAAAAGAGCTGCAACGCCGGATTTCCAGCCTGCAGGCACAGTCTGAAGACTGGCAGAATAAAGCAACGCTGGCACTGCAGAAAAATCGTGAAGATCTGGCCCGTGCCGCGCTGATTGAAAAACAGAAAATCAGTGATGTGGTACTGGCGCTGGAGGAAGAATATAAGCTGGTGGATGAAACCATCAATAAGCTGGCGAATGAAGTGGCTGAGCTGGAGCGGAAGCTGCAGGAAACCCGCGCCCGTCAGCAGGCACTGGTGATGCGTCATCAGGCTGCGGGGAACCGCCGTGATGTGCGTCGTCAGCTGGACACCAGTAAAGTTGATGAGGCGATGTCTAAATTTGAACAGTACGAGCGTCGTATTGATGAAATGGAAGCTGAAGCCGATAGCTATAATTTAGGCCGGGGCAAGAGCCTGGAACAGGAGTTTGCCGATCTTCAGGCGCAGGATGAGATTGAAAAGGAGCTTGAGCGTCTGAAAGCTGGTATGAAAGACAAAGAATAACGCCTAGGAAGGAGAAATAGCATGTCTATGGGATTCATTATCGGGCCGTTGATTGTCTTTCTGGTATTTGTCGCCCCCTTGTGGCTGATTCTGCACTATCGCAGTAAACGTCATTCCGCGCAGGGTCTCTCCGGTGAGGAGGCGAGTAAATTACAGGCGCTGGTGGAGCGGGCTGAGCAAATGCAGCAGCGGATTATCACGCTGGAAAAAATACTGGATGCTGAAGCACCGCACTGGAGGCAGAAGTCATGACAAAAACCTTATATCGCGATCCGAAGAACGGTAAGTTGGGGGGCGTCTGTGCCGGGGTTGCCGAGTATTTCGGTATGGAAGCCTGGGTGGTACGTATCCTCACCGTGTCTGCGTTTCTGCTGTTAGGTTTTTTTGTCATCCTTGCTTACGTTGCAGCCTGCCTGTTTCTGGACAAGATGCCAGAGGAACGACAAATGCAGCAGAATGCTTATAAAGAGCATACCCTGAAGCAGAAACCCTGGCAGTCGGGACAACCGCCATCACAGGTGCTTGATAATCTTGAGACCGAGATGGACGGGATGGAAAGTAAGCTTCGGGAGATGGAAGCTTATGTGACTTCCTCTGCCTTCAATGTCGAGAAAGCTTTTAAGCAGCTTTAAACCGTAAAAATGAACCTGAATGAATTCAGGTGTCAGAAGTAAAGCAGGCAGCGGCCTGCTTTTCTGTTCCAGCCAATCACAACTCAAATTCAAAGGGCAGGATATGATTCATTTGGGGCAAGAGCTCAATAAGCTGGTGAACCGAGGTCTGGACAGGCACGTCAGGCTTGCCGTGACTGGATTATCCCGGGCAGGGAAAACGGCATTTATTACTTCGTTGGTTAATCAGTTACAGCATGTCAGTACCAACCCGAGGCTGCCTTTATTTCCGGCCGTCAGCGATGGTTATCTGCTGGGGGCCCGCCGGGTGCCTCAGATTGACATGCATGTACCAGCTTTCGGTTATGAAGAGGGGATGCAGGCTTTGCTGACGACTCCGCCGCACTGGCCTGAGCCGACCCGGGATGTCAGCCAGATCCGAATGGCATTGCGATTCAAGCCGCAGAAAGGCCCGCTGAAATTGTTGCAGGATACCGCCACCCTGTATCTGGATATTATTGACTATCCGGGAGAATGGCTGCTCGATTTACCGTTGCTGGAGATGGACTATCTGGCGTGGTCAAAACAACAGGCCCGGCTGATGACGGGACGTCGTCAGGCACTGGCAAAGAGCTGGCTGAGCGCAGGAGAAGCCTTCGACCCGCTGGCGGCTGCAGATGAAAGCGCATTGGCGAAACTGGCCGCGCAATTTACGGAATATCTCTATAAATGTAAGGCTGAAGCGGGTTTGCACTGGGTTCAGCCCGGGCGTTTTGTGTTACCGGGGGAACTGGCCGGTGCGCCGGTGCTGCAGTTCTTTCCTTTCATGTGGCTGGAGAAATACAGCGAAAGCCAGCTCAGGGATGCAGGTGATAACACCAACTTTGGCATGTTGCGCAGCCGCTATAAGTACTATCAGCAGCATGTGGTGAAAGGCTTCTACCGCGAGCATTTTTCTCGCTTTGACCGGCAGATCATTCTGGTTGATTGTCTGCAGCCGCTGAATGCCGGGCCGGAGTCTTTCAACGACATGCGTCACGCACTCAATCAACTGATGCAGAGTTTTCATTATGGCCGCAGCTCGTTGTTGCGTCGTCTGTTCTCGCCCCGGATTGATAAAGTGCTGTTTGCCGCCACCAAAGCGGATCATGTAACCCCGGAACAGCACCCGAATCTGGTCAGCCTGCTCCAGCAAATGGTTAACGAAGCCTGGCAGACCGCATCGTTTGAAGGCATCAATATGAGTTGTACCAGTCTGGCGGCGATTCAGGCGACTGAACCGGGTTTTGTCACGCATCAGGGAACGCAGGTACCGGCGCTGCGGGGGCATACGTTATCCGGACAGGCACAAACCCTGTTTCCGGGAGAAGTTCCGAGACGACTGCCGGATGACAGTTTCTGGCAAGCGCAGCGCTTTGACTTTGTCAGCTTCCGGCCGTTGCCACAACAAAGTGATGAGCCGTTGCCGCATATCCGGATGGACAAAACCCTGTCGTTTTTGCTGGGAGATAAATTACGATGACGAAATCGTATCAAAGCAAGATTGTATTCGACGAACAAGAACAGGCTCAGGCGTCGCCTGAGCTGAAAGCCCGTTATGAATTTGCCGGCGAACAGAAGAGCTTTCTGCCCGCCGGACCTGAAGATGAGCAGGAAACGCAGGCTGAGGCGCAGTTGCAGAAAACACTGGGCAAGCGCAGCTCAAAAGGACGCTGGCTGAAGACGTTGCTGCTCGGGGGCGTGGGTCTGACCGTCTGGCAGAGTGTGGATTATGTCGCTACGGCTTATCAGAGTGGCGACTGGCTATCACTGGGCTGGAGTGTGCTGGTGGCTTCTGTGGCTGCCACGGGAATTGGTGCGATTGGCCGTGAATGGGTGCGTCTGCGGTGTCTGAAAGCACGGCAGACGGAGCGTGAGCAGGCAGAGCAATTGCTGGCGGAAGACGGTATCGGCCAGGGGAAAGCGTTCTGTACCCGATTGGCAAAACAAGGCGGGATTACGCATGAAAATGCCGGTTACAGCCGATGGCTGGCGTCGCTTGCCGCCACGCATAACGATGCGGAAGTAATGCAGATGTACGATCACCTGGTGGTCAGTCAGCAGGATAAGCAGGCGAAGAAACTGGTGGTGAAGTATGCCCGTGAAGCCGCTTTGATGGTGGCAGTCAGCCCGCTGGCGATTGCCGATGCTTTACTGGTGGCCTGGCGTAATTTCCGTTTGATTGACCAGATTGCGGCTGTCTATGGGATTGAACTGGGTTACTGGTCCCGAATTCAGTTGTTTAAACTGGTTCTGAAAAATATGGCGATTGCCGGGGCCAGTGAGTTAATCACAGACAGCAGTATGGATCTGTTGTCTGTCCACCTGACGGGGCGTTTGTCCGCCAGAGCTGCGCAGGGACTGGGGATTGGCCTGCTGACCGGGCGGCTGGGGCTGAAGGCGATGAATCTGATGCGTCCATTGCCCTGGCAGCCGGATCAGGCACCGGCATTAAGCGATATTCGCCGGGATTTAATCGGGCGCTTGGGGGCGGATCAATCAGAGACACCAAAGACCTGATTCAGGATATTGCAGACAACCAGCCAGGGATTCAGGCTGGTTGTTTTTTATTCAATCTATGGCATGAATCATCAATTGGGCTTTTTTGCCGCCATATCATCACGATACAGCTCTCACCTTGTGCATTTACTGTCTTGACGATCCGGAAACTTCCGCGCACACTTCTTCCGTGTCACGAATTGTTGACAGTTAGTCTGGAGTGAATAGGCAATTGCTATGAGACTACAAGTCTTTTGTGTCGACCGGCTAGGAATGACCCGCGAACTACTGGATATTCTCGCCAGCCGTGAATTGGATTTGCACGGTATCGAAATCGATCGTAGCGGGATCATTTATCTCAATTGTCCGGAAATCGAATTCGAAGAATTTCGTCAGCTGATGTCTCAAATCCGTCAGCTGGACGGTGTTACAGATGTTCGCAAAATACAGTTCATGCCCAGCGAGCGTGAGCACAAAGAGTTGAAAGCTTTGTTGGAAGCGTTGCCGGATCCGTTTTTCTCGGTCAACCTGCACGGCAAAATTGACCTGACCAATCAGCCCGCGGAGCTGGTTCTGGGGAAATCCCGTGAAGCAGTCCTCGGTGAGACCATACACAGTGTTCTGGGGTTTAACTTCAACCGTTGGCTGGAGAAAGACGGCGCCAAACATTACAGCGAAATGGTCGTACTGGCCGGGCTGGATTATCTGATGGAAGTCCTGCCGGTTTATGTTACGGATGATGCGGAAAATGAAGTGCTGGCCAGTGCTGTGATTCTGCTGAAATCACTTTCTGAAGCGAAAATGCCGCTGGCGATGCGTCAGATTAGCGGTGATAACGGTTTCGAACATCTGGTTGGTCAGTCTTCGCGTTTCCGCCATCTGATAGCGCAGGCGAAGAAATTGTCGCTGCTGGATGCTCCGCTGCTGATTCAGGGTGAAACCGGTACCGGTAAAGAAATGCTTGCCCGTGCCTGCCATCAGCGTTCTCTGAGACGGGATAAACCGTTTTTGCTGGTGAACTGTGTCTCCATGCCAGACAATGCTGCAGAAACTGAATTGTTCGGGGTTGCCGGGACAGGCGGTGAACCGGGCAAAAAAGGGATTTTCGAGCAAGCCAGCGGCGGGACCGTTTTCCTGTATGAAATTGGTGAGATGTCCTCTCATCTGCAGGTGAAACTGCTGCGATTCCTGCAAGACGGTACTTTCCGCCGCGTGGGTGAAGAACATGAAGTGAAGGTCGACGTCCGGGTGATTTGCTCGACGCAGAAACGCTTGCCGGATCTGGTGGCTGCGGGACAGTTCCGTGAGGATCTTTACTATCGTCTGAATGTGCTGTCGCTGGTTGTACCGCCATTGCGGGAGCGTGCTGCGGATATTGTGCCATTGGCTGAGTTGTTTGTGTCTCAGTTTGCTCAGGAACTTCAGCAGCCGAAACCTGCGCTTTCCGACAAATTGTCTCAGATGCTGAGTCAGTATGCGTGGCCGGGGAACATCCGCCAGCTTCGCAATGTGCTGTTCCGTGCGATGACACAGCTGGAAAGTAATGAAATGACGGTGGATGATATTCATTTGCCGGAACATGAGTCTGCCAGCGTGATCAACGAAGAGACGCTTGACGGGACACTGGATGACATCATGAAGCGGTATGAGTCCGGCATTCTGTCAAACCTGTACCGCAGTTATCCGTCAACCCGCAAACTGGCGAAACGCCTGGGTGTTTCTCACACGGCAGTCGCAAATAAACTGCGTGAGTACGGTATTAATAAACCTTAACCTGTGAACCGCTCTGTAACTGAAGACAGTTCAGAGCGGTAAGAGCTGAGGCTGAATATGACCGGCTTCCAGTTCTCGCAGGCGATGAATCAGATCCAGCCCGAAACGACAGCTTAATCTGGGATGGTCACAAGCCACACGGTGGCAGGGGATAACCAGAGGGATGGGATTCACATTCTTTGCCAGTGCGACCGCCTGATGTGCCTTTTTGTTTCCCAGCTGTGCAGCAATTTGCTGGCAGGTCATGATTTGCCCGTAAGGAATTTCCTGAATTGCCAGCCACACTTTCTTTTGAAAGTCTGTGCCTGTTGGTGCCAGGGACAGAGAAAACTGCTGGCGCTGGCCTCTGAGGTATTCCTTTACCTGACTGGAATATTCGTGCATTTTCTCAGGGTGATGAATCCAGCTTGGAGAGGGTTGGAAACCGTCACTGGCAAAGGCGAGTAATTTAAGCCCCTCTTGGTCGGCTTGCAGAAAAATAAGGCCGAGCTCCGTGTGGATGAGATCGTAGTACATAGTTGCCTTAGATAGTCAGAGAGCGACAAATTCTGCCTGGGTCAGGCCATTCAACGCTCGACAAAAAATGCCGGTCGCGTTAACTAGAAAGTATAGATGCAGTAAGCAGAGGTCAGCTTGTTTCATTCAATTATTCAGCGCTCATCCTCTTTGAAAGTCGATGAATTGACAGTTCGTCTGGTGACCAACAGAGATGCACATCAGATTGCTGCTTATTATCAGCGCAATAAAAATTTTCTTCAGCCTTGGGAGCCGCTTCGGGATCCTGCTTTTTTTACGGTGGCAGGGTGGGAGCGACGGCTGGCACAGCTGACAGAGCTTCATAAGCATCATCTGGCCTATTATTTTGTGATTTTCAGAGAAGGGTCAGACGAAGTCTGCGGCGTGATTAATTTTAGCAATCTGGTCCGTCATCCTTTTTATGCCTGTCATGTGGGATATTCGCTGGATGAAAAGCTGCAGGGGAAGGGGATCATGCGACGGGCCCTGAATGCCGCGATCCGCTGGATGTTTGAGGAGCAGCATTTTCATCGGGTGATGGCTGCGTATATTCCTCGAAATCAGCGAAGTGCAGCGGTATTGAAATCAGCTGGCTTTGAACAGGAAGGCGTGGCTAGAGAATATCTGCTGATTAATGGGCGATGGGAAGATCATATTCTGACCGCCCGGATCAATCCGCACTGGATTCAGCCAGAATTGTGACTGTTTGAAAGAAAAAAAGCTTGCGGTGTACGCAAGCTTTTTTCTTTTACTGAATGCAGCGAGCTTTATTCTACAGTCAGAATTCGCATGTTGTTCGTGCTGCCGACTGTATCCATGATGTCGCCCTGCGTGATAATGACCAGGTCACCCGATTTGAGCAGATTCAGTTCTTTCAGATCGTTCACGGCGTGTTTTGCAACATCCAGACCCGCATCACCTTCACGGTCAAAATACACTGGTGTAACGCCACGATACAGCGCCGCACGATTCAGAGTCTGTTCATTACGCGACAGCGCAAAGATAGGCAGACCAGAAGAGATGCGTGACATCATCAGCGGAGTACGGCCGGACTCTGTCAGGGTAATCATAGCCTTCACACCCACCATGTGGTTTGCGGCATACATGGTAGACATCGCAATGGTTTCTTCGGCCGTATCAAAAGTACGGTCCATACGGTGAGAAGAAACATTGACGCTGTGCTCTTTTTCCGCACCCAGACACACGCTCGACATGGCTTGTACCGTTTCAACCGGGTAATCCCCAGCCGCTGTCTCCGCAGACAGCATTACGGCATCGGTACCATCCAGCACGGCGTTAGCAACGTCCATGACTTCGGCACGGGTTGGCATCGGGCTTGTGATCATTGATTCCATCATCTGTGTGGCGGTGATAACCGTACGGTTCAGGCTGCGCGCGCGTCGAATCAGTTTCTTCTGAACGCCAATCAGTTCCGGATCGCCAATTTCAACACCCAGATCACCCCGGGCGACCATAACGGCATCGGAAGCCAGGATGATGTCATCCATGGCTTCTTCACTGGCCACAGCTTCAGCACGTTCAACTTTTGCTACCAGACGCGCATTCAGGCCTGCATCTGTCGCCAGGCGGCGAGCGTAGTGCATGTCTTCGCCGTTACGCGGGAAGGAGACAGCCAGGTAATCAACATTCATTGCCGCAGCAGTGATGATGTCGGCTTTATCTTTTTCAGTCAGGGCTTCGGCAGACAGGCCGCCGCCTTTTTTGTTGATTCCTTTGTTGTTTGACAGCGGACCACCAACAATCACTTTGGTGTGAACTTTGTTTCCTTCGACCTGAGTGACTTCAAGCTGAACACGGCCGTCATCCAACAACAGAACATCGGCAGGGCCGACATCTTTGGGTAATTCTTTATAGTCCAGGCCTACAGCCTGTTTGCTGCCTTCGCCTTTTGGCAGCTCGCTGTCGAGCGTAAAGGTGTCACCGACAGCCAGGTGAATTTTGCCTTCTTTAAAGGTCGAAATCCGGATTTTCGGGCCTTGCAGGTCGCCAAGAATGGCAACGTGGCGGCCAAGTTTAGCGGCAATTTCACGTACTTTTTTAGTGCGCTGGATATGGTCTTCAGGGCTGCCGTGAGAAAAGTTCATGCGTACCACGTTAGCACCGGCCGCAATGATGGCTTCGAGGTTGTTGTCGCGATCGGTAGCAGGGCCGAGTGTGGTTACAATCTTGGTACGTCTTAGCCTTTGAGACATGAAGCTCTCCATCTAGTCGAAAGGATACGTTGAGATGAGGTAATTATAATACCCAGGCATCCTGAGGATGCGTGGCTATATAGTGTTATCACTATCTGTAATATTATTACAGGTGATTGTGATGAAAAGGCGACATAGGACAATGAATTGATGAATTTAACAGTCCATGTTCGTCATTTTCATCCATGAAAATTGAATGTGAATGTTCTGTTTCAAACTCTGAGAGTATAAAAAAGAAAAGCATGGCGATAAAGCCATGCTTTCAGGGATTTTCAGCGTATTGGTTTTGCGGAGATTGTTTTTCCGTAGCCGGAGCTCTGCGTTTAAAACAGACCTTCTTTCGCGATACGGGAGTCTTTGATCGACTCTTTCACGCGCTTGAGGTTTTCTCTGAAGCCAGGGCCACGGCGCAGGGTAAAGCCTGTGGCAAGCACATCAATGACAGTCATCTGGACGACGCGGCTGGCCATCGGCATGTAGATATCGGTATCTTCCGGGACATCCAGGCAGATAGACAGCGAGCATTCACGATCCAGTGGCGAGTCCTTAGCGGTAATCCCGATCACGGTGGCACCATTTTCACGGGCCATGGCAGCAATTTCTACCAGGTTTTTGGTCCGGCCGGTGTGAGAAATGAGAACCACAACATCGTTATCACTGCAGTTGATGACACTCATCCGCTGCATCACAACATCGTCAAAACAGACAATTGGGATGTTAAAGCGGAAGAATTTGTTCATGGCATCATGCGCGACGGACGCTGAAGCACCCAGCCCGAAGAAAGAAATACGCTTGGCTTGCGTGAGCAGATCCACAGCGCGGTTTATCTGCATGGCATCCAGACTACTTTTCGCAACATCAAGGCAAGCCATTGTTGATTCGAAAATTTTTGCCGTGTAGGCTTCAGCACTGTCGTCTTCTTCAACATTACGGTTCACGTAAGGTGTGCCGTTTGCCAGACTTTGGGCAAGGTGGAGTTTGAAATCCGGGAAGCCTTTGGTATCCAGGCGACGACAAAAACGGTTGACCGTTGGCTCACTGACATCGGCCATTTTGGCCAGTGTCGCGATGCTTGAATGAATAGCGGTTTGCGGGGAAGCAATGATCACTTCAGCAACTTTACGCTCGGACTTACTGAAGTTTTCCAGATTGTTTTGTATTTTTTCAAGGGTATTCATAGCGATAACCGCGATTCGTTACTGAATTTCAAAATTGGCGAGATCGTAGGAACGATGTCGAATATGATGAAACTATACTACTTTTCTTTTCACGCCTCCTAGTAAATCTCTGAAAATCACTTTTCCTTTTTATTATAGTTTGATCACGATCTACTTTCCCTTTCAGTTTTGAAATGATTTTAAAGGGGAAAAATGAATGAAATACCGAGTATTCCGCTGGTTTGCGTTATTAATTTTCAAGTGGCGGAATTAATTTACAGATTGAATTAAATGTACAACAAAAATACAACGCCCGCTGACGACAAGGAATATCTCAATGGAAACAAAAATGCGTATCAGTATTTGCGGTTGTGGCTGGCTGGGGCAGCCTCTTGCTAAATCTCTGAGTCAGGCCGGTTTTCCGGTGACAGGCACAAAACAGAGTGAGTCTGGTATTCAAAGTCTTCGGCAAGCGGGGATCGATGGTGTTGTCTTGCAGCTGCCGTTAGGTACTGCTGATATTGCATCCCTTGAAGATTTTTTGTCGGCCGATCTGCTCATCGTGAACGTCCCGCCGGGTCGCCGTAACATGACTGCTGCATCTTATATCGAAAAAATTACCGGTTTGTCGCAGGCTGCAAAACAAGCGGGCTGCAAGCGGATGATTTTTATCAGCACGACATCAGTTTATGGTGATGCAGAAGGGGAAGTCACTGAAGACACGATACCTGTTCCCACGACGATATCTGGTCAGGCTCATTTCCATCTGGAGCAAAGTCTGCGTCAGATGTGGGGACAGGATCTGATCGTCTTGCGGCTTGCCGGTCTGATTGGCCCTCATCGCCACCCGGTTAAATACCTGGCCGGCGGGCAGGCAATTGCCAACGGCAGGGCGCCTGTGAATCTGGTACATCTCGATGACGTCATTCGTGCTGTCATGGCAATGCTGAAACGCTGGCCGACAATGACCACCCTGCATTTATGTGCACCGCAGCATCCGAGTCGTGAGCTTTATTACCGTGAAATGGCAAGGCTGGCCGGGTTACCGGTTCCTGAGTTTCTGCAAGAAGGTGAAAACGGAAAATGGATCAATGCAGAAAGGACTGCCCGCGAGTTGGGACTTGATTGGCAACATGAGGATCTGTTGTCACTGGCGCCGGAGTACTGACTTCAGCCGACTTGCAGACTGAATTTTGCTTCGTGACGCAGATAAAAAAATCCCGCTGAATTGTCAGCGGGAGGAATGTATCCTTAACACAATTAGGAGTTTAGCAGCAGTGGCATTGTCGATTAAAGCTGTTCAATGAACCATTCATGGGCGGCCGGTGAATCAGTCAATTCGTTAATCTTAATGTCACTTGTTATGACCTGAGGGCATGGGCTTAGTTCCGCATTCACATTACTTTTTTCATGTTTTTTTCTAACTGGCTGATTTCGAAGCGGGAATAAAGCTGATATTTGTTTGAAGAATGCATTTAAGGTTGGCGATGTGGCGTTCACTGGCTTCAAATGAAAGAAAACCCGTAACCAAATGGAAACGGGCTTTGAAGAAAATCTTCTAAGAAAAAGCAGTGGCACTATGTATGACTACGTCAATAAAGCATGGTTCCCATTTCATCTCTCATTTTTTATATTTTTTTCTGTTATTCAATCTCACGACTCTGTTCATCGCTTGTTAAATCTGTTAGCAGGGTGTAGAGTTTAAACGTGTGTTTAATACGGGTGACTTAACATGGCAATCAAAGCTGATACAAAAAGCCGAATTCTGGATGCCGCTGAGCTGCTGTTTGCTGAGCATGGCTTTAAGGAAACTTCGCTGCGTACTATTACCAGCAAAGCGGGAGTCAACCTGGCCTCTGTGAACTATCACTATGGTGATAAGAAAACCCTGATTCGTGCAGTGCTCAGCCGCTATCTGGAAGAGTTCATGCCTGCCCTGAAGCAAGAGCTGGAAGTGCTGCTGACCCGCGATGATTTCTCGATGGAAGATGTCTTTCGCTGTACTAAACAGCCGCTGCTGAAGCTCAGTGATTTCCGCCCGAATGGCGCGACGATTTTTATGTCTCTGATTGGCCGTGGCTATACAGATGTTCAGGGGCACCTGCGCTGGTTTATTGTCACCCGCTACAGTCAGGTGCTGAATCTGTTCACAAAAGCCGTTTGCCGTGCGAACCCTTCTCTGGATCCGGAAACACTTTTCTGGCGTCTGCATTTCACCCTGGGCGCTTCAGTATTCACGATGGCTTCCAGTACAGCGCTGCGGGAAATTGCAGAGAACGATTTCAAATGTGCCGTCACCACCGCTGATTTAATTGATCGTATGGTGCCGTATCTGGCTGCAGGCGTTGCAGCCCCCATCGAGATGACGTCACCAGTCAGCAATGCAATAGAAAACTCATACTGAACCCTGCAAAACAATAAATGTTGCCAAGATGAGGCAGAGAGACAAAAGGACGTGACCCATGAGTAACAAAAGCTTGAGACAACGCTACATCAGTGATCCGGCTTTCAAGGTTTTTAAGAAAGTACTGCCGCCGCTATCCGACACAGAGCGAGAAGCGATGGAAGCGGGGAGTGTCTGGTGGGATGGCCAGTTGTTTGCCGGAAAACCAGACTGGAACACGTTGCTGAAATATCCGACCCCCAAGCTGAGCGAGGAAGAACAGCATTTCATTGATAATGAGCTGGAAACCCTGCTGGCAATGCTGGATGACAACCAGATTGTTCGGGAAGACCGTGATTTGCCATCTGAGGTATGGACATACCTGCGCAAAGAAAAGTTCTTCTCACTGATCATTGGTAAGCAGTATGGTGGTCGTGAGTTTTCGGCACATGCGAACTCAACGATTGTGACTCGGATTGCGACCCGCAGCCAGAGTGCGGCGGTGTCTGTGATGGTGCCGAACTCTCTGGGTCCGGGCGAACTGCTGACTCATTATGGTACGGAAGCACAGAAAAATTACTGGCTGCCGCGTCTGGCCGATGGCACAGATATTCCTTGTTTTGCCCTGACTGGCCCGGAAGCGGGTTCAGATGCTGGTGGTATTCCGGATATGGGTGTTGTTTGCTACGGCGAACACGAAGGTGAAGAAGTGCTGGGTATCCGTGTGAGCTGGAACAAGCGTTACATCACGCTGGCACCGGTTGCTACGGTTCTGGGACTGGCATTCAAACTTCAGGATCCGGATGGCCTGATTGGTGACCAGAAAGATATCGGCATTACCTGTGCCCTGATTCCTGCAAATCATGCCGGAGTTGAAATCGGCGAACGTCATGACCCGCTGGGCGGTGCATTCATGAACGGTCCGACCCGGGGTGAAGATGTGTTCATTCCGATGGACTGGGTCATCGGTGGTCAGGATTACGTTGGCCGCGGCTGGCGGATGCTGGTGGAATGTCTGTCTGCAGGACGTGGTATCTCTCTGCCTGCACTGGGAACTGCTGTCGGCCACCTGACTTCAAGGACTACCGGTGCTTACGCTTATGTTCGGAAGCAGTTTGGCATGTCGATTGGTCACTTTGAAGGTGTCGCAGAATCGCTGGGCCGTATCGGCGGGATGACCTACATGCTGGAGGCCGCCCGCACACTGACCACGACTTCACTGGATATGAAAGAGAAGCCGGGGATTGTGACTGCGATTGCCAAATACCATATGACAGAAATGGCCCGTACCATTTTGAATGATGCGATGGATATTCATGCCGGTCGCGGGATTCAGGCTGGTCCGATGAACTATCTGGCGAATCAGTATATTGGTATTCCGGTGGCAATCACCGTGGAAGGTGCGAACATTCTGACCCGTAACCTGATGATCTTCGGTCAGGGGGCCACGCGTTGTCATCCATACGTTCTGCAGGAAATGGAAGCTGCGGCGAATCCTGATGCCGATCAGGCGGCAAAAGATTTTGACCAGTTGCTGTTCAAGCACATTGGTTTTGCAGTGGGTAACGTCAGTAAGGCACTGTTGAACGCGTTTACCGGTTCTCAGCTCAACCGTGCACCTGTTGCAGGTGAAACGGCTTACTACTACCGCCATCTGTCCCGGATGAGCCGTGCACTGGCTGTGGCTGCTGATTTCTCCATGCTGACGCTGGGTGGTGAGCTGAAACGCCGTGAAATGGTCTCGGCTCGTCTGGGTGACGTTTTAAGTCATCTGTACCTGGCTTCTGCGGTTCTGAAACGTTTTGAAACGGAAGGGCGTCAGCAGGAAGACTTACCTATGGTGCATTACGCGCTGCAACACTGCCTGCACAAGTGTGGTATTGCTTTCGATGAAGTCTTCAACAACTTCCCGCGTAAAGGTGTGGGTCGTGTGCTGCGTACACTGACATTCCCGCTGGGGATTCATTATGAAGCGCCGAAGGATGAGCTGAAGCTGGCGATTTCAAAACTCATGATGACGCCGGGAGTAGCGCGTGATCGCCTGACGACCAATTGCTACGTCGGTGAGAAAGACGGCGATCCGGTTGCGATTATGGAACGTGCATTTGTTGCGATGTATGGTGTGCGTGACGTTGAGCGTAAAATTGCGAAAGCAGTGAAAGCTGGCACCGTGCCACGCAAGGCGCCGCTGGCTGAGAAGCTGAAAATTGCTCTGGATGCGGGCGTTATCACAGACGCTGAAGTTGAGAAAGTGCATAATGCTGACCAATTGAGATCCCGTGCGATCCAAGTGGATCACTTTGCACCGGAAGCGTTTAAAAAGGGCGTCTTACAGCCAGGGAAAGCTGCCTGATAAGCAATTTGATTGCTTAGTCGAAGAATAAACCTGGTGGTCAAATATACCGCGCATTTGCGCGGTATTTTTTTATCGATCGACCATGATATCTTCTGTTCCGGGGGAAATGAGATGCAGACAGACTGCGGTTTTCTTCGGCAACTCATGGCTCAATATCAAATATTCTGCCTCAACACCTCCAACCACTGGCTAATTTTGTCGATTTCGAACATAAAACTGATGCGAATTAGTGACTAACCTTTTATCCTACGGGCAACAGAACAAAGGAAGAAAACGAAATGATCATCAAACCAAAAATTCGTGGATTCATTTGTACAACAACTCATCCTGTGGGTTGTGAAGCAAACGTCAAAGAGCAAATTGAGTACACCAAGGCCCAGCCGAAACTGGAGAACGGTCCGAAGCGTGTACTGGTGGTTGGCTCTTCCACTGGCTACGGTCTGGCTTCCCGCATCGCTGCTGCTTTCGGCTCCGGTGCTGCAACCATTGGTGTTTTCCTGGAAAAGCAGGGCACCGAGAAAAAACCAGGCTCTGCGGGCTGGTATAACTCTGCGGCATTCGACAAATTCGCCAAAGAAGAAGGCCTGTATTCCAAGAGTCTGAACGGTGATGCGTTCTCTCACGAGATGAAGCAAAAAGTTATCGAGCTGATCAAAGAAGATCTGGGTCAGATTGATATGGTTGTGTACTCCCTGGCTTCTCCGGTCCGTAAAATGCCGGACAGTGGTGAGCTGATCCGCTCCAGCCTGAAACCTATGGGTGAAACCTACACGGCGACCGCGGTTGATACCAACAAAGATGTACTGATTGAAGCCAGTGTTGAGCCTGCAACTGAGCAGGAAGTTGAAGATACAGTGAAAGTCATGGGCGGCCAGGACTGGGAGCTGTGGATCAATGCACTGGCAGATGCTGGTGTTCTGGCTGAAGGTTGTAAGACTGTTGCTTACAGCTACATTGGGACAGAAATCACCTGGCCGATTTACTGGCACGGTGCACTGGGCAAGGCCAAAATGGACCTGGACCGTGCTGCGGATGAATTGAGCAAGAAACTGTCTGCTGTTAACGGTACTGCAAACGTGGCAGTTCTGAAGAGTGTTGTGACTCAGGCCAGTGCGGCAATTCCTGTGATGCCTCTGTACATCGCGATGGTCTTCAAGAAAATGCGCGAAGAAGGCGTTCATGAGGGTTGTATGGAGCAGATCTTCCGTATGTTCTCACAGCGTCTGTACAAAGCTGACGGTACTGCTGCAGAGCTGGACAGCGACAACCGTCTGCGTCTGGATGACTGGGAGCTGCGTGAAGACATTCAGGAGCATTGTACGAAGCTGTGGCCACAGGTGACCAATGAGAACCTGTTCGAGCTGACTGATTATCAGCTGTACAAAGATGAATTCATGAAGCTGTTCGGTTTCGGCATTGAAGGCGTGGACTATGACGCTGATGTGAATCCAATTGTTGAATTCGACGTTCAGGACGTGTAATTGCGCCACTGAAACAAAACGAAAAAACCGCCGTGAAAGGCGGTTTTTTTATGGGTATTGATCAATGGGTGCAGATAACTGCTGTTGAGATTCTGGAGGTGAAATGTCACAGGCTCATCAGCAGTCAGTCATTTTTTGCCTCAGCTTTTATTGTCTTCCGGCAGTTCAATGACAAATGCAGCCCCTTCAATGCTGGCTTTCTCAACATAGATGCGCCCGCCATAACAGGTCACGATGTCGTGGCAGACAGACAAACCAATTCCCTGACCTGGATTGCGTTGATCGGCCCGGATACCCCGCTGGAAAATAGCTTCACGCATATCATCACTGACGCCGGGACCATCGTCTTCCAGGCGAATCACGAGCTTGCCCTGATGCCGGGTTGCACTCAGACGAATTTCGCTGATACAAAAGCGAAAGGCGTTTTCGAGCAGATTCCCGAGCAGTTCCATCAGGTCCGTCCGGTTAACGGGCAGGCATAAGGTTGCGTCAAACTGTCGCTTCAGAGTGACTTCCTTGCTGCTGTAAATCTTTTTCAGCATCCCTTCAAAGCTTTCGACAACCGGATTGAGCAGCGTTCGGTCTTTCTGAAGGCCCTGCTGGCCCATCAGTGCCCGCTTGAGCTGGTACTGTACTAAATCATCCATCTGGCTGATTTGCTCCAGCATCCGGTAGTTCAGATCGCAGCGGGGCAGAGAGTGATCATCCAGCAGAGCATTTGCAGCAGCCAGTCGGGTTTTCAGGCTGTGGGCCAGATCATCCATGGCATGCCGGTAACGGGACGTTTTGTCATTACTGATCCGAATTAGCCGGTTCAGTGACTGAGTCACGTCCTGCAATTCTGTCGGATAGTTATTGTCAAGCTGGTCACGCTTGGCATCAGTGACCTGATTGAGCTGCCGGGCCAGTTTACGCAGCGGCTGAAAGCTCCAGTGAAAGGCGGCAATCAAAAATGCAATTGCGATCAGTACGAAGAGACCGAGGTAAAGTGCCGTGCGGTGATGAAGCCGGCTTAATGACGTTTCATAAGCTGTCCCGGAGCGAAGCACAATCAGCTGATAGGCATTGCCGTTTTCGCGGTCACGGCTGATATCGTAAGCGATATAGCTTTGATCGTTCTCGGCTTTGACCAGGGTCGGGGTTTGCATGGCATCCGGCAGGCTGCTGCAAATCTCGCTGAGGCCAGCGGCTTTCGCTTCATCCGAGAGCCACATGGTATTGTCACTCCGGTCACAAAGGACAGACATGTAGTCGGTGGCAGAGGGATCCAGCGAGTCAATCCACTTATCGACGTCTTTAATCAGACCGGCCCGGTTCAGCTGGGCCACGACAAGCGGCATCTGGGCGACCAGATCCGTGGAATAGGCCGCCATGTAACTCTGGCTGTAGAGTTCATTGATCACCCAGGCAAGGGCCGAAGTGATCAGGGCAATGATTGCAATCGAAGTAATCATGACCCGGTGTCGCAGACGGGGCAAGATGGCCAGCTTCATTGCGCGGCAATCTCAAAAATATACCCCTGACCTCGAATGGTTGAGATTGGGTTTTCCTGCCCGGTCTGGCTGATTTTCTTACGCAGACGGCTGATCATCACCTCAATGGTGTTTGGATCCCCTTCCTGATCTTCATACAGGACATCCAGCAGACGCTGTTTGGAAACGACCTGACGGCTGTGACGCATCAGGTATTCAAGCAGTTCGTATTCAAAGGCCGTCAGTTCAAGCAGGTTTTCGCTGACAAAAACCTGTTTCGCGAGCAGGTCGACGCGGATTTCACCCGCAATCATTTCCGGTTTGATAAAGCCGGCACTGCGGCGGACCAGGGCACTCAGGCGGGCAACCAACTCTTCTTTCTGGAACGGTTTCACCAGATAATCATCGGCACCAGCTTCCAGGCCGGTGACTTTGTCCTGCCAGTTTGAACGTGCAGTCAGAATGAGGATTGGCAGTCGCAGTCCTTTGTCCCGGATCTCACGAATCAGGGTGATACCATCACGGTCCGGCAGACCGATATCGACGATGGCCACATCATTGGGGTAGTTTTCAGCAAAAAACAGGCCTTCTTCAGCCGTATTGGCACATTGGACCTGGTTGCCCAGTTCGCTGAGCTGAGTTTTCAGATGGTGGCACAAAATTGGGTCGTCTTCGACTATCAGGATGCGCATCATAATTTAGTTACCTGAGGCAATAAAAGCGTGTGGCTTGGCTCTGAAAGTCCGATTGATAACAAAGCGGACTGCAGGGGACAAACCTATCCGGAAAATTGTGAAGGATTATATCATTGAACGTCTGAATCTCGGCTGACTCTGAGGAAAGCGAGTCAGCCGGGTTATCAATCAGCACGCTAGCTGAGGATGATGATCAGTGTACCGGCAACGGTGAGCAATACGTTTGCGATGGCGTAAGTGCCCGCATACCCCAGAGCAGGAATGGTACTGCGGGCATGTTCATTGATCATGTCCATCGCCGGGGCACAGGTACGGGCACCGATAATGGCACCGAACAGCAGCGCGCGGTTCATGTTCAGGATATAAGCCCCAAACAGGTAAGCCAGCATGACCGGAATGACGCTGACCATCATACTGACAAGAAAGACGCTCGGACCGATTTGAGTAATGGACTCAAACAGGTTGGAACCTGCACTCAGGCCAATCCCGACCATGAAGACCATCAGGCCCAGATCTTTTGCCATGTTCAGCGCCCCTTGCGGGACGTAGCCGAAAGTAGGGTGGTTTGCCCGCAGGAAACCCAGTGAGATCCCGGCCAGCAGTAAGCCTGCGGCGCTTCCGAGGCCAAAGGTGATCTGGCCGAATGTCATTGTGATCGAACCAAACAGCAGACCCATGATAAAGAAGCAGCAGAAGGCCAGCAGATCGGCGATCTGGCTGTGAATCGAGATAAAACCGATACGTTCTGCCAGTCCCAGTACCCGGCTTTTCTCGCCACTGACCTGAAGGATATCCCCTTTATTGAGCAGGGTGCTGTGATCCATCGGCATTTCAATCTGAGCGCGAACCACGCGGTTCAGGAAACAGCCATACTCAGCCAGATTCAGTTCTGACAGGCGTTTTCCGGCGATGTTGTCATTCTTGACCACGATTTCTTCTTCGACGATGCGCAGATCCAGCAGATCACGGTCGAATACTTCTTTCCCGTTCCGGAAGCTCGGGTCCAGACGGGCATGGCTGTCCGGGTAACCGACCAGTGCGATTTCATCCCCTTCCTGCAGGATGGCATCCCCATCAGGGTTGGCGAGAATGCCGTGGCGACGAATGCGTTCGATGTAGCATCCCGTCTGGCGGTAAATACCCAGCTCACGTAAATTCCGGCCGTCAATCCAGTCGATCAGCTCCGGACCAACGCGATAGGCACGAATAATCGGCAAATAGACTTTTCGCTGTGCAACTTCGCCGATGCCGCGCTCTTTCGCAATTTGCTGCGACGATTCGGCCAGATCCTGCTTCTGCAGTTTTGGCATTAGTTTTGCCAGTAAAATCAGGCTGATCAGACCGATGAGATACGACATTGCGTAGCCGACACTCAGGCTGTCAATCAGCTCCTGAATCACTAACGGGTCAGAAAGGCTGGATAAGCCGCCGCTCAGAGCGTCTTTCGCACCGACCAGAACTGGTGTAGCGGTCAGTGAACCGGCCATTAAACCTGTCGCCAGACCCAGATCCAGACCCAGATAGTGCGACATGGTAATGGTGATCGTGATGGCTGAGATCAGGACGACTAATGCCAGCAGCAGATAGTGTTTTCCGTCACGGAAGAAAATGCCAAAAAAGTTGGGACCTGCCTGAATACCGACACAGAAAATAAACAGCATAAAGCCGATATTCAGTGCTTCAGCATCAAAAATGAAACCAGCATTTCCAAAGATGAGGGCGGTGAGTAAGACACCAATGGAGTTCCCAATCTGTAACTGGGCTATTCGGAGTTTTCCGACCGTAAGACCCACAGCAAGAACTACAAAGAGGAGCAGAATATCATTCTGGCGAAGCAGGTCAGCAACGTCGATGTTCACAACAAATTTTTCCGGAGTCAGCGCTTTCTACTAGAGATATGAGACGGAATTTTATCTTAAACAAATGTAATGCGATATAGATTTTCGAGATTTGAGACACAAAAAAGGCTGATTAAACAGCCTTTCTGTCAGGGGTTCACAAAAACGTAAAAACCCGCAATGTGATGACCGGTTGCGTCAGTGATTACTGAAACAGAGCCAGGTTTTCTTTCGCGTAAGCTTCGAATTCGGTACAGCCGCCAATATGGTCTTGATCAATAAAGATCTGAGGCACGGTTTCAACTGGTTTACCGACAGTCTTTTCCAGATCCGCTTTTGTAATGCCTTCGGCATGGATATCTACATAACGGTAGTTGAAATCGTCACGATCTTCTTTCAGTTTGTCTGCTAACTCTTTTGCACGAACACAGTAAGGGCACCCAGGGCGGCCAAAAATAACGACGAACATAGAACTTCTCCTTTGTCTTGTGGGGCTACTATATCGTGACTCAGTCAGCAGTCAAAGTCGGAATTATCATTTGCATCAATAGAAAATTCCGATGAAGAGCAGGGAGCAACAAAGTGCTCAACCTTTCCTCCAAGACAGACGAAAAAAGCCAGACTGGGCAGCCTGGCTTTGCGTGGCAGTAGTGGTAGAGCGAAATCAGAAATCGTAGCGAATCGCCAGTGCCAGAATGTCTTCGTTGCCGTCGATCTGGTCTGCTTTGTACTCTGCGTAAGTACGCAGTTGTTTGTTGAACTTATAATAAGCACCAACAACGTAGTAATCTTCTACATCGACACTTGAACCGGCATCAGCTTCCAGGAAGTTATAGACAGCCTGTGCTGAGAAACCATTTCCAAAGTCATAACCCAGAACGACTTCGTAGCCATCATAGTCTGTGTCTGACTCAGTTCCTTTTTTGTCTTCCCAGTTTTCACCGGTGCTGTAAAGGAAAGCAGCGTAGATGTTGTTGGCATCATAAGCAGCAGACACGGCAGCGACTTTGGCATCGTCAGAACCGTCAACGCCTTCACCCTGGTTATAACCGGCACCTACCTTAAAGCCCATTGGCAGCGAGTAAGAAGCTGCGATGCCGTAAGATGTTGCTGTATCGCCGTCAGGTTGGGTCACTTCGTTGTTGTCCAGCTGGTAGCTGGCTTCTACCGCCAGTCCGCTGAACTCGCCGGTGTACTTCAGTACAGAGCTGGCTTTACCCGTACCGAAACGGTCTGTGCCCGTACCACTGGCATCAGCACCGAACTCTTCCAGAGTATCGGTATAGTCTGAAATCAGTGTATATGCACCATACTGGCGGCCGTAAGTGGCTTCGCCAAAGTTACCACCCAGTCCGGCATAAGACAGACGCGTTTGCAGGCCATCTTTCTTAGAAGATGCATTGACTTCGGTTTCGTAAACACCAACACCGTACAGGTCGTTGTTGATGTCTGCTTTCCCTTTCGCGCCAAAGCGGAAATAACTTTGATCGCCTTTTTCGTCTTTGTCGTCAGAGCTGTAGTACATACCGACCATACGGCCTTTAATCTCGACAGACTGACCATCTTTCTCATACACCGTGGTTGAGGCAGCGGCAGTACCCGATGCAAGCGCGACCAGAAGCGCTGATGCTAAAACTGTTTTATTCATTGTCATTTCCCTGCTTTATATACGAGTGCTTTTATGGCTGTTTTGATGAGGTGCAGAATAGAGGGGGAATATGACAAAAAAATGTTGTTCAAAAGTCACTTTAGTGACATTTCCATCAGCCAAATCAAAGGGATAAGTGTAACTTTTGATTATTATTTGAGCGCTCTGTCAAAAGGGACTGAACTTTCGGCATATGATAGAGTCTGCAATTCAATGCCAACAGATGAAGAGAAATTATGAATCAGACCATTGAAACGATACTCGCACATCGCTCTATTCGTCGTTTTACTTCTGAGCCGATTCAGGCAGAAATGCTGGCGACGATATTGGATTGTGCAATTGCTGCTTCGACTTCGAGTTTTATCCAGTGCGTCAGTGTTATCCGGGTAGTGGATACAGAAAAGCGGGCGCAGCTTGCCCATTTGGCCGGCGATCAGCCTTATGTCGCCGCTGCGGCTGAGTTTCTGGTGTTCTGTGCGGATTTCCATCGCCATCTGCAAATTCATCCCGAAGCGCAACTTGGCTTTACGGAGCAAACCTTAATTGGTTCGATTGATGCCGCTCTGATGGCGCAGAACGCTTTACTGGCAGCTGAGTCTTTAGGGTTGGGCGGGGTGTACATTGGCGGGATCCGGAATCATCCGGCGGATGTCTCGGTGGTGCTGGATCTGCCTGATCATGTGATTCCTTTATTCGGACTCTGTCTTGGACATCCTGAACAGAATCCGGAGTTAAAACCGCGTTTACCGCAGTCGCTGGTGGTTCATCAGGACAGTTATCAGCATGAACTGCCGCGTCAGCTGTTGTCGGAGTACGATGAGGAAGTTCGTCGCTATTATCAGACCCGCACCGGTGGAAATAAAGCGGTGAGCTGGTCTGAGCAAATTACGGCGACTCTGGCCAAACAGGCGAGACCCTTTATGAAGGATTTCCTTGCAAGTAAAGGCTTTAGTACCCGTTAAGCTTCAGTTAAACTATTTGAGCATTCACTCACTTTTGTTTTTGCATGATTGAAGAAATGGCATCCATCTGCTTCTAATGGAAGACGATGGATACCAATCGCTCACCTATCGCAGGATTCAGATATTTCATACTGGTTGGACTTCTGTCGCATTATTGATATAGCCATCCATAGGTCTGAATGGTTTTACTGGCAAATCAAGTCATTACGGAATTATTTATGAAAAGAACGGGCCTTTCAGCCCTGATGCTACTCTCTGCTGTATTTTTGAGTGCTTGCTCGAGTACATCTGAATTAAACAATGATGATACGACTGTCATTTCGGAACAAGGGGACTTTCAGCGAGCTACATCCGCTTACCGCAATTGGCAGCAAAAGATAGAAAAGTCGCAAAGTCTGGCCATCTACTCTCCGGATAATTATCAGGTACTGAGTGCAAGCTGGGAGAAGGCCTCACAGATCTATCAGGAAATTACGGCAACGCCTTCAACGGCCTATAAGAGTTATTCTCTGTTTTCATCAACGACATATCTTCAGCAGCTGGAACTGGAGCTGGAACATGCCGAAAGTGCTTTGAATCAGCTGAAAAAATTACAGAAAGTCGCTGATACGGTGTTGTCGCCGGCGATTACCCAGATGAATTATCTTGAGTCGCTGGACGCAAAGCAGTACTACCGCAGTGAATACACAAGACTGTATCGTTTATACGAGAGCCTGTTCTCGCTTGTTGAAAGCGGCGACTTGAATGAAGCGCGGGAAGACCAGGATGAGTTCCTTTCCCGGAGCAACAGTCTGGAAGTCAAAACGATTAAGAGAATTTACATTGCGCCGCTTGAAGCCATGATGATTGAATTGCGCCGTCAGGATGTCAGAGACAATGCCCCTGCCAGCTATGCGCAAATCGAGCGTAGTATTGAAGCCGGGAAAGCGCTGGTGGATCGCACTCCCAGAGATTTTGACGCCATTCAGCAGGCAACTCGGGTGATCCGTTTCGAACTGGCTCATGCTCAGCATATTTCACTGGAAGTGCAGCGCTTACGGGATTTAAGCAAAGACAATTATGAAGCTTATATTCTTGAGTTTGAGAATAAGTTACTGCGGATCTCCAAAGCGCTGAAGGATGAAGACTGGCGTGATCAGCCGATCCAGGAACAGGCGCGGCTGATTAAAGACAATGCAGAGCAGGTTAAGCTGGCGGTTGTGAACAACTCATCAGATGAAGAGCTGCTCGCAGGGAAGGAAAAATATATCCGTGAACTGAATGCACTGGTCATGCAGCAACAGCGTCAGATCAGCCAGCTGAAAGGTAAACTGGCTGAACAAACCGAGGTTGCGCCACCAATTCCGCTACCACCGATGGAGACGAAAATGGCAGCGGAAACCGAACCACAGGCTGCGTCGCCTCAGTCTTCTGAAACACCAGCTCAGGTTCAGTAATCAGCGAAAATTGCTGAAAACATGATGTCCTTTTCAAACCGTTGCTTATGCAGCGGTTTTTTTATGATTTTTTCAGGGAAATGTGGTTTTCAGGGTGTTGGGTAATTGCAAAAACTCAGTATTTCACTCTGAATGCATCGAGCGTAAAGAGGTTGGTTGACATGCTGGTTTCATCAGGGATTTGGCGGCCTTCAGATGCATTTGGTAACATCTTTCGCGGTAAATGAATATTTTTGTTCTTTACTTTTATCCGGATTTTTCAGCTATTTTCCCTGAAAGGTTGTTTTTTGCACAAAGAAAGCGTTGTTTTCCCTACAGACATGGATTAGAATTCGCGCCGCACTATATTGCGCAAATTTTTTAATTCATATCACTTTTATTTAAATTTTCCTGTAGAGGAATAAAATGTCTACGAATTTTGCAAATCCGGCACCATTGGGATTGATGGGTTTTGGTATGACAACCATTCTGCTGAACATCCATAATGCAGGCTTTTTCCCGATCGATTCAATGATCCTGGCTATGGGGATCTTTTATGGTGGTCTGGCACAAATCCTGGTTGGCTTGATGTGCTTTAAGCGTGGCGATACCTTCGGTACCACGTCATTCACTTCTTATGGTTTGTTCTGGCTGACTCTGGTTGGTCTGATTGTGATGCCAAAAATGGGTCTGCCAGCGTCACCAGCTAAATTCATGGCTTGGTACCTGACGCTGTGGGGCATCTTCACTGCTTTCCTGTTCATTGGTTCTCTGAACTACCCGCGTGCAAAACAATTTGTTTTTGCTTCGCTGACGATTCTGTTCTTCCTGCTGGCAGCGCGTGATTTCACAGGCAGCGAATTGATCGGTACGATCGCTGGTTTTGAAGGCATCATCTGTGGTGCGAGTGCAATTTACTTTGCAATGGCTCAGGTGCTGAACAATGAGTTCGGCCGTACGATCCTGCCAATTGGCGAGCGTAAAGTTGTTGCTGCTGAGCCGTTAAAAGCTGCTGCATAATTCTTGATATCGTTGAATAACTGCGATTTGCCCCGCACGCATGTGCGGGGCTTTTTTATATCTGCGCTCAGAGAATCGGCAGGACGGTGACAGATGTCGGGTGGCTTAAGTTTGTGAATCCCGGTTCTGCAAGGCAACTCAGCAGATAAAGCGGGAAGGCAGGGGCCGGATATGTGATGACAGCTTCGACAGGGTGACCGATAGATCTTCCCACGGTGAATGTCCCTGAGCGGGAAATCGTGATTAGCGTAGACAGACAGCAGAGATGACGTCAGGTGTTGCATTTTTGCGAGCTATTTTTGAGTGTTTATGACCATAAGGAGAAGTGATCAGGCTCTCGTTGGTTGTTTTCATCAATGCGCTCAATGTTTCAGTGAGTTGATTCGCGGACGCAGACTGAAATTTTACTCATCTCTGGGCGCTCAGATTTGCTCTGTGGCGCATAAAAAAGGCTCTTCGGTCGTGAAATATAGGGTTGTGTTCAGGTAATCGTTGAATTGGTCGCTATGATGATTTGTCTGAGAATAAAGACAGGGATGCTGTTTGAGCAGCATACCGACGAATCTGAACTGACAGGAGGACTTCAATTGGGAATCTGGATCATACTGGGCATTGTGCTCGTTGCTGTCGTCGCAACGATTTCTGTGTATAACGGCCTTATTGGTAAGAAGAATCAGGTGGAAAATGCTGAAGCATCGATTGATGTAATGCTGAAAAAGCGTTTTGACCTGATTCCTAATATGGTGGAGAGCGTGAAAGCTTATATGGCGCATGAATCTTCATTGCTGCAGGAACTGACGACACTCCGGACTCAGGTGCAGCACGACGGTTTGGCCGGCGAACAGAAAGTCACGCTGGATAAGCAATTGAATGCCACAATGTCGCGTTTCAACATCGCTGTTGAAAATTATCCGGATCTGAAAGCCAGCGAAAATTTTGTGATGCTGCAGCGTTCGATCAATGAAGCTGAAGAGCAAATCTCAGCCGCGCGCCGCGCTTACAATGCTTCGGTGACCGACCTGAATAATGCGATCGAAATGTTTCCTTCAAGTCTTTTTGCCAGCCGAATGAACCTGAAGCAGCGTGTCTTGTTCGAAATTCCTGAGCAGGAAAGACAAAATATCAATGTTGGCCAACTGTTCCACAAATAATCGGGAGTGTCATGGAAGCTTCAATGGAAACCAGAGAGAATCTGGTGGAACTCAAAACACTCTTTGACACCACGCTGAAAGACCAGCTAGAGGACTTGGACAAGATCCGAAAAGAAGCTGTGAAACGTTGTTATTTGTCAGCCGTGCCTATCCTGACCAGCCTATTGATAGCGATGTACTTCGCGTTTACGGGAAAAAGTAATGAGTGGATCATCTTTTGGCTTCCCAGCCTGATGTCACTCGCGATGTATTATTATGTTTCCCTCAAATGGAATGTCTACCGGGACGGTTACAAAACACAGGTCGTCGGAAAACTGCTGAAAACATTCAACGACAGTTTTGAGTACTCACCCAGCGATCATATTTCCCCTGAGAAGTATAAGGCCAGTGGCTTATATCGCCGTCATTATCACCGCTACAACGGGGAGGATTACGTTCGGGGCGTCGTGGGAAAAACTGCGATCGAGTTTTCGGAGCTTCATACCCAGTATAAGACGACCAGGACAGACTCTAAAGGCAAGAGGCGGACAACCTGGCACACCATCTTCAAAGGGGTGTTATTTATTGCAGATGCCAATAAACACTTCAATGGTAAAACTTATATCACGCCTGACAGTGAAGGCTTCTGGTCATCGGTTGGAAAATCGCTGAATAATCTGTTGGGGGGGAGTGGTTTTGGTGAACGTGTTGCAATGGAGGACCCTGAATTTGAACGTCATTTTGAGGTGTACAGTGATGATCAGATTGAAGCACGTTATCTGATCTCGACTTCACTGATGCAGCGGCTGGTTGCCTTCAGGAAAGAAGCCAACGCAAGTGTCGCGTTATCCTTCGTTGGGGACAGCTTACATATCGGGATTCCTTCCCGAAAAGAGTATTTTGAACCCAAGTTGTTTCAGTCTGCAGCCAATTTTGATGCCGTGAAAGATATTTATCAGGACTTGGATTTCATTACTGGGATTGTGGAAGATTTGGCGCTCAATACCCGAATCTGGACCAAAACGTAATCGTCCGGGAAATTCAGAATAAAAAAAGGGAGGCATGGCCTCCCTTCATCTATATGATTTGCTGATTTAGCAGATCACTTTAATTGCCAGACCACCCTGAGAAGTTTCACGGTATTTGGCGTTCATGTCTTTACCGGTTTCCAGCATGGTCTCGATCACTTTGTCCAGAGACACGCGTGGCTCAGAGGCACGACGCAGGGCCATCCGGGATGCGTTGATCGATTTCACCGCAGCAATACCGTTACGCTCGATACAAGGCACCTGTACCTGACCGGCAACCGGGTCACACGTCAGACCCAGGTTGTGTTCCATTGCAATTTCAGCAGCCATACAGACCTGCTCCGGACTTGCACCCATCAGCTCAGCCAGGCCAGCTGCAGCCATAGAACAGGCCACACCCACTTCACCCTGACAACCAACTTCTGCACCAGAAATAGATGCATTGCGCTTGTACAGACCGCCGATCGCGCCGGAAGCAGCAAAGTAACGCAGGTACTCTTTCTCACCTACAGGCTGAATGAACTTGTCGTAGTACGCCAGTACTGCCGGAATGATACCGCAGGCACCGTTGGTTGGTGCCGTCACAACACGACCGCCAGCGGCGTTTTCTTCGTTTACAGCAAACGCATACATGTTCACCCAGTCAACAACAGTCATCGGGTCGTTGTTGGTGCGTTCAGAAGTAATCAGCTGCTGACGCAGTGCCGCAGCACGACGCGGAACACGCAGCGGGCCAGGTAGAATACCTTCTTCGTTCATACCGCGGTCCATACATTCCTGCATGGTTTTCCAGATACGGGAGAAGTAGTCTTTGATTTCTTCGTCAGTATGCATGGCGCGCTGGTTTGCCATGACCACAGAACTGATAGAGCGGCCCTGATCCTTACAGTGCTGCACCAGTTCTTGTGCAGACGTAAACGGGAACGGAACCTGAACTTCAGATTCTTCATCTTTACCGAAGTGTTCTTCATCGACGATGAAACCACCACCGATGGAGTAATAAGTCTTGCTGTAAACTTTTACATCACCCGCCCAGGCGTGAATGCTCATACCGTTTTCATGCAGCGGCAGATTGGTGTTATGGAAATTCATGCCACCGTCACGCGGGAAATCGACCGTGTGAATGTTACCAGCAATTGGAAGACGTTCGGTCTCGCCGACACTGGCGATAAACCCAGGAATGCTGTCGATATCCACAGTTTCGGGGCTGTTGCCCGCCAGGCCCATGATGATGGCAATATCTGTGTGGTGGCCTTTACCTGTCAGAGACAGAGAGCCATACACATCAACGGTGATTTTGGTGACATCGTTGATAGTGCCCATCTCGCGCAGGTCATCGACAAACTCTTTACCTGCTTTCATTGGACCTACAGTGTGCGAACTGGAAGGACCCACACCAATTTTGAAGATATCAAAAATACTGATCATGCGTAGTACCTCAGTCGGGGAAGCAGTCTTGCTTCAGCCCAGGACTGTTATCTTTTTGATGAACTCCCGCCCCTTCCTTGGCGAGTATAGTCAAAACAAAAGAGCAGGCGATGAAAGCTCCCCTGCTCTTAAGTATCGGTTCTTTTACGTATTTTGTCAGTAAGGCTGTACAGGCGACGCTTAGAAGAACAGGCCGTACAGAATGGCTGAGATAGCGATCAGGCCCATCAGCGTGACAAATACGTTGCTTATTGCGCCCTTGTACTGCTTCATTGCAGGGACTTTATGCACTGCATACATTGGCATCAGGAACAAAATAGTCGCAATAATCGGGCCGCCTAATGTTTCAATCATTCCCAGAATACTAGGATTAACTGTCGCGACCAACCAGATAGTTGCAATCATGAAGACAACAGTAAATTTGTCAATCTTCTTTTCGTTAACTTGCTTACCAGACGACTTTAATTGTTTAGAAACCAATCCATTCAGGCCTTCGCGAGCACCCAGGTAGTGACCAAAAAAGGACGATACAATCGCAACAAACGCAACGATCGGGCCGAGATATGAAATAAACGGATTATCGTGTTTGTTTGCCAGATAAGACAGGATGGCCAGGTTTGCTTTCTTCGCAGCAGCCAGATCTTCCGGAGACAGGCTCAGTACGCAAGAGAATACAAAGAACATGACAAAGCCCAACAGCATCAGTGCAGCACGGGACAGAATGCGTGATGCTTTCTCTTCTGCATGGATACCATGGTCACGAGCCTGCGCTTGTGAGAAGGCAGAAATGATCGGGCTGTGGTTGAACGAGAAGACCAGAACCGGGATGGTGATCCACAGGGTCACCGCAAAATCACCCAGAGATGGCATGGTGTCCATGCTCACGGCAGACAGGTTCCATTCCGGGATCAGGTAGACCGACATGAACAGCAGGATGCCGACCAGCGGGTAAACCAGGAATTGGGTCACTTTCAGCATCAGTTTCTCACCAGCGACCATCACAGACATCATGCCCAGAATCAGGATGATAGACAGCAATGCGCGCGGCATGGATTCCATGCCCAGCTGATTGACCATGAAAGAATCAACGGTATTGGTGATACCAACGCCATAGATCAACACAATCGGATAAATCGCGAAGAAGTAGAGGAGTGTGATGAGTTTACCGGCGTTCACGCCAAAATGTTCTTCAACAACTTCAGTAATGTCGCTTCCCGGCTTGGAAGATGACAGCACGAAGCGGGCCAGACCGCGGTGTGCAAAATAGGTCATCGGGCCAACCAGAATGGTCATTGCGACCAGTGGCCAGAAACCACTCATACCCGCATTAATTGGCAGGAACAGGATACCGGCACCGACCGCTGTACCAAACAGCGAGAGTACCCAGGTTGTATCCTGCGCAGTCCAGCGGCTTTTTGGCGCCGCAGATACAGTTGCAGTTTTTGTTTGCATAGGAAAATCCAAATTAGATAGGGAACAGGAACAGGCGTATTTTCCCTTATTTGGCGTATGAAAAAATGATCTGTGAAAAAACTGGCTCACTATTTAACATTTGTTGCAAGGAAATGAGAGTTTGATCACCAAAAGTTTTTATAAATCTGTTTCAGATGGCGAAAGGTTCAGCAGTTTGAGTCTGTATTCTGAACTGACTTTGGGATATCGACCCATATTTGATGTGACAAAGCTTTGACGATCTGCGCTGTGGCACCCCAAATGGCATATTCCTTGTATGGGATCGCGTAGATCGTATGTGATCGTCCCCGGAACATAAAATGTTGCGTGCGCATATTCCGCGGGTCGAGGAGGAAGGTGATGGGCACTTCAAAGATGCTGTCGACTTCATTGTGATCCAGAACTGGCTGGTAGTCGGCGGTGATGGTTGACAGGAAGGGGGTCACCATATACCCGCTCAGCGTCGGCAGTGCAGGCAGCTGGCCGAGAATATCTTTTCTATCGCAGAGAATACCAATTTCTTCCTGCGTTTCCCGGATGGCTGTGGTCATCAGTTCGCCGTCTTCAATTTCAAACCGGCCGCCCGGAAAGGCCACCTGGCCGGGATGATGTTTCAAATGACGGGCACGGCGGGTGAGAATCACATGATAACCGTCATTGCGGGCTACCAGAGGAATCATCACAGCCGCAGGTTTGAAGCGGCTGCTGTCAGGCAAAAGTTGTTTGATGCGTCTGTGGTGGCTGCGGTCATACTGGCCGGGCTGGGCAAGCAGAAAACGGCTGAGCATGTGATGCTGAGTGATCATGAAACTATCCTGACAGCGCCCCCTCCCGGCGAAATGTTGAGGGTCTGTTACAAGATTGGCAGAATCCTGCTCAACTTGTCCAGCGTTTCCTGGTATTCGCTGTTTGCCTCACTGTCTGCGACAACACCGCCGCCAGCCCACGCATAGATCTGGCTGTTTTCTGTAATCAGCGTCCGAATTGTGATACTGGTGTCCATACGGCCACAGCGGCTGAGATAACCGATACTGCCGCAATAAACGCTGCGCCGATGAGGTTCCAGCTCTTCAATAATTTCCATCGCCCGTACCTTCGGAGCACCGGTAATCGAACCGCCGGGGAAGCAGGCCCGGAGCAGATCAGCGGCAGAATGCTGTTCCGGGTTCAGCGTTGCAGTGACCGTACTGACCAGATGGTGGACTGCCGGAAAACTTTCTATGGCAAACAGGCTGGGAACACGAACAGAGCCCGGTGTCGCAACCCGTCCGATATCATTGCGAAGCAGGTCGACAATCATCAGGTTTTCGGCACGGTCTTTCTCTGCATGTCGCAGATCATCTGCATTGGCCTGATCCTGAGCCGGATCTTCAGAACGCGGCCGGGTACCTTTAATGGGTTTGGTTTCAATCTGGTTGGCTTCCAGTTTCAGGAAGCGCTCCGGTGATACAGACAATACTGCGGCCTGCTCAAGACGGATAAAGGCTGAGAACGGCGCACCATTACTGTGTTCCAGTTTTTGGTACGCCTGCCATGCATCGCCTTCGTAGCCAGCCTGAAAACGTTGGGCCAGATTGATCTGATAGCAATCACCGGCTTTCAGATACGCCTGGACCTGGTCGAATTTGGTTCGGTAGCTTTCCGGTGACATATTGGCCTGCCACTCAGAAGTCAGCCGGAATCCGGCAGATTGCTGCTGGCGCTGCGCCTGTTGCTGCGTTAACCAGGAAAGGCGAGAGTCCACTTCCGGCGCGACTAGCGTCAGTGTTTGTGTCTGATGGTCTGCAATCAGTGCCCAGTCGTAAAGACCGACAGCCATATCCGGCGCATGGATATCCTGTATGGCAAGCGACGGCATTTTTTCAACCTGACGGCCCAGATCATAGGCGAAGTAGCCCAGTGTACCGCCAATGAAGGGTAAATTGGCTACAGGTTCAGCATTGGGCAGTAAATCCGCTTGCAGAGTTTGCAGCAGGGCGAACGGGTCCTGTTGTCTGATTTCCCGGGTGCCGTCGGCATAGGTGATGGTGTTGGTATCGCCGCGGGTTTCGAGGGTTGCCAGCGGGTTGGCAACCAGGATGTCGTAGCGGTTGTCCGGGTGGCCTTCGGCCGCAGAGCGCAGCAACATCGCCCACGGCGAAGCAGAAAGGGGTTCGAACCAGCTCAGGATAGCATCCTTGCTATAGTCCAGATGCAAAACCTGAAGTTGAGAGACAGCAGAATATTTCATTTTCTTTTTTGTGACAGGTGTTCGATTGGCGCATAGCGCGAGATTGCGGGCAAGAGTATCATAAAAATGAAAATGCGACGCCTGCACCGCGACTTTTCTCCGGTTTGTTGATGATTCAGCTCAAGACTCTGGTCTGCCTCTGGCACCCTACTGTCCAGTCCGGGTCAGACCCGTCAAATCGCAGGCGCGCAATACGACAATAAGCAACGAGGGCAACTATGACCGTCATCCGTAAAGACGATGTGATTAGCAGCGTAGCTGATGCGCTGCAATACATTTCCTACTACCATCCGCTGGATTTTGTTCAGGCCCTGGAAAAGGCTTATCACAAAGAACAGAGCCAGGCTGCAAAAGATGCCATGGCGCAGATCCTGATTAACTCCCGTATGTCAGCTGAAGGCCATCGCCCGATCTGTCAGGATACAGGCATTGTGACCTGTTTCGTGAAGATCGGCATGAATGTTCAGTGGGACAGCGATCTGACCGTGCAGGAAATGATCGACGAGGGTGTGCGTCAGGCTTATAACAACCCGGTAAATCCGCTGCGTGCTTCTGTTGTTGCCGATCCTGCGGGTAAACGCATCAACACCAAAGACAACGCACCGGCAGTTGTGCACATTGATATGGTGCCGGGCAACAAAGTTGAAATTCAGTTGGCGGCCAAAGGCGGCGGCTCTGAAAACAAAACCAAAATGGTGATGCTCAACCCGTCTGACGACATCGCAGAATGGGTCGAGAAGACTGTTCCGCTGATGGGTGCTGGCTGGTGTCCGCCGGGCATGCTGGGCATTGGTATCGGTGGTACCGCAGAGAAAGCGGCGGTACTGGCGAAAGAATCGCTGATGGAATCCGTTGATATTCAGGATCTGATGGAGCGCGGCCCGCAGAATGCGGAAGAAGAATTGCGTCTGGATATCTTCAATCGCGTGAACAAGCTGGGTATTGGTGCTCAGGGTCTGGGCGGCCTGACCACAGTGCTGGATGTGAAAATCAAGACAGCGCCGACCCATGCTGCGTCAAAACCGGTGTGTATGATTCCGAACTGTGCAGCGACTCGTCACGTTCACTTCACACTGGACGGTAACGGACCTGCTGAACTGACACCGCCGAAGCTGGAAGACTGGCCGGAAGTGACCTGGGAAGTGGGTCAGAATACGCGCCGTGTAAATCTGGACAACATCACCAAAGAAGAAATTCAGGAATGGAAGTCCGGCGAAACTGTATTGCTGTCCGGTAAAATTCTGACCGGTCGTGATGCGGCTCATAAGCGTATTCAGGAGATGCTGAAAAGCGGTCAGGGTCTGCCGGAAGGCGTTGATTTTACCAATCGCTTTATCTACTACGTTGGTCCGGTTGATGCTGTTGGTGATGAAGTCGTGGGTCCTGCGGGTCCGACAACCTCCACCCGGATGGATAAGTTTACCGATATGATGCTGGCCGACACGGGTCTGATCGGCATGATTGGTAAAGCAGAACGTGGTCCGATCGCCATTGAATCGATCAAAAATCACAAAGCTGTTTATCTGATGGCGGTTGGTGGTGCTGCGTATCTGGTGGCCAAAGCGATTAAGCAATCCCGCGTGGTTGCCTTCGAAGATCTGGGGATGGAAGCCATCTATGAATTCGACGTTCAGGATATGCCAGTCACCGTTGCTGTAGATTCTGACGGTGTGAATGCGCACCAGACAGGTCCGGATATCTGGAAAGTCAAAATTGCAGAAATGGACGCCTGATCGAATAAATAACGTTCAGTCAGAAATATTTTGAAAAACAAAGGAGCCGTATGGCTCCTTTTTTTCATGTTGGTTTAATCTCTTATTAAGGTATCAGCCAATAAAATGGCATTTTTTTGCTATAAAGTGTGTATGTAAATACATCATGCTGAAAAATTTTGACGTCGTGAATTGGAGAGCAATCAATGAGGCTCACTTTGTTGGCCCTGTGTCTGACGGCTGGTTTAACCGGTTGCAGCGAAAAGAACCAATCCGCCTCGGAACCGGCATCCAGGCCGGTAAAGCTGATGGTGGTTGAGGTTGGCGAAAGCCAGACCTATCGAACTTTTCCTGCTCAGGTAGAGGCAGGGGATAAAGCTGTACTGGCCTTTCGGGTTTCCGGAGTGCTGGAAAGTGTGGATGTGCGTGATGGGGAAGAGGTCAAAAAAGGCCAGCGGCTTGCCCAGCTGAAAACGGATGAACTGACTCTGTTGGTTGATCAGGCTAAAGCAAACTACAGCCTGGCGAATGTGCAGTACAAGCGAAATGCGGAACTGCTGAAAACCAATGTGGTGTCTGAATTGGATTTTGACCAGTCGAAAGCGGCCAGAAATCAGGCCAAAGCTGAATTGGATAAACAGCAGGCGAATCTGAAATATGCGACGCTCATTGCCCCTTACAACGGCACGGTCTCCATTTCGATGGCAAATGATTATGAATACGTCTTGGCAAAACAGCCGGTGATGCACATTCAGAGTGAAGGGTTGCTGAGTGTCTCGTTTCAGCTGCCGCAACAGTTGCTGACCCGCCTCAGTGCCAGTGATGACCGCACCGCACAGGTGATTTTCGATACGATTCCCGATCAGGCTTTTGAGGCGAGGCTGAAGGAAATTGACACCGAAGCGGATACCAAAACAGCGAGCTATCAGGTCACGCTGACCATGGAGAAACCGATTGGCCAGAATCTGCTGCCGGGCATGGCGGCTCAGGTGAAGGTAGCGCTTCCGTTTACCGGTTCTGGTGCTCTGCCGGAGCGGGCGATCCTGCGTCAGAATGATAAAACCTATGTCTGGCGGGTTGCTGAAGACGGTAAAGTCAGTCAGGTAGAAGTTGTGCTGGATGACAATGACCGGATTCTTGAGGGACTGGAAGATGGTGAGACGATTGCCGTTTCTGGCGTGACTGAGTTGAAAGAAGGTCAGGTTGTGCGGGAATGGGTGAAGGAGCGGGGTCTTTAAGATGAAGAGTACCTTTTTAGTCCGTTTGTCCGCTTGTGCTTTCGCTTTGGTTCTGGCCGGATGCGGCCGGGAAGCGCAGCATGAACCGAAAATGCCGCAGCCTGTTGCGGTTTACACCGTAACCATGGAAGACAGCGCCCCCATTTTGTCTTTTCCGGCTGTTGCTGCCGCCGCCGATAAATCTGTTTTGTCTTTCCGTCTGCCGGGTGAAATCATCAAGGTGAATGTGAAGCCCGGGGAGTTCGTAAAGGAAGGCCAGTTGCTGGCACAACTGGATCCGACGGATTACCAGCTTGAAGTCAATGATGCGCAGGCCAAGTTTAATGTGGCCGACAGCCAGTACCGCCGCTCTGCCAAGCTGGTGAAGCAGGGATATCTTGCCCAGTCACAATTTGATGAGCTGGCGGCTCAGCGACAAATCGCTAAGGCGAGGCTGAATCTGGCTAAACTCCGGCTGACCTTTACCGAACTGCATGCACCGTTTAGCGGCGTTATTTCCCGTGTTCCCGTGGAGCAATTTGAGAATGTTCAGGTCGGGGAAGCGGTGATGAATATCCACAGTGCTAAAAATGTCGATATTCTCATTCAGGCGCCGGACATGATTTATTCCAAAAGTACGGCCAGACAGGTTCAGGACCGACATCCGGGTACCAAAGTGGTTCTGGATACCGGTCATGAATATACCGCTTACCTGAAAGAGTACACCACCGAACCGGATCCTGAATTGGGGTCATTCAAGGTCACCTTAACCATGCCGATGCCGAAGGACGAATTTATTCTGGACGGGACGGCCGTGGAAGTGAAAGTGGATGCCCAGCGCGTGCAGGTTTACCGCTCAGATGAAGTGGTGATCCCGCTGGAAGCCGTGTTTAACGAAGACGGAGATGACATTGGCCCTGCGAATAAGTTTGTCTGGGTTGTAAACGAGGATCATACCGTGACTAAACGCCAGGTGGTGACCGATAAAGTTGTCCCGAACGGCGTGCGTCTGGTCTCCGGCTTAAAAGAAGGTGAAGTGATTGTGACTGAAGGCGTGAACCGTCTCCGTGATGGTCAGCAAGTGAATATTGTCGACCAGGAGGCAGCCAGCTAATGAAACAGGATATCGCAACCTACTTTATTAAAAATAAAGTTATCAGCTGGATGCTGACCCTGATTTTTCTGATTGGGGGCTCGATGTCATTTCTGGATCTGGGACGGCTGGAAGATCCTGAGTTTACGATCAAGGATGCCATGGTGGTTACTTCTTACCCGGGGGCCACGGCTCAGCAGGTTGAGGAAGAAGTCACGTACCCGATTGAAAAAGCGATTGGTCAGTTGCCTTACGTTGACGAGGTCAACTCGATTTCCAGTCGGAATCTGTCGCAAATCACGGTGACCATGAAAAACAAATATGGTCCGAATGACTTGCCGCAAATCTGGGATGAATTACGCCGTAAGGTGAATGATCTCAAACCGAGTCTGCCGCCGGGTGTCGGTACACCCAAAGTCATCGACGACTTTGGTGATGTGTACGGTATTTTGCTGGCGGTGACCGGTGAAGGGTATTCCTATCGGGAACTGAATGACTACGTCGATTATCTGCGCCGAGAGCTGGAACTGGTTGACGGTGTCGGCAAAGTGCAAGTGACGGGGACGCAGCAGGAGCAGGTTTTCATTGAAATCTCCATGCAGCGTCTGAGCAATCTGGGGATTTCACCGCAAACAATTTATGGCACGCTTCAGCAGCAGAATCTGGTGACCAGTGCTGGTGGTATCCGGGTTGGTGACGAATATATCCGGGTTCAGACCACAGGTGAGTTCCAGAATGTGGATGCGCTGGGTGATCTGATCATCAAAGATGCCGGTTCTCAGGGACTGATTTATCTGCGCGATGTGGCTACGATCAAACGCGGTTTTAAAGAAATTCCGGACAATCTCGTCAGCTATGACGGGATGCAGGCATTGAATGTCGGGGTTTCCTTTGTGTCCGGGATCAACGTGGTAGACGGCGGTAAACGGGTCATGGCCCGGCTGGCAGAGCTGAAAGAGCAGCAGCCTGTCGGGATTGATATTGGCGTGGTGTACAGCCAGCCTTCGGAAGTTGATAAGTCAGTCAGTGGTTTTGTGATCAGTCTGGGCCAGGCTGTGGTCATCGTGATTGTAGTTCTGCTGTTCTTCATGGGGCTGCGTTCCGGACTCTTGATCGGCCTGATCCTGCTGCTGACGGTTCTGGCGACTTTCGTGTTCATGAAGTGGATGGCAATCGATCTGCAGCGAATTTCGCTGGGGGCACTGGTCATTGCGCTCGGGATGCTGGTGGACAATGCCATTGTCGTGGTGGAAGGTATCCTGATCGGGATGCAGAAAGGCCGAACCCGGCTGCAGGCGGCGTCTGACATTGTCACGCAAACCAAATGGCCGCTGTTGGGCGCGACCGTTATCGCAGTGATGGCATTTGCACCGATCGGACTGTCGCAGGACTCAACGGGTGAGTATACCCGCACCCTGTTTACCGTCCTGCTGATCTCCCTGATGCTGAGCTGGTTTACCGCTATTTCCCTGACGCCTTTCTTTGGCGATCTGTTCTTCAAATCACAGAAGATTTCGGACGGCGGTGAAGCGGATGACCCGTACAAAGGTTTTGTCTTTGTTGCTTATCGCAAGTTCCTGGAATTCTGTATGCGTCGGGCATGGCTGACCGTGGTCGCACTGGTGCTGATGCTGGGGGCGAGCCTCTACGGTTTCACGCTGATTAAACAGTCATTCTTCCCGGCTTCAACGTCTCCGATGTTCATGGTGGATGTCTGGATGCCGGAAGGAACGGATATTCGCGCAACCAATGATGCGCTGAACCGTTTGCAGCAGCAAATTGAGCAGGACGACATGGTGGAGTTTGTCAGCACCAGTGCAGGCAAGGGTTCACAGCGGTTTATGCTGACGTATTCTCCGGAGAAGAGCTATGCCGCTTATGGTGAGCTGATTATCCGGGTGAAACAGTTTGAAGATGTCGTTCCGACCATGTCGATGGTACAGTCCGTGATGCTGAAGGACTTCCCGGAGCTGGAATACAAGCTGAAGCAAATCATGTTAGGCCCGTCTTCGGGGGCGAAAATTGAAGCGCGGCTGATTGGTCCGGATCCGACAGTGCTGCGTGGTCTCGCGAAAGAGGTGGTCGATATCATGCGTGCCGATCCGGGAACCGCCAATATCCGTCATGACTGGCGCGAACGGAGCAAGGTGCTGGAGCCGGTGTTCAATGAAAGTCAGGCCCGTCGTTACGGGATTACCAAGAAGGATGTTGATGACTTCCTGCAAATGGCTTTTTCAGGTCTGTCGGTCGGTATTTACCGAGAAGGCACCACGTTGATGCCAATTGTGGCGCGCTTGCCGGATCAGGAACGGGTTGATGTCAGTACCATTGAGGGCATGAAAATCTGGAGTCCTGCGGTTCAGGGTTACGTGCCTTTGCAGCAGGTGATTTCTGCAGTCAATGTTCGCTGGGAAGATCCGCTGATTGCCCGGAAAGACAGAAAACGGGTACTGACGGTGATGGCCGATCCGGATCCGTTGGGGGATGAAACAGCAGCGACCGTGCAGAAACGGATTCAGCCTGCGATTGATGCTTTGGAGCTGCCGCCGGGTTATGCGCTGGAATGGGGCGGCGAATACGAATCGTCCGGTGATGCGAAAGCCTCGCTGTTCAGTTCAATGCCGATGGGGTATCTGATGATGTTCCTGATCACCATCTTCCTGTTTAACAAGGTGAAAGAGGCACTGATTGTCTGGGCGACCGTTCCGCTGGCGGTGATTGGGGTGGCAACCGGTCTGCTGTTGCTAAATACGCCTTTTGGCTTTATGGCATTACTGGGTTTCCTGAGTCTGTCGGGAATGCTGATTAAAAACGGGATCGTACTGCTTGATCAGATTGAGATCGAAATCAGCAGCGGGAAAGATAAATATGAGGCTGTCGTTGATGCGGCGGTCAGCCGGGTTCGTCCGGTCTGTATGGCCGCGATTACCACGATTCTGGGGATGCTTCCGCTGTTGCCGGATGTATTCTTTAAACCAATGGCGGTGACCATCATGTTCGGTCTGGGGTTTGCCACCGTGCTGACTCTGGTTGTGGTGCCGGTGCTTTACCGTCTGTTCCACAGTGTTCCTTTGCCGTCCAGGCAGGCCTGATTTGACTACCAGATGAAACAACCCGGCTTTTGGCCGGGTTGTTTTTTTTAAGGCTGCTGGTTGACGGGTGTGTGCCGGGCGAGCATTGATTTGGTGATCACCGGATATACAATGAGCGAGAATAAAATCATGCTCACGGCCATGGTCAGAAACAGAGGCTTATAACTGAAATCTGCCGGCAGCATCAGCAGCAGGGCAATTGAGACTGCTCCGCGAGCGCCGGAGAAATTCAGCAGCCAGAAATCAAGCCGGGACAGTTTACGGTGGTTAATATGCAGAATAGGGCGCATCAGCCAGAGAGAAATAAACCGCGCGGTAAACAGCAGCGTGATCGACAGGACGATAATGCTGACGGACAGGTTGTCGGGTGACAACAGGGTGAACACGCTGGAACCCAGCAGGAAGAACAGCAGGGCATTGGCGACATAGTCCAGATACTCCCAGATTTCCTGATGTGCCAGATGATCGGCATCATCTTCATAAGGCTTATAGCCATAGGCCAGGGCTGATGCGAACACAGCGAGAATTCCGGAGAAATGCAATTCTTCGGCAACTACAAAACTGCCGTAAGCCAGTGCCAGTGTGATATTTGTCGTCAGCGTATAGTGCCGTTCATGCAAGAGGGCCAGCAGCCAGCGTGCGGCTCTGCCCAGCAGGGCACCAACGGCCAGTGCACCGGCGATATGGGTGAAGAAACTCAGGCTGCTGATAGCCAGATCCAGCTCGGTTTCGCTGAAAAGAACCAGCGAGAGTATCCCCGCAACGGTGACGACAAAGCCGTCATTCAGAATAGATTCGCCTTCGACCAGCAGTTTCTGATCTTCCGTGACACTCTGGTTGTCTTTAAACAAGGCACTGATTGCCAGCGGGTCTGTGGCAGAAATAATGACGCCGAACAGCAGCGCGGGCATCCATGGAATGCCAAGCAACCAGTGAAGCACAGCGGCAATCACCCCCATACTGATGACGATGCCCAGTGTCCCCGCTAGCGTTGCCGGAACCAGTACATGCCGGAAATGAAACAGGCACATGCACTGCGTTGAGGAAAACACCAGCAACGGGACGAAGACATACAGGACGACATGCGGTTCCAGAACCAGATCCGGCAGGTTTGAGTCCGGCATAGCGGAAAATGCACCGTAGGTCAGACCCAGTAAGAGGATCCAGGTAATATCGGAAAACATCCGCCAGCGATGAGAAAAGTAAAAAATCGTGTTGAGTGCTATCCAGCCCAGCACAGCAAACATCACCAGCGAGGGGATAGATTCGTAGCCAGTCACTGAAGTCTCTCCGGAAAAGTGATTGATTTTTATACTCTAAACGGAAAGGGCAATGAAGCAAGCGAATTTCATGAATTCGCGAAGCCCCAAACAAAAGGCTCCGCAAGGGAGCCTTAAAGAGATGATTCTGGCTAAACGAGGGGTTTAGTTTTCCACTTTCCAGCTGATTTGTTCCCCGGCGCGGATCGGGACCACAACATCGCCGCCGAATGCCATGGTTTCCGGCACATCCCAACTTTGTTTGGTCAGGGTGATGGTGTCGCTGTTACGTGGCAGGCCATAGAAATCCGGACCATTGTGGCTGGCAAACGCTTCCAGCTTGTCCAGGGCGTCCGCCTGCTCAAAGACTTCCGCATAGAGTTCAATGGCAGCATGTGCGGTATAAGAACCGGCACAACCGCAGGCCGCTTCTTTCTTCCCTTTTGCATGGGGTGCAGAGTCGGTGCCCAGGAAGAATTTTTTGCTGCCGCTGGTAGCCGCTGCAATCAGGGCTTCCTGATGCGTGTTGCGCTTCAGGATCGGCAGGCAGTAGAAGTGCGGGCGAATACCGCCGGCCAGCATATGGTTCCGGTTATACAGCAGGTGATGTGCCGTGATGGTGGCACCCACGTTCGGTCCTGCATTGTTCACAAAATCGACCGCATCTTTGGTGGTGATATGTTCCAGCACCACTTTCAGGTCCGGCATTTGGGCGACAATTGGTGCCAGGACAGTTTCCAGGAACACTTTCTCGCGGTCGAAAATATCCACATCGTGCTGGGTCACTTCACCGTGAATCAACAGCGGCATCCCGACTTCCTGCATGGCTTCCATGGTTGGCAGCAGTTTGCTGATGTCGGTCACCCCTGAATCGGAGTTAGTTGTGGCGCCGGCCGGATAGAGTTTTGCCGCATAAACATGACCGGTTGCCTTGGCCTTGCGGATTTCATCAGGAGTGGTGTTGTCGGTGAGGTATAAAACCATCAGAGGGGAGAAAGTTTCACTTGGCTGGGCAGCCAGAATACGATCACGATAGGCCAGAGCAGCATGCGTGTCGGTTACGGGAGGAATCAGGTTTGGCATGACGATGGCCCGTCCCATATAGCGACTGATGTCCCGAACCGTATCTTTCAGCACATCTCCGTCACGAAGGTGAACGTGCCAGTCATCCGGACGAGTGATAGTGATCGACGTCATAATAGCTCCCTCCAAAAAAATTCGACCGATTCTAAAAGTATGACTTGTCTAAGTAAAGCCGTATTCCATCTTTAGATCTCAAAACTGGCAATCGTTTGCATTGTATGCTCAGGGTTTTGTGAATTTTTCGTTAAAAAACGTAACCATTGCGTGAAAAATTGATCGAAAACAATCGTTGGAAAAAATTACATGATAGCGTTCGCAATATGCATTAGGTATCACTGCTGTGTGTTTTGTCAGTGATATTTCTTACTATACCTACATGAGATAGATAATAAATGACACATATAACAAGAACGCAGGATATTACACCAATCATCGATGAGACGTTTCGGATACGCGTGAACGAGACTGAAGTGGACGCTGTTCCGGGTGAAAGTGTACTGAGTACATTGCTGGCCAGCGAATTCAGACGATTAATGAAAAATGATTATGGCCAGTCGTCCGGGGCATTTTGTGGCATGGGTGTGTGCCATTGCTGCATGGTCAAAATTAACGGGCGCCACAAAAAACGTGCCTGCCAGACCATCGTTCAGCCCGGCATGCAAATTAATACATGCAGTAACCGTGTTGTTGAGGGAGCGGATAAGAATGTCTGAGAAAATTGTGATTGTTGGTGCTGGTCCTGCCGGGATGTCGATTGCGGCGACTTTGTCTGAATATGGCGTGCGTTCAACCGTGCTGGATGAGTCACCTAAAGCTGGCGGTGTGATTTACCGTGGTCCCTGGCGGACGACGCAATCCATGCCTCATCTGGATGAAAGCCTGCAGAAAAAGATTCATTTACAGCAAGCTTTAGTGGCGAAGCATCAGGACAACATTGATTTGCAGACCGAAACCCGGGTGCTGGGGCCACTGGCACAAAATCAGCTGCTGCTTTCGCATCAGGACAAGCTGTCACAATTGGATTTCGATTATTTGTTTCTGGCGACGGGCTGTCAGGAGCGCAGTATTCCATTTCCGGGATGGCAGTTGCCGGGGGTGATGCTGACCGGGGGCATTCAGCTGCAGCTGAAAAGCGGGCTGGTGCGCCCGGGTCATCAGGCCGTGCTGACCGGAACCGGACCTCTGCTAATCCTGGTTGCTTGCCAGCTCCACCGTGCCGGGGTGGATGTGAAAGGGGTCTATGATGCGACGCCATTCACTGAGATCAGCAAAGAGGTGCTGGCATTACTGAACCGTCCGCAGGTCGCGCTGGAGGGGATGTCGCTGATGGCGTACCTCAAACGGCATCATGTCCCGGTGAAACATGGCTGGGGAATTGTGAAAGCAGAAGGCGGCGAAGCCCTCGAGCGCGTTGCAGTGGCGCCTTATAACCGCAACTGGGAAGCCGATAAGCAGCATATTCAATGGATTGACGCGGATCTGCTGGGTGTCGGGTACGGCTTTGCGTCCCGTTCTCAGCTGGCGCAACTGATGGAGCTGGAAGTTCGTGTGGATGAGTTCAGCGGCCTGATTCCGGTTACGGATGAGTATCAGCGCAGCAGTCGTCCGAATATTTACTGTGCCGGTGACTCAGCACGGTTTGCAGGCGCGGATGTCGCCATCGTTGAAGGGCAGATTGCTGCACTCTCGCTGGTGGCCGAACTTCAGCCGGAGAAGGCGGTCGAAGTGAAAGCCAGACTGCCCGAGCTGCAAAAAACGCTGCGCCGTTATTATCGTTTCCGGGGTGCATTTGACCGCGCCAATCAGCGGAAAAAAGGGCTCCTGCAACTGCCAGAGTCGGACACCGTGATTTGCCGCTGTGAGCAGGTGAAGCGTTCAGCTATCGATAAAGCCATCAATGAAGGCTGTCGTGATACCGTGAGCCTGAAGATGCGTACCCGCGTCACCATGGGCGACTGTCAGGGTAAAACCTGCAGCCACTATTGTTATGACCGGCTGGCCCAGGAGGGCTACAACAATGAGCAGGGACATTTCAGGACCCGTTTCCCGCTCGATCCAATTCCTTTCTCAGCCATGGAGGACGAAGCATGAGTCAATATGATGTGGTGATCTGCGGAGGAGGTGTCATTGGCGGTTCGGTCGCCTATGCACTCAGCCGGAATAAGGACCTGAAGATCGCCTTAGTCGATTATAAAAATCCGGGGAATGCCTCACGGGCTTCCGCTGGTGGTTTATGGGCAATGGGCGAGTCTACCGGACTGGGCTGCGGCGTAATTTTGTTTAAAACTCTGTCGAAGCAGTTGCAGGAAGGCGCCGATGTCTCGCAGGCCGAAGGCATGAAGCCGCACATTATGCCAAAGCCGTTTTTTGATCTGGCCATGATGTCGAACGCGATGTATCCGGCGCTCAATCAGGAGTTGCTGGAAAAGCACGGCGTCGATATGAAATTTGAAAAAACCGGGCTGAAGTTTGTGCTGTTCGATCAGTATGACCGGATTTACGCTGAGCACATTGCCTCGGCCGTGCCCGACCGTCAGCAGCATATTCGCTGGCTTGACCGGGATACCCTGCTCAGTGAGGAACCCAACATTTCCCGTGAAGCCATTGGTGCCATGGAATTCGATACGGATCATCAGATCAACCCGTACCGGCTGAACGACGCTTATGTTGAAGCGGCTCGTCAGAACGGTGTTGACCTGTACCTCAATACCAAGGTGACCGGCATTGAGCGTCAGGGCAACCGGGTCACGGCGGTACAGACGTCACGGGGCAAACTGGACTGCGGGATGATCGTGAATGCCGGTGGCTCCTGGGCTGAACAAATCAGCTTGTGGGCGACAGGCATGCAAATGCCGGTCTTCCCGGTGAAAGGCCAGGTGCTGGTTTCAGAAAAGCTGCCAAAGATCCTGAATGGCTGTATTACCACCAGTGACTGCTACATCGCGCAGAAAGACAATGGTGAGATCCTGATTGGCTCGACGACAGAAGAGCGGGGCTATGACACCAGCACCGATCTGACCCTGCTGAAGCAGCTGGCTCAGGGGGCGATGAAGTCTATCCCTCAGTTGCGTGATATGAATATCAAACGCTGCTGGGCCGGATTACGTCCGGGGTCGCCGGATGAACTGCCGATTCTCGGTCCGATGCCCGGCATCGAAGGTTACATGAATGCCTGCGGTCATTTCCGTACCGGCATGCTGACCTCAGCCATCACCGGTAAGCTGCTGAACGAACTGGTTCGTGGCGAACCGACCAGTGTGGATATCAGTCCGTTCCTGTACGATCGTTTCCTGAACGAGAGCGGGGATATGGTGGGTGAATATCATCTGGAAGCCAGTTTGTAAGTTTCGTTTGGTTTTCTGACTTCAGTTCTTCAGACATTGAAAGCCTCAGGCAGTTGGCCTGAGGCTTTTTTGTTTGCAGCGTTTATTGCTCAGACAAGCTGTCAGTCCGGGATGGTTTGGAGGATATTTCAGCAACCAGACATATCCCGCAACCGATGGTGTAAGCCAGGATATCGAGCCAGTCGAAGGTGGCGCCCAGAATGATCCGGAGGGCCGTGTGATCTTCCCAGCCCAGCCATTGAAGCACCTGAACATACTGCGCCAGTTCGACGGCGTAAGCGAATGCGAGTACGCCCAGGCTGGCGAGCCATGGCTGACAGCGAATGACCGAGGTCACGCAGGCATAGATCCAGACCACGACCAGCACATCACCCAGGAAAGGGCGCACAAAACTGTCACGGACAAACAGGGCAATCAGTACCAGAACAACCAGCAACATGAAGCTGGTCAGGCAGCGAGCAGGGGAAAATCGGAACATCGGAATCCTTCGTTTTATTCGGGTCAGAGGAAAGGAACCGTTTTGTGTAAACGGCACCTGAGATGAAACGGTTGATATTGTGGTGTGATTAAGCCGTCGGATCGGGTTCTGTGTTTGACTCGTTGTCTGGCTCAGAGGCTTCACGAATGGGTGATTTGCCATACCAGTTGATGTGTCGTGTCATGACCATCACCAGACTCAGAATGGCGAAGCACAACAGGGTGCCCATCAGCAGAGCATAGCTTTCTGCCTGCAGCAGTCCGAACAGCAGGGCATACAGTACCAGCATGCACCCCGCGAAAACTGCACCATGCCGGTTGTGTTTCAGGATACCGGAAACATAAACACCCAACACCGCACTGGAAGCCATGGCAGAGACCAGATATGCCCAGTTAAAGCCAATGTGCTCACTGAAAGAAATCAGCAGCAGGTAAAACACCGCCAGTGCCAGGCCGACAAAACCATACTGAACCGGGTGAATCGGTTTGGCCTGAAAGATTTCCAGCAAATAGAAGGCCGCGAAAACCAATGTGATGACAAGCAGCGAGTAATTAATGGCCCGGTATGACTTCAGATAATGATCAACCGGTTCAATTAGGCTGACTCCCATTTGACGGCTGTTCAGTTGTGAACACTGATCATCAGACTGGCAACGGTTCAGCAGCTCGTCAATATTACTGGACAGGTGGTTCGTCATCCAGACCGCCTTGAAGCCCTGTTCAGAAATGTCAGATTCGATCGGCAGATAATCCCCGGTAAAACTTGGATGCGGCCAGGGGGAGCTCAGGCGGACCTCAGTTTGTTTTCCAATCGGGGAGACACTGAGTGAGTCCATCCCCTGAAGTACCATGGCCAGATCAAAGCGGAGTGGTTGGGCAAGATCGAGCGTTGCCAGATCCAGCGGAATGTGGAATCCCTGGGACCAGTGCTTCAGATCGGTACCGGGCTCAACCTGGTAATCCGTGCCGTTGAGCTTTGCTTTGCCAATGTGGTTGATACCACGGCTGTCGGAAACGGCGACGACCAGCTCGACGGTATCAATCTGACTTTGCGGCAGCTCTGTGATCGGCGATAGATCAAGCTGTCCGGTCAGCTGGGTATCGGCGTGATAAAGCCGGGCGGTGTAAATGCCGCGGTATTTTTCAAAACTTTTTAGTGCCGCGTTGATGCGAAATTGTTCCGGCAGAATGAACTTGGCCTTTCTGATTTCATAGGGCCCTTCTTTGCCGTTTACGGTTTGTCTGTATTTGACAATCATCAGCGGCCCTAAAATGGACTGCTTGTCGCTGCTGCTCCGGGCGATGTCCTGGCGTACGGATTGCTGCAAGTCAGAACGCTCGCTGATTAAGTCCTGAATCATGGATGTCGGGATTTGTAGCATCACCAGCAAGAACAGCACCAACCCGAACTTCATGCCAATCTCACTTTGAAAGAGTTTTTTCATCATTCGTCTCCTTTGTTGGCAGAAACTTTATCTACCTCAATTGGAGTCATGATGGTGAGAATGTGGAGATTTTATGGAGTTGGTAAAATCAGCGTGACATAAACCCCTTCAGCAACGTTTTCAATTGTCAGTTCGCCGCCATGCAGCTTCATGACCTGTTCGATAAAATTCAGCCCAAGACCGGTACTTTTCGCGCCATTGGCCCGCGGGAGTGAATAGAAGCGTTCGGTCAGACGGGGCAGGGCGTAGTCAGGGATCTGTGGCCCCTGATTGAAAATTGTCACCGTGATGTGATTGCCTTGCCGTTCGGCATGCCACTGAATGTCGCCAGACGGGGTCACGAAGTCCAGTGCATTTTCCATCAGGTTAAACAACGCCTGTTGCAGCAGGAAGGGATCACCATCAACGGCCAGTGTTTCATCTGCGTTGATCCGGCAGCGCGCTGCTTTGATGTTTAACCTCGCTTCAGAAGACTGCACGACAGTGTCGAGCAACGGGTACAGCGGAATCCGGGAGACCTGCTCCAGTTGGGGCATTTTTTCCAGTCGCGCCAGTTCCAGCAGTCGTTCGATCAGGTGCTGCATCCGGCTGCTTTCCCGCTCAATATTCCCGGCGAAACGGGCCACTTTTTCTTCCGGCAGCGGCATTTGTAAAATCTCGCTCGCCCCTTTGATGGCTGAAAGCGGGCTTTTCAGTTCATGGGTGAGGGTCTGCACATAGTCTTCGACGTACTGTTTGCCATCGAGCTGATTACGCAGTTTTTCCAGGGCGTTACTCAAGGTCGCAAACTCATAGAAGATCCGAAATGTCGGCCGGGCGACTTTTTTGCCGGCCCCCATTTTTTCAGCGTAATCTTCCAGCCGGTGCAGGGCAGAATGCACCCGCCAGGCAACCAGACCGCCGACCAGTAAGATCAGAGCGGTCATTAAGAGCATCCAGAACGCTACATTTCGTTTGGTCTGATCAATAAATGGCTGAATCGAACGGTTAGCTTTCGCAACGGTGACACTGCCGATGATTTCACCCTTGTGATACACCGGCGCGGCAATATGCATGACGCTGGAGGTGGGATCTTCCGGATCCAGCGGCGTACTGCGGGCACCATATTTGCCCCGTAGGGTCAGGTAAACATCATTCCATTGTGAATAGTCTTGTCCGATGTCCTGCCGCCAGGAATCGGCCACGACAATACCGTTTTTGTCCGTAATATAGATCCGGTGATTGATGGCGTTTTTTCCGATTTCCCAGATCCGGGCATTCGGATTACGCTTCCCGTAAGCTGAAATCAATTCAGACAGACGGCCTTCAGTGATATCGCCATTGGCTAAATCATCCTCAGCAAGCACAGCCAGTAAATTTGCCATATCTACCAGCGTTTCTTCTGTCGCCTGCCGCACTGTCGGCTTGAGTTCCTGAATCACCGTGGTGCTGACCCCGTAGGCTGTCATGGCAACCAGGACAAAAAACAGAATAAACAGGCGGATACCCAGCGGGATCCGGGGCCAGCGGCTCATGCGTGTTCCTTGTCTGAATAGAAGTAACCAAAGCCGCGTTTGGTCTGAATCCGTTCCGCGAGGCCGACAGCTTTCAGCTTCTGGCGGATCGCTTTGATATGGGAATCGATATTGCGTTCATACACGGCCTCCGGGGCCATATCAGCCGCCACCATCAGTTGTTCTCGGCTGAAAACCCGGGGACTGCCCAGCACCAGTTTGTCGAGGATTTTGAACTCGGCCGCAGTCAGCCCCAGCGGCTGGCTCTGGTAGCAAAAGTCAAAGTTGTCGGCAAACAGGTTATTTGTCACGACTTCTGGCACAGTTTCCTGTACGGACGCCTGTGCAGATGTTTGTGCAGCCTCGAACTCAGCCGCTGGACGGTTTTTGATTCTGAGTTTGATGCGTGCAAGCATCTCACGCGGGCTGAACGGCTTGGTGACATAATCATCCGCGCCGATTTCTAAGCCGACCACGCGATCGATTTCATCATTTCTTGCCGTTAAGAAGATAATCGGAATATCGGAGAATTCACGGATGGATTTACACAGCTCAAAACCATTGCCGTCCGGCAGGCCGACATCCAGCACCAGCAGCTCAGGCTGGTGGTCTTTCAGGTAAGCCAGCCCTTCGCCTGAGGTCGGAAACCAGCTGACCTGATAGCCATCCAGTTCCAGCACGTGAATCAGGGTGTCCGCAATGGCGGGTTCATCTTCAATGATCAGGATATTCAAAGCGCGACTCTTCTTATTGTTGATCCCGGGATTATACCTGTGCTGTTTCTGTCCTTTCGAGCCAATCCCGTCAAAACATGTGATTTTCCTTGAATTAAAAGAATTTCTCCGGCTCAATTCAGCTTATTTCCAGAAGTTATCCGAGCCATGGAACCTTTACCTTATTTAAGAGAAATTCAGCTCAAACGCGATCAGATTGATTCTTTCAAGGCCTATCCGTTTTCTATTCCCGCTGTGAAAGGGCTGGATAAAATTGATTTCAGCGCAGAAGTGACCATTCTGGTCGGTGAGAACGGCAGCGGCAAATCAACGTTACTGGAAGCCATTGCGGTTGGCATGGGATTCAACGCCGAAGGCGGCTCGAAAAACTTTCATTTTTCAACCCGAAGCACCCATTCGGAACTGTACAAATATCTGCGCTTCAGTAAATCGTTCAGACGTTACAAAGACGGATTCTTTCTCAGAGCCGAAAGTTTTTATAACGTCTCCACCCATATTGATGAGCTGGATGAAGCCCCGAGCTTCGGCCCGCCAATTATTGATTCGTATGGCGGCGTGTCATTGCATCATCAGTCTCATGGCGAATCTTTCCTGAGCTTGATGGTTGAACGATTCGGTGGAAAAGGGCTGTATATCCTCGACGAACCCGAAGCCGCGTTATCGCCGATGCGTCAGCTGTCGGTGCTCAGCCGCATGCATCAGCTGGTGCAGGACCAATCGCAATTTATCATCGCCACCCACTCCCCGATGCTTATGGCCTATCCCGGCGCCCGGATCTATCAAATCGGTCCGTCTGGCATACACCCGATCAAATACGAAGACACGGAGCATTACACGATTACCAAGGCTTTTCTAAATAACCCCAGACCGATGTTGGATGAGTTATTTGTAGATAACTGATGGGGCGGTTTGTTTTGTTTTTGTGGAATTTTGGACCGTGATTTAGGGAAGGTGGACTAGAGTTGGCAAAAGATGATCCTTTTATTTTGGATATTCGCTTCGATACGCGACAAGGGAACCCATCGCTAAAATTTGATGTAAGACTCGCAGGATCATCAAAGTAAAGAAAAATTCTCTCGGATAGCAAGTGAAAGTGGTCCGATAAGTATGCATTTGTGTAAACGGCAGTTGCATGAATGCAATAGAATAACCCGATGATATGGATGATAGAATGCCGTTTCACATCCTGAACTCTGCAGAACCTGAAAATTTGAAAAAGCGGGACGGAGAAAATTCAGTGGTTATTCTATGTTTTTTCGTTGTTATCAGGCTTGCCAATTTTCTTAATTCTGGTGAGAAAATGTCCATATTATGAGCTGTAATTATCAATAGGAATTGAACAAATGGAATTGTCTGTCCACCTGGAAATTGTGAAAAAAGCGGCTGAAAGTCTTGGGCTGAACTTTGAAATATTGGACAAGTACTCAAAGAGAGTCGCAGAGATCTCTTGCTTGGATCAGTCCATTCTTGTTCAGTCACCGCAATACTTTTGTAACTCACAAACCGCCGCATCCCTTGCCCAAGACAAAGCGTATACAGATATCATCTTAAAACGCGCGGGAATCGCAACGCCTCAAGGGGATTACTTTTTTAAAGTTGAAGGTGAAAACCTTACGGCGAAAGGGGTTGAAGAAGCATTTCAATACGCCAATGCACTTGGTTATCCAGTTTTTTTTAAGCCGATCAATGGATCTCATGGGCGTTTTGCGAGAGTCATCTATTCAGATGCTGAGCTTTATCGCCAACTTGTGCTGCTTCCGGGAGAATACAATGGATTTGTTCTTCAGGAAGTTGTCTCCGGATGTGAGCATCGATTGGTCATTCTGAAAGGGAAGCCTTACTTTTCCTATAAAAAATATATTCCAATGCTGATCGCGAATGGCATGGATTCATATGAGACGCTTTTGGATAAATCACCTTATGAATATGAACGCTATCAAGGGTATTTATCCAGTGTTGTGGGGGCACTCTCAGGCATTCCGGAAAGATTTCAGACGATTCCTTTGGCGCCAAATGCGAACCCGAATAACGGTGGAGTCATTGAAGATTTCCGGACTTCATTTTCAAAAGAAATCGTTGACTGGTCAGCGAAGATCTATGCTGCCACCAAACTTGAAGTCATCGGTGTCGATTTGTTTTCACCTTGCGATATGGATTCTGATGTCGGGCTTTTTAAGGTGCTGGAGATTAACTCGAATCCATTTCTGAAGACGATTTACCAGAATGGTTACAGCGATGTTGCCATTGGGGTCTGGCAGGTGCTTCTTTCTGAACACTTTCACCTTTCAATTCATAGAGAGGCCGTGAATGGTGTCCCTGTCGTGTGATCACCCCAGTGCGATACCAGTGCCTCACGCAATACAGTCAGTTTCGCTGAGTACTGGCGCGAGGGCGGGTAGAGTAAGGTTATAGGTTGTGGCGGTGGTGCGTATTGGCTGAGCACTTCCTGTAATCGTCCGTCGGCGAGGTAAGGGCGGACGAAAAATGTCAGCAGTTGTGCAATGCCAGTTCCGGCATTGGCTGCGTCGACCAAAGGATCACCATGATCGAGGACCAGGTTTCCGCCGACCTCAAGGCTGATGCGTTTGCCGTTCTCCGTAAACTGCCAGGGATTCATCTGCCCGGTGGAAGGCAGCCTGACTCTCAGGCAATTATGCTGTGATAATGCCCCAATGGACTGAGGCACACCCCGTCGGGCGAGGTATTTGGCAGAGGCGACAGTGACCCAACTGGCCGGTGCCAGCTTTTTTGCGATCACCCTGGCATCCGCAACGGGGCCGCTCCGAATCACTGCGTCAAATCCCTCTTCGATAATATCGACCGTTCGGTCGGTCAGCACTAACTCGATATTTAGCTGCGGATGCGTTGTCAGCAAATCGCTGACGATAGGGATCAGGATCAGGCGTCCGAATGCGGAAGGGGCACTGATTTTCAGCGTCCCTTTGGGGGCCGTGCCATGGTGCTGCATTTCATGCTGGGCGTCAGATAATCCGGTGATCAAAGGGCGGACGCGGGTCAGAAAGAGTTCACCGTCTGCGGTCAGACTCAGGCTGCGGGTATTACGGTGTAACAACTTTACGCCCAGCTGTGTTTCCAGTCGGCTGACGGCCCGTGAAATACCGGATTGCGTGATGCCTAATTGTGCTGCTGCAAGAGTGAAACTTCGATTGTCGGCAACTTTGATGAATTGCCGGATGGCATTGAGGTCAGCATCCATGATTTAAGTCATTAGTGAAATGATATGATGATATTTATTGATGATAATTCATAAATGATACTGGGTGAACCTTATCTTTTATCTGGAATCAATTTATGCGATCTTCTTTACCTTCAGGGGTTTACCTGCTGAGTCTTGGTATTTTTATGATGATTTCCTGCGAGTTGCAGGTGTTGGGGTTTATGCCTGCACTGGCGGCTGATCTGGGCGTTTCTCTTGCTGAGATTGGTTATCTGGTTTCCACTTTTGCGGCCAGTATGGCGATTGGCGGCCCGCTCCTCATGCTTGTGTTGTCCCGATTCCCGCCCCGAACGATTCTGGTCAGCCTTTATGCCGTTTTCATTCTGGGTGAATTGTTCGGCGCGCTTGCACAAAGCTATCCCCAGCTGATGTTTGCTCGTGCAGTAACTGGAATGGTGTCGGGTGCATTCTTTGGGGTATCCATCGGGCTTTGCACAAGGATAACTGCGCCGCAAGATACCTTAAGGGCCATCGCCATGGTGCTGGCTGGCATCATGTTGGGCACTATTATTGGTTTGCCGCTGGCGAAATTAATTGCTGAACATTGGGGATGGCGCGGTAGTTTTTATGTTGTGGCCGTACTGGCCGTGTTCAGTTCAGGGGTGACCCTGAAAGTCATTCCGTCTCTGCCCGCTGAAGCGCCGCAACCTGTGAAGCAAGAATTGAAAGGGGTACTGGACGCGCGGTTATGGTGGGTATTTGCAACCAGTTTTTGTGTTCTCAGCGCAGTCTATGCGCCGTTCAGTTTCATCGTGCCGATATTGACCGACCTTGCGGTATTGCCGGACGGGGTCGTCACCTGGCTGCTGTTTGTCTACGGATTATGCATGCTGCTCGGGAACCACTTCGTTGCTCAGCTTGCGGTGAAACACGCGAAAGCCACACTCGCAGGTGGTTTAGGTGGATTGATCATGATTTTTGTGGTGTTCGCTCTGTATGCCGACGTTGCCTGGGTATCCGTAGTGTGCCTTGTGGCAATGGGTTTTTGCGGTGTGAGCCTCAACCCGGCTCTGGTCAGCCGGTTGATGGAACTGCCGCAGGGGCAACGGTCATTGATTAATACGTTGCATGCGTCTGTTGTGAATGTAGGAATCATGTCGAGCAGTTTTGCCGCCGGTCTGATGCTGGACTTTGGTTTCAGTCTCCGCAGCACAATCTGGATGGGGGCTGCCATTGCTGTTGTCGGGCTGATCCTGCTTTGGGTGTCACCAAAACTATCTTCCCGGTCAAATCAAACAGTATCGCAATTACCTCAGACTCAAACCCAATAAAATGACATGTTGAGTCGTGCGAATGATACAAGCATGGCGAGCAACAATATCCGGAAAGGGCGAACCGCCCTTTTTTCGTTGTTCATGATCGTTTTTGAATGTGCATTTTTAAAGGATTATTTTTGATGCTTTTCAGTATTGGAGCCTTGGATTGAAGTCATATATATTGAATCAATTTGAAATATGGACATTCAGATGAAAATCTTAAACGTATCGAATGCTGAGTTAGAACAAGTCGAAGTTTTGTTTGATGCATATCGTCAGTTCTATGAACAAAGCTCCGATCTGGAAGCAGCCCGATTATTTATCGCAATGCGCTTAGAGGCACAAGATTCAGTGATTTTTCTTGCGCAAAATGAAACCGGTGAAGCGTTAGGATTTGTGCAGCTTTATCCTTCATTTTCATCCGTTGCGATGAAAAGAATGTGGTATCTCAACGACCTTTATGTTGCAGAAAATGACCGTCATCAAGGTGTTGCGCGAGCGCTGTTAAAGCATGTGGAAACATTTGCCAAAGAAACGAATGCACTCACGGTAAAACTCGCGACAGCGGCCTCAAATGAAAAAGCGAAGGCGCTATGAGTCTGAAGGTTATGCCAAAGTGACTGCTTTTGACCATGACACGCAACGGGTGAAGTGAGTGGTGTGCCAGTCAGTTTATGTCGTCATGAGACGCCGATGAGTAAAAAACAGCGAAACATTGATGAAATGAAAGGGAAAGTCATGCGACAAAAGTTATACCTGATACCGGGCACTCAGTGTAATGAAAGGCTTTGGGAAAAAATGGCTTCTTATTTACCTCCCTCATTTGAGCTGGTTCATCTGGATATTCCGGTTCATATGAGCTTTGATGACATTTCAGATGAATACAGTCAGCGACTATCCGACGAAAAAATAAACATCATTGGGTTTTCTCTGGGGGGATATATCGCAACTGATTTTGCGATGAAGCATCCGGAACGCGTCGATAAAGTGTTTGTTATTTCGAATAGCCCGACGGCCTTGCCGCCAGAAGAATTGAAGCAAAGGGGGAGTGTACTCCAACTGGTCAGAGAGTACGGATACAAGGGAATGACTCGCCGGAAAGCGGCGTCCATGCTGGATGGCAGAAATCAAAGCGATGCGTTGATAGATATGATCCTGAACATGGATCAGGCGTTGGGCGCCGAAGTGTTTCTGAGCCAGTATCAATATACGTCCGAACGAAAAGATTTATCGAAAGCACTCGCAGAGTATTCGGGTCGAATTCATTTCTATCATAGTGAAAACGATCCGCTGGTGGACTCAACATGGCTCCATGCCCTTTGTCATTTAAATCCGTCTCTAACCGTGACAAGTATTTCGGGTTCTGGGCATATGTTGCCACTGGAGATGCCTCGGGAACTGGCGAATTATATCATAGATTGGTTTGAAAGGTCTTAATCATTATCACCTGTAATATTGTTCATAACATAAAATTGAAGAAATAATAATTATGAATATTCGTTTTTATTCAGTAATCATAGGAACAATATGTTTTTTATATTGCGTGGGTTTTGTAGCAGTTTCTTTTTGATAGAAGATGATTTTTAGATTGTTTATATTTCATTCTCGTAAGTGATCTATAGAGTTTTGAAATGAAAAATTAAATTCACTTGTTTTGGTGTTCTGGTAAATGTGGCTTTTTAGTATTAATGGATGAGTGTTATCACTGAAGTCTAAGGTATAAAAACTATAGAAGATTAGTTAGATGAATACATATAGGTTGAAAATTAGGTGTGTGGTTGAGAGCGATAATCTTAGTTGCGTAAGAAATCTCTCTGGGTTATAGAAAACCACTGCTGGAGCAGTGGCCGTTATTATGAACGATTTTTATGGAAAGTTAATTTCTGTCACTTTTCCTGTCTTCAGATCTTTTTCAATGGCATCAGGGCCATTATCTAATCCTGAGTCGTGGTCATGTTTGTTTTCTCCACCTTTTCTTGAATGATTATCATTGTTTGAAGGGCCTGAATAATTAGTGCTAAATTTCGTTCCAAATGCCCTGTCAATTGCTTTCATGGCACTTTCATCAGTAACAAAGTAAGCTGCACTTCCTGATGTAATTTGCAGATCAGGTATTTGAGAGTAGCCACCTTTATAACCTAGAGAAACAGTGAAGCCTTGACCGAATGGCGACCCTGATAAAGGTCGCTCAAACTTTATACCTGCACCTTTGATTGGTGCTGAACCACCAAATGTTTCACCATTTAAATCAGTAACATCCCCTTGAAATACACCAATATCAATAGAAATGCCTAGATCCGCATCTCCTGCTGTTTTGTCAAAATATCCTCCTAGGCCCTTATCATCGGCCGCGAGTCCAGCTGCAAAGTTTGTCCCTAGTCCAGATGCGGAAATACCGACAGTAATTGTTACATCAGAAAAGTCTGAAATCGTAGTACTTCCATTATTACTTTGAGAAAATTGTTGAATACTACTTCTAGGCATGATATTTCTAGAATAGCTAATTTTGTTCTTTATTAAACCAGAGTATACATTTACTAGTGTGACATTTTGGCTCAAAGTACTTTTACCAAATAGTCTTTTGGGGATGGCAATTTCAGTAAAGTAGAGGTTGTTTACTTTTTTTGTTTTATATTTAACTAATGATTTGTATGAACTATTAATTGGGGTTAGATATTTAAATCGCGGTGTACCATTGATAAGTGTTATTTCAAGGTTAGAACTAGACGTGTGGTTGTTATTGCTATTGTTTATTATAGACTTCCCAAACGATAGATAGCTATGAACCTTGCTTTTGGGAATGAAAAATAAACTTTCAGAAGAATGTATTGGAATGAATGTAGTGTCAGATTCATTTAGGTAACTAATGTAAATATATTCTGAATCATTATATATTTGAGAGAAAGCCTTGATATTTGTTTTTTTTAGACTAGTCCACTCATTCATGTTACCATCGATAATAACATTCATCCCATAACTATAAAACGGGATGTGTAGTAGTAAGAAGATAAAAGTTTTTATTATTCTCATTGATGCTTCCTTTCTATTTTAAATATAGATATCCAATGTTGTTTTCTTGGCTGAAATGAAAATCCTCATCATAAAGCCAATATATTTTTATATTGTTTGAGTCCGCCCTGATTGATAATTTCTTTTTCATGTAAGGTGATGTTAATTGAATGTAAATCTTATCACCAATTGGGTGTGAATTTTTACTATTTATGTATTTCAATTGGGTGAGAGACTTTTTTATTTTCTCAATGCTAATACCTTGGCTTACTGTGATAGAAAAATCTTCTGTTTTTGTTACATTAGAAATGTTCTCTCGTGCCAGATATGGAAAAATGGTCATGATGATAATCAGCAGAGCAAAAGGGGAGATTAAAAAAATGTAAAAAAGAGAAAATTTTTTTCTAAACACAAATAAAATGACAAACAAAAAAACACAAGGGATAACGAATATAACGGAAAAACTAAAAATAGTATCCAGAACATGAAGTGATTTTTCTAAATACAAAGATATTTCCTCATGATTTGTTTGGGGTGGATTCTCTCACAAGATGAGATCTGAATCAATTCAACTAGGGAAATAATTATGATCAGAGTTTAAGTTAATGATAATTCTTAATGAGTATAATTGTTGAATTCAACTCAGCATTCTGAACTGTGAAGGTATCCAGCTTGTATATCACTGCCTTGTCGGTGCCGAAGAAAGTGTTTCGGCGTTGTTTAAGAAATCGGCACGTCATCGCAATCAATCGGAACGATATATTCGCCGCCTTGATTGATAATGATCTGTTGACAAGCAGGCTCATGCGTCAGCTTTGTCCAACTCCAGCTCAGGAATATGCTGAGAAGGACAAAGGTGAGCGGGTCGATCTTCGTTTTCATGGGTCACCTCATCCAAATTTATGGTTGATTTGCTTCATGTGTCATTGTGTTTTCTTCTGAGTCTTTTTTCCCGAATCTTACGGTTGTGCGATGCAAAAAGCCTTCGCTGTTTGCACGCTGTGCTTTCATGCCCGCATCAATTTGACGTTTAAAGCATTTCATCTTTGAACTGGATGTGACGCATTAGATAGAATCAACCTGAACGGCAGAGAGAAGGGTTTAACCGCAATGAAAAAAGTCATTCTGATATTGTCCGTGCTCATTTTTTTAGGTCTGGGGGCGTATCAAATTGTCACAAAGTTCAACCTGAATCCTCACTTCCAGGTTGGTGAGGAAATTGATTCTTTGAACGGCATTGTCGTTTACTACAATGGCGGCGTGAACCATGTCTCCGAAAGAAATTTATCTGCAGATGGCTACAACATCGGGCTGAAGTATCAGTGTGTGGAATTTATCAAGCGCTATTATTTTGAATATCTGCATCACCGGATGCCTGATACTTACGGGCATGCCAAAGATTTCTTTGATAAAAAGCTTCAATCAGGCGCGTTGAATACACAACGAGATTTGATTCAGTTTACCAATGGTGCAGGACAGTTGCCAAAAGTGAGTGATATTGTTGTCTATGACGCGAGTCTGTTGAATCCATACGGACATGTTGCGATTGTTTCTCAGGTGAATCCAGAAACGCAGTCGATCGAAATCATTCAGCAAAATCCGGGGCCATTTCAGGGCTCCAGGCAAGCTTATACCATGGAAGAGAGCCATGACGGCTGGACAATTCAGAACTCAAATATTCTGGGTTGGCTGAGTCAGAACAGTCCTTCAATCAAATTGTGAAAATGCATCCTGAGGAATGACGAAAGGCTTAGTTTTCGTCATCTCAGGCCAAAGCTGGATTGATTGACCGGACGGGATAGTGAATACGAGGAATATTTGCAAATGGTTATGATTCAGAAAAATGAAGATCTGTTAGAGTTTGTTTTGCGGGGCGGAAAACCTGAATATGTTTTCTTTTGGGGTCATCAGAAGCCAAAGTCGGGTGTGTCGAAATCGTGTTTCAGCCAATGGTATGACGCTTCTTTTGAGGAAAATGGCATTCAGTTTCACACGGCTGAGCACTACATGATGTATCAAAAAGCAGTTTTGTTTGGTGACTTTGCTGTGGCCGAAAAAATCATCCGGTGTGATCTTCCGAATGAAGTGAAAAAGCTGGGGCGTGAAGTTTCAGGCTTTGATGAGACGCTGTGGAATCAAAATCGATTGAGTATTGTGGTTCAGGCGAATCGGCTTAAATTCAGTCAAAATCCGGATTTACTCGCGTTCCTGATTTCTACTGGAGACAGCATACTTGTTGAAGCAAGTCCGGTGGATAAAGTTTGGGGAATAGGTCTGGCAGCCGACGATGAGCGTGCGAAAGATCCGGCGCAATGGCGCGGGGAAAATCTGCTCGGTTATGCATTGATGCTCGTCCGCAAAGCGTTCATGTTGAAATCCTAGTCTGTGACTTTGAGAACAGTCAGTATTTCAGACATGAGCGCACAGTTTTTGACAAAGAACGATGTCGCTGTTGAGTGAATGGAATTTATAAAATTTGAGTGGAAGTGGTTCAGTTGATGATGTTCAAAGTCTATTTTAGATATGCCCTCTTTATTCCTTTTATCTGCGGCTTGATAGCCATGCTGCTGGACTTTTCTTTTGGATTGGCTGCCGACAGTTTTCTTGTATTACTTATCGTACTCTCCGTCCTGATTGCTGGTTTTCCTTACGCGCTTTTTGTGGCTTGTACCCTCTATTGGATGAGGGACCGAAGCGATCATGAAGTGAAAAAGGTCATGTGGTTGACCCCACTGATTTTTTTGCCTTTTCTTTCAATCGCCTCTTTGCTCGCTAGCCCACCGAACAGTTTTTCTAGCGCTGGATCCACTGTTTTGTTTCTTTGCTTTTTAGGACTGATCTTTGGTTACGGTTATGTGTCGATTGCTTATGTAGGTTGGAAGATAGTGCAGCTATTAGGATGGAGCTCGGAAAAAGCTGATTTTAAGTAACGCGTGTTTGAGGCTATACAGTGAACTCAAATTCCTGCACTCAACATACTGATCTTAAATGATAAACAGGCCGGATAATCATCCGGCCATTGGACAGTTGGTAACACTATAATTTAAATCGTCGCACCAGTTCGTTCTGTTCTTTGGCTTGCTGATCCAGCTTCAGGCTGGCACTGGTGACGCTTTCCATGGATGCCAGATTGGCATCAGCAATTTCACTGATGTCTTCCAGGCTGCGGGCAATGCTGGCGGTAGTACTACGCTGTTCTTCCGTTGCCTGCACAATCTGGCTGCTCATATCACTGATCTCAATGATAATGGCCTCAATCTCTTCCATGGCGCTGCTGGCTTCCGAGGTCTGACTGACACTGTTTTCCATTTCCTGCACGCAGCTTTCAATCACCCGGACACCCTGACTGGCACTGGATTGCAGCTCCTGGATCATCGACTCAATTTCGCCGGTCGAATCTGTAGTGCGCTGGGCCAGAATTCTGACTTCATCAGCAACCACGGCAAACCCGCGTCCCTGATCTCCGGCGCGAGCAGCTTCAATGGCAGCGTTTAATGCCAGCAAGTTGGTCTGATCCGCAATATTGCGAATGACGTCCAGAATACTGCCGATATTACTGCTCATTTGCTGCAGCTGGGTAACGGCTTGTACGGACTCGTCGAGTTGTTCCGACAGTTGATGCGTTGTCGAAATATTGCGGCCCATGACATCGCGGCCCGTGGCTGCAGCCGATTCAACGTTCTTGACCTTATCCAGTGTATGCTGAGCGCTTTGGGTGACATGAGACACGGAGTGTTCCATCTCTGTCATTGCCGTGGCAACAGATGCTGTTTGCTGACGCTGTTCGTGCAGGCGGTTTTTGGCATCTGTGGTCGTCGACTGGTTTTGTGCTGCAACCTTGGTCAGCTCCCCAGATGCATCACTAAGCTGGCGCAGCAACTGCTGTAAGTGATCGGCCAGGGTGTTGATGTGGTGACTGAGCTGGCTGAATTCCGCAAATTTGTTGTTCGTGATGCGCTGTGTCATGTCGCCTGCAGTCAGAGCTTCCAGTGTTTGCAGTGTTGAAGCCAGTGGCTGGCGGACATTTCGTGCCAGGAACCAGCCGATGATCACAGCGAGCAGGGCAGTCAGACAACCCAGTAGAATCGTATGTGTCACACCGGACTGATAAGATTCGCCCGCTTGTTCGATAGCACGATCCATATCTGCGCGAGCCTGAGTCCGGAAGCTGGCCAGCAGCGAATTTGCGTTGTTGATTTCAGCAGTCAGCTGACTGATGTTGGCATACAGACGTTCCTGGGCCTGAATGTAGTTGAAGTGAACGTTCAGCACACCGCCCGGCTGGCCGATATCCTGATTATATTCTTCGATGGGCGAATCAAAAGTACGCTTCAGATCCGGGATCATACTGCTCAACGTCCGGTAAGAATTCTTGAGGTGACTCACCAGTCGTTTGTTGTTTTTGATTGCTTCGTTGATTTTATCGACATCAGAAGAAGCCAGGGCGTCTGAAGTAATGGCTTCTGTCTGACTGAGCTTGTCAAAGTAACTTTTGGCCAGCATCAGCTCGGACACCCGGCTGCGATCCGCAATCACATCTTTCATGCGGACATTCAGATCGCGGTGCAATTGCTGAAACCGGCGGATGGATTGCTGTCGCGCTTCATTTGCAGCCAGTTGCTCCCGGTAGTTGCTCATGGCAGCCTGAGCCTGCGCAAAATAACGATCTTCGAGGGCATTCAGCGCATCAAGCTGGTTGCTTAGTGCGGGGTCATCCTGCGCTGTTTCGACCAATTGTTCTAGCGTTCGACGAAACTGTTCAAAGGCTTCGGTAAACTGGGCTTTGTCGTGCTTCATCTGCGTCTGATTATTGCTGGTCAGGAAGTCTTTAAAGACTTTATCCGCAGTCAGGAGCTCGACATTGGCCTGGCTCGACACAGTGACCAGAGGCAAGGATTCTGTATTGACGGTCTCAAGATGACCATAAATGTTTTTGGTTTCCATCAGGGTGAGCGTACTGGTCATTGCGAACAGAGCAATCATGACGGCAAAACCCGCATACATGCGCCTGATAACAGAGGTTTGTTTCTTCATTGCTTATCGTCCCTAAACAGCATGTGCCGAAATCGGCAAAATCTGTCCATTTAAACTTTGGTGGCTTAGCCTTTCTTTTTTATCAATTTGTTATTGTCATGTGATGTCATACAACGTTTGCTTCACGACGTAAAATAAGTCATGTGAAAGCCGTGACCATGTCATCAAAATATCATCCGGTTTTGTTATGGACAGTCAGATTTCTGACGTTCATGGGTTCGGTCTCCTTGCTTGCGCTAATGAGTGTTTTAAAGATAAACAAATGTTATCTACACATACTTTGCCAGGGGTAGCAAAAACTTGAATCGACTGAAAATAAATGCTGGAAAAAGTGTTTAAAACGGTGTTCAATATTGCGCCATCGACAGGAGTCGAGCATACTCGGTGATGGTAAGAAATGAGAAAATGGAGCTAGCCATGGCAGAAGAAACTATCTTCAGCAAAATTATTCGTAAGGAAATTCCGGCTGATGTTGTGTATCAGGATGATCTGGTCACTGCATTCCGCGATATTAATCCACGTGCACCCAGTCATATTCTGATCATTCCAAACAAATTGATTCCGACTGTGAACCATGTTGAAGCCGATGATGAAGCAACCATGGGACGTCTGTTTACGGTAGCGCGCAAGCTGGCTGAGGCGGAAGGGATTGCCGAAGACGGTTACCGGCTGATCGTGAACTGCAATCCGTTTGGCGGGCAGGAAGTCTATCACGTTCATATGCACCTTTTAGGTGGTCGCCCGCTCGGACCGATGCTGGTTGGTTAATCGTTAAAGAAATCTCCTTGGCAGTCGTCACATATAAAGTATGACGACTGCCAGATGACAGACAGGATCGAATGAAAAAGAATTTCCTGCGTACACCGATTATCTATTTTTGCGCTTCTGTTCTTGCCGGCTGTACCAATTTATCGGGACACAGTCTGTTCAGCCATTACAGTGCCAGCACAACTGCCAGCAGGCATGCGTTGGTTAGTGGGCAATACCAGACGGCGCTGGAGGCGCTGCCTGAAGAACCTGCTGGTCCTATCCTGGATGGAATGGAACGCGGGCGACTGAACTTTCTCACAAGGGACTACCCGGACAGTTTATCGGCTTTTCAGTATGCAGATCATGCTGTGAAGCTACAGCAGGACGCTGCACAGATTCAGATCTCGGAAGGGTTGAATCAGGCTGGGTCATTGTTCACGAATGACAATATGATCACCTACCAAGCCTCTGATTATGAACTGGGTTTTTTGCATTTATATCTGGCTCTGAACTACATTCAGAAACATGACCTGGAAGGTGCGCTGGTCGAAATGCGACGTGCAAACATGGTTCAGGAGACCGCAAAGAAACTGCGTGAATCTGAGCTGCAGGCCGCAGAAACCCAGATGAAAGATGAAGGGCTTTCCGACAATATTGGTGCCGTTTTATCAAACTACCCTGGTGCAGGGAACAAATTGGCAGCGGTACAGAATGGCTATCTGTTCTATCTCTCCGGTGTGTTGTTTGAAGCTGATGCGAATCTGAATGACGCCTATATCGATTACAAACGCGCTTTGGCTGTTGCACCGGATAACCTGTATGTGGCCCGAACCGTTCAGCGGCTGGCTGTAAGGCTGGGCATGAAAAATGATCAGCAGTTGCTGGCTAAAAAATACGGCGCCCTGAAATCACCGGAATCCGGAACTGGTCGCCTGATTATTTTAGATGAGCAAGGGGTCGTGCAAGCGCCGGAAGGCCGACGTACACCGTACTGGGTGTATAACGACAACGGTCAGAACGTGCTGCATAATCTGGCGCTGCCTTATTATCCGCCGCGGCCAGTGATTTTGCCGGGACAGCTCAGCATTGGTGAGCAGGCAGTCAATGCATCGTCGTTGACTGATGTGACGCAAATGGCAAAGCAAAGCCTGAGCGAAAGCATGCCGGCGAGAGTTTTACGGCAGGTCTTGAGAGTGATTGCAAAAGAGCAGCTGCGGCAGGCTGCGGCTCAAAATGGCAATGATGTCGGTAATTTGCTGGCCAATATATTCAACACATTGACTGAACAACCTGATACCAGAAGCTGGCAGACTCTGCCTGCAAAGGTGACCCTCTATCAGGACGATTTGCGTCCGGGGACTCACCAGATTCACTGGCAAGGGCATTCGGTTGATGCAGAGGTGAAACAAGGCCGAACAACCTTGGTTTGGGTATCCCGTCAGGGAGAGACAATGGACGGTTGGTCCGTGCTATTAGGAGGAAACTGATGAAATATGTGATAGCGATTTGCTTGGCGCTGATGATGACGGCATGTGCCCGGACGACAACATCAGGGATCAGCATCGACAGCAGTAATCAGAGTGTTGTCATTGCGAACCCTCAGCTGGCGAACAAAGTAGGCATCGAAAAAGCTGATGTGACGCGGCAAAACGGTTTATTACAGGCTGGCGTGCCGGTAGTCAGTAAAGTTGATGGTGACATTAAGCTGCAATACCGTTTCTACTGGTATGATGCAAAAGGACTGGAAATCGGCGGTAGCGACAGTCCGTGGCGTCAGTTTGTTCTGCACGGTAAGGACACCATGACGATTAAAGCCATGGCGAAAAAACCTGAAGCGGAAAACTACCGTATTTACATTCGTGAAGCCACGACTACTTGGTAAGCATTCTGGATTGGGTCGGCTTTTTAGCCGGCACAGCATTCAAAAAACAAGATTAAACCGATAAAGGGTTAGAAATGAAAAAACGCGTCATTGCTTTAATGGGTGTTGCTGCACTGATGGGCGGCTGTGCGAAGCAGGTTTCTTACGGGGATGCTCAGGCAGTTGAAACCACAACGGTTGATTTCGGCTCAAGCGATTTACAAAAAATTGCAGAAGATATGACAGACAGCATGCTGTCGTCTGGCTCTGTGGCGGCTATTACTGCTGGCAAGCGTCCGATCATCTTTGTCGAAAGCATCAAGAATAAAACCAGTGAGCACATTGATACTGAGTCTGTGACGGACTCTATCAGTACGAAGCTGCTGAACTCAGGTCGTTTCCGTTTTGTCGATATGACGCGTGTTGAGTCAGTTCGTAAGCAGCTGAATTTCCAGAATAACGATGAGCTGGTGAACCAGAGCACAGCCATTCAGTTCGGAAAAATGGTGGGTGCTCAGTACATGATGTACGGCAACCTGTCCAGTATCGTCAAACAGGCGGGCAGCGATAAAGATGTGTACTACAAGATGACCATGCGACTGATGGATCTGGAAACAGGACTCATCGAGTGGGCAGACGAAACTGAAATCCGTAAGCAGGAAGCAAAGCGCCTGCTGGGCTGGTAAGTGCCATCACTTTCCGCAAAGGGAGCACTTCCGTTCTCCCGTATTGCAGGGTTTGATGTGATCCAGGCCCGTCCCTTAGGGGGCGGGCTGAGTAATCGTTGCTGGCAACTGACATTAAAACCTGTCTCATCTCCTTCCGACGGTAAAAGTACCACCTCAGCCGTCTGGCGCCCCGTCAGTCCGGCAAGCCTTGCTTTTGGGGTGAACCGTGACCACGAATATCAAATTCTTACGGCAATTCAGCATATCGGTTTGTCTCCTGCGCCTGTCGCTAGAACAGGAGAGGGGATTCTGGTCGCCTGGCTTGAAGGCGAAACTTTCGAACAACCCCCTTCACTGAATGAGCTGATCACGGTTCAGACGCAGGTGCATCGCTTACCCGTTCCGGAATGGCGGCTTGAGGTCAGGCAGCGGGCAGAACAATATCTGAAATCTGTGCATCCTGACGACAGGCACGACGGATTAGAGCGTGTTTGCGCCAAATTTTTCCGGCAGATCCCTCGAAGTCGGTATGCGGATACTTGCTGTCACCATGATTTGGGTTACTACAATCTGATCCGGCAGTCCGATGGCCGAATCCGGGTAATTGACTGGGAATATGCGGCTGCCGGTGATCCGATGCTGGATCTCTCGCTGACAATTCAGGCAAATTCTCTGAACGTTCAGCAGGCTGTAAATACCTATGCCCGGGAAATGAGGTATGACGCCGAGGTTGTCTCAGAAGCTGTTTTGCAATGGCTTCCGTGGTGCGATTTCTTGGCTATGCTTTGGTATTATGCTGGCGCAAATCTGTGGCAGGATCCATCCTATCGTCTTGAAGCAGAAGCTTTGTTTGCAAAGCTGACGCACTGATGAGCCATGGCCAGCCAGTTAACCGGGCAGTGTAATCTGCTCAAGGAGGGAAAGTGGCTGTGATCCGAAACTGCCGGCAAAGGCTGCTTTTCCTTTTTCTGACACTGATTCTCTTCACGGGTTGTACTGCCCGGCTTGCCTATAACACGATGGATTACTGGGTTCCCTGGTATCTGGATGATTATGTCAGTCTGACTTCTGCTCAAGAAGCGCGTTTTATCGGTGAACTCCGGCAGGCTCAGGCCATCCATCGGGCGCAGGAACTGCCCCGGTTGCATCAGCATATTCTGAAATTGCAGCAGGATTTGCAGCGACCGATGACGACAGCTCAAATTCAGGGGTATCACCACAGTTTTACTGCGCTTGGTGAGCAGACGATTGCGGTTTTTACCCCACCGGTGACCAATCTGCTTCGTTATCTCAGCAATATTCAGGTTGAACAGATAAATACCAGGGTCAACAAAGATCTGGACCAGTTGCGTCAAGACCGGGACAAACTGAGCAAGCAAGAGAAGCTCAAGCGATATCAAGCCCGGTTTGAGAAAATCAGCCGGGAATGGGTAGGCTCTTTAACTGAAGAGCAAAAGACCATGATTTCGGAGCTGGCTCAGTATCAGCTGGAGATTGAACCGGTTTTTTTCTCGACCCGCGAGGGGTTGTATCAGCAGTGGCTGGCATTGATGGAGAAGCGTCATCGTCCTGAGTTTGAAGCGCAACTTGAGCGGCTGCTCAAAGATATTGTTGCCTTTCGTTATGCGCCGGTTCAGCCTCAGCTGGATCAATATCTGCAACGCCGGTTTGCTGTCATGACCCGGCTGAATCAAAGCCTTTCTCAGAAACAACGTCAGCACTTCATTGATAAGCTGACCGTCATCCGCAAGGACATTGCCGTGCTGATTCAGCAGTGATCTGATGATTTGGCTCAATGGATATCCATTTTGAGATTGTGGGGACGCAGGGATGTTGCGTATAGTAAATATCCACAAAATTAATCCGGATATACATTGGAGGCATCAGTGATTATTTATCTGCATGGATTTGATTCAACCAGCCCCGGCAATCATGAAAAAGTACTTCAGCTGCAGTTTATTGATCCCGACGTCAGAGCTGTGACTTACAGTACGTTTCACCCCAAACATGATATGCAGCACTTGCTGAAAGAGGTGGATAAGCAGATTTCTGCCAGCGATGATCTTTCCCCTTTAATCTGTGGGGTGGGACTGGGCGGCTACTGGGCCGAGCGTATCGGATTTCTTTGCGGTATTAAGCAAGTGATCTTTAATCCGAATTTACATCCTGAAACAATTATGCAAGGTAAAATTGATCGTCCTGAAGAGTACTCGGATATCGCAACAAAATGTGTGGCTGATTTTCGGGAAAAAAATGCCGGTAAGTGTCTCTGCATACTTTCAACTGAAGATGAAGTGTTAGATAATCTATCAACAAGCAGAACATTGGACGCATATTACCAAGTCATCTGGGATGAGACCCAAACGCATAAATTCAAAAAAATCTCCCAGCACTTACAAACAATAAAGCAGTTTAAAGCAAAAAATTGAGTATATGCCTCTCCCTCTGCAGGTGAATGACAGTCATCACCTGGTCAAACTCTACGTCAGTCAGAATTTATACCTGGCAGGGCTTTTGCCCTGTCGGTTTGTGCAAGATTTATAAAAACTAGAGGAAAAGACTGTGACTAGAATCATCGTAGTTGGAGGCGGTGCTGGTGGCCTTGAGTTGGTCACAAAACTTGGGCGGACACTTGGCCGTAAGGGCAAGGCAAACGTTACCCTTGTCGATAAAAACAGCAGTCATCTGTGGAAACCCCTGCTGCACGAGGTCGCAACAGGCTCGCTTGATGAAGGGGTGGATGCGCTGAGTTACCGGGCGCATGCCAAAAATCATCATTTTGATTTTCAGCTGGGTGCGCTCAAAGATATCGACCGGGATCGGAAAGTCATTCAGTTAAATGCACTGAATGACGAGCATGGCGATCTGCTGATCCCGGAACGTGAACTGGAATACGATATTCTGGTGCTGGCGATTGGATCAAAGTGCAATGACTTCAACACGCCTGGAGTTCGTGAACACTGTATCTTCCTCGACAGCCCGGAGCAGGCGAGTAAGTTCAGAACGGAAATGAACAACCAGTTCCTGAAACTGCATGCTAATAAAGAACAGAAAACGGTTGATATTGCCATTGTTGGCGCTGGTGCGACCGGTGTAGAGCTGTCGGCTGAATTACACAATGCGGTCAAAGAATTACGTCTGTACGGCTTTGGTGATCTGGACAGTTCACGCCTGAACGTCAATCTGGTTGAAGCGGGGGAGCGAATTCTTCCGGCATTGCCGCCACGGATCTCTTCAGCTGCGCACAGTGAACTAACCAAACTCGGGGTTAATGTTCACACGGCAACCATGGTGACCAAGGCTGATGAAACCGGTTTGACCACCAAAGACGGTGAGCATATTCCGGCTCAATTGATGGTCTGGGCGGCTGGTATCAAAGCACCTGATTTCATGAAAGATATCGCCGGACTGGAGACGAACCGGATCAACCAGTTGGTGGTGAAAGATACACTACAAACCACACGTGATGATGATATTTATGTCATTGGTGACCTGGCTGCATGTACTCAGAAAGACGGCACGCTGGTTCCGCCGCGCGCCCAGTCGGCCCATCAGATGGCCAGTCGATGTTTCTCAAACATTGTGGCGAAGCTGACAGACCGTCAACAGAAGCCTTATGTGTTTGTGGATCACGGCTCACTGGTTTCACTGAGTCGTTTTTCTACTGTCGGGAGCCTGATGGGGAATCTGACGAAAGGCTCGATGATGATTGAAGGGCGGATTGCACGTGTCATGTATATTTCACTGTACAGGATGCACCATATTGCGTTGCACGGCTTCTTTAAGACCAGTCTGATGATGCTGGTCGGACGGATCAACCGCGTACTGCGCCCGAACCTGAAGCTGCATTAATGTCGTGCCTGGTCATGGTAGGGGAAACTCCCTGGCTGATGACCGAAAAAAACCGCCTGCGTTCAGGCGGTTTTCTTTTTGGGGATTTCCAACCTATTTAGTTGATTTTCAGAAGTTCAACATCAAAGATCAGCACCGAGCCCGGGCCAATTTTTCCCATACTGCGGTTCCCGTAGGCAAGATCGGCAGGAATAAAGAGTCTTACCTTTTCCCCTTCAACCATCAGTTGTAATCCTTCTGTCCAGCCCCGGATGACTTGATTCAGACTGAATGCAATGGGTTCGCCACGCTCAATTGAACTGTCAAATACTGTGCCGTCGATTAAAGTACCGTGGTAGTGCACGGTGACTTGATCTGAAGCTTTCGGATGCACTGTGCCTGTGCCGGTTTTCAGCACCATGTACTGCAGTCCGGAACTGGTTGTTTTGATCCCTTCCTGATTTTTGTTGGCATCTAGAAAGGCTTTGCCTTCCTCAATATTTTGCTGTGCCTGTTGCTTGTTACTTTGGCTGCGTTGGAAGAAGAAAACGAGTAAGCCAATGAGAATGACAGCAATGATAATTTTAGACACTGATTTTCCTACCTTTTGTTAAGTCTGCTGAGGAGAAGTTTAGCCTAAAAACCTGGTGATATCTTGCGGAATGAGCGAATAAACCATGCCGTCCTTCGGTTGATCGTGCGTGAATATGCGATTCCGGCTTAAAGACTCAAACCGTGCGCCACACCGTTCAGCGGTTTTCTGACTGGCATGATTCCCGATATGGACGACAATTTCCAGCCGGGTGAGCGCTAACGTTTCAAAGGCGAAACGTGCCAGAGACAAAATAGCTTCGCAGGCATATCCCTGCCGGTGGCAACTGCTGCGAATCCAATAGCCTAATTCGGCTGAGTTTGTCAGCCTGGACAGGTTATTGAGACAAACGGTACCCAGAAATTGGTCATCACGGCGTGTGAAAATAGCCAGTTCGTAACCGTTTTCCAGTTTCCAGTTCATTTGGGAGGCTGATATCCAGGCGTGAGCATCCTGCTGGCTATAGTGGGGATGACACCACTCAACCCAGGGGGCCAGATCAGATTGCGATTCCAGGACTGCAGCCAGATTGTCAGCCAGATCGACCATTTTGTATGGGCGGAGGTAGAGACGGGGAGTGGTTAAAACATAATCCAGTTTCATCTGAGTATCTGCCCAGTCGATCAAAAACGGGGCCAGTGACGGCCCCGTTAATGCGTTATGAATCAAGACGTCGGATTTGTACGACCATCCCCATGAGCGGGTGATCCAGATAGTGAGTTTCACCACTGCGCATCTGACGCTGTTGATCAAATCGGAAAGTTTTGAGGAACTCTTCCACCTCAATTTTCTTCTTCACTTCCTGTAACTGACCAAACTGAACATTGTCACTCAGCGCGGTGGAAAGGTCATCCAGGGGTTCGGTGCCTACAACCACTTCACGGCGGCCAGATTCACGCAAGTCCAGCTGTGCATTGGTGAACAGGTAATGGTTCACATAGACCTGAATTTTACCTTCCAGCTCATAAAGCGGAGTGTTTGGCTGCACAGCAGGGGCTGCCTGAGCTGCGTCTTCTGAAAGTTCAAAGCTCGGCGGTGCAGCCATTGCTTGTGCAGCTGCTTCCGCTTTGGATGAGCCATCTGCCAGATACTGGTCAGAAAAGTCACGGCCTGCAACCAAATGGAAGGTTGGTGCCTGTGCTTTACTCAGGTCACCCTGGCGCCAGCCAAAATGTGCGAGCGGCGTAAAACCGGCATGGTCTTTCAGACGCTGGAATTGGCTGTTCAGCTGAAACTGGCTGGCAGGCATCATGGTAATGCCGCGGTTCGACAGCTGTGGTGAGCCGCTCAGTTGCACCGTTCCGGAATAATCCAGGGGTGCGGGTTGGTCTGGCCAGGATTCACCGGTTTGATCCGGATTCACATTGCGTTTGAAAATGATGATCTCAATGTCAAACTGGCGCTCTGCGAAACTTGGCAAACTGATGACAAGCAGCAGTAAATAAATCAGATTTTTCAAGATAATACTCCGCACTGGTATGCAGCCATTATAGGGTGTTTTCAGCTAATTGTGTTAGGAAGCCGTCAACATACTTGATGCGTTCCCGGCGATCCGTCAGCGGCGCTGTGACCTTCAGTTTGGTCGGGCCATCCATCCGGAATTGTTGTGGGTTTGATTGTAACAGACTCACAAGAAAACCGGGGTCTATGGCGGCATTTTCGGTAAATTCGAAATAACCGCCTTTTTCGCCGGCTTCAATCCGTCGCAGGCCCAGGCTGGCCGCTTTCAGTTTCAGCTTATTCAGGGTGAGCAGATTCGTTGTGGCATCCGGCAGCAGACCAAAGCGATCAATCAGCTCCACTTTCAGTTCATCCAGCGACTCTTCATTGCCGGCACTGGCGATGCGTTTGTAAAGCGACAGCCGGGTGTTGATATCCGGAATGTAGTCTTCCGGGAGCAAGGCTGGCAAACGCAGCTCGACCTCGGTCTGTTCACGCAGCAGATCATCCAGCGATGGTTCTTTTCCTGCTTTGAGTGACTCAACGGCCTGTTCCAGCATTTCCATAAACAGCGTAAAACCGACAGACTGGATCTGGCCGGATTGTTCGTCACCCAGCAGTTCACCTGCTCCCCGAATTTCGAGGTCGTGTGTTGCCAGCGTAAAGCCCGCTCCCAGATCTTCCAGTGACGCAATCGCTTCCAGACGTTTGACGGCATCTTTGGTCATGCGTTTCGGATGTGGCGTCAGCAGATAGGCGTAAGCCTGGTGATGGGAACGACCGACCCGTCCGCGTAACTGGTGTAACTGCGCCAGTCCCAGATGATCAGCTCTGTTGATGACGATGGTATTGGCTGTCGGAACGTCGATACCGGTTTCGATGATGGTTGTACACACCAGCAGATTGAAACGCTGGTGGTAAAAGTCGCTCATGATCCTTTCCAGATCGCGCTCACGCATCTGACCGTGTGCTGTGGTAATCCGGGCTTCCGGGATCAGCGTTGCCAGTTCCTGGGCCGCTTTTTCGATGCTTTCGACGTCATTGTGCAGGAAATACACCTGACCGCCACGCATGATTTCACGCAGCACCGCTTCCCGGATAATCAGATCTTCCCGCTCACGGACGAAGGTCTTGATCGCCAGTCGGCGTGCCGGCGGAGTGGCAATGATCGACAGATCCCGCATCCCGCTCATCGCCATATTCAGGGTTCGCGGAATCGGGGTTGCGGTCAGAGTCAGGATATCGACATCTGCGCGCAGCGATTTCAGTTTCTCTTTCTGGCGAACCCCAAATCGGTGTTCTTCATCGACAATCAGCAGGCCAAGATCATGATATTTGACCTCGGCATTGAGCAGCTTGTGGGTGCCAATCAGAATATCGACCTTGCCTTCTTTGACGTCTTCCAGAATGACCTTTTGCTCTTTGGCCGTTTTGAAACGGGACAGGACTTCAACCCGGACCGGTGTGTTGGCAAAACGATCGCGGAAGTTCTCGAAGTGCTGCTGAGCGAGCAGAGTTGTCGGGACCAGCACAGTCACTTGCTTGCTGTTATCGACGGCAACAAAAGCGGCACGCATGGCGACTTCGGTTTTACCAAAGCCCACGTCACCGCACACCAGCCGATCCATCGCTTTCGCCTGGCACATATCAGACAGCACCGCGTTGATTGCCAGTGCCTGATCGTGGGTCTCCTCAAACGGGAAACCGGTGCAGAAATCGGCGTAAGCCTCACGATCGAGTTTGAATTTGAAACCCGGTTTAAGCTCACGTTTCGCGTAGACATCCAGCAGCTCGGCGGCCACATCCCGGACTTTTTCAGCGGCTCTCTTCCGGGCTTTCTGCCAGGCTTCCCCGCCCAGCTTATGAATCGGGGCTGCTTCTTCGGCGCCGCCTGAATAGCGGCTGATCAGGTGTAGTGAGGCAACCGGCACATAGAGTTTGGCGCCGCCCTGATATTCAAGTGTGACGTATTCAGTCGTCAGGCCGCCGGCTTCCAGGGTCTGCAGTCCCTGATAGCGGCCAATGCCGTGATCCAGATGGACGACAGGCTGGCCGATTTTCAGTTCCGCCAGATTGCGAATAATGGTATCGGAGCTGACGGTCCGCTTTTCTTCACGCCGGCGACGCTGAATGACGCGTTCACCCAGCAAATCGCTTTCACAGATAAAGGCCAGCTGCGGATCTTCAAGAATAAATCCTTGTTCCGCAGCTCCGATCACCAGGGTGCAGGGACTGGCAGCAGCCATCGCTTCTTCCAGACTCTGGCAAACCATTGGCCGTAATTTGATCCGTGCCAGCAGATCGAGCAGGGCTTCGCGGCGCCCTTCACTGGCAACCGAGAATATGATTTTGCCGGTGAAGCTTTCCTGAAACTTGCGCAGGGCAGACATCGGTTCTTTGAGCTGATGGTTGATCGTCAGAGGCGGCACCGGTGTGATTGCCGGGTTGAATCGACCGGCTTTTTCTTCTTCCGGCGCTTTGCTCAGTCTGACCTGCGGCAGTGTTTTGAAGCCAGAGAACATGTCGCTTGCCGACAGCCAGAGCTCTTTCGGTTCAAGTAACGGGCGCAACGGATCGACGCGGCGTTCCTGATAGCGGTAATCTGCATCACTCAGAAAATGTTCGGCGGCCTGTTCCAATTCGCCAATGGTGAGCAGCAGGGTGTCTGCCGGCAGGTAGTCAAACAGGGTGTCTGTTTGCTCAAAAAACAGAGGTTGCCAGTATTCGATCCCGGCAGGCCAGGTCCGTTTACTGACCTGCTGATAAATTGACTCTGGTTCCCGGCGTGCTTCAAAGCGCTCGCGCCAGCGCATCCGGAAGTTTTCTACTGCCACTTCATCGGTTGGAAATTCATGGGCAGGCAGCAGATGAATGTTGCCGATTTCGCCGGTCGAACGCTGGGACTCCGGATCGAACTGGCGGATGGAATCCACTTCATCATCAAAGAAATCAATCCGGTACGGCTCGTTATTCCCCATCGGGAATAAATCGAGCAGTGAACCACGGCTGGCATACTCACCATGTTCCATCACCTGATCGACATGGCGATAACCGGCGGCTTCCAGCTGAAGGCGCAGTTTCTCCAGTGACAGACGATCGCCCTTGCTGACCAGCAAGGCATGTTGATGCAGAAAAGTGCGCGGTGTGAGTCGTTGCAGCAGGGTACTGACGGGAACCAGCAGGATGCCTTCATTCAGGGTAGGCAACTGATACAGGCGCGCCAGCCGGTCGGAGATGATGTCCTGATGCGGTGAAAAACTGTCGTAGGGCAGGGTTTCCCAGTCCGGAAACACATTGACCTCGACTTGGGTAAACTGGCTCACTTCCGGCTGCAGGCGAAGCGCGGTCTGAGTGTCCGGCACGACCGCCAGAACCGGCCCCTGATGACTCTTGGCCAGCTCGGCAATGGCAATCGCCAGCGCAGCTCCGGAAACCTGACCGACGAATCGTTTATCGCCGGCTTTGGTTGGTACCGGAAGCGAAAATAAAGTCTGTATTGTCATGACAAATTATTGGTTATCGTTTCGTTGCATCGCGCGTTGCCTCAGCAGTTTCTGCTGAATGTGTAACGCCGCACGGATAAGCAGATCCCTGTCTTCTTCCTGCAGTCGGGTGTAATGCAGGGTAACTTCAAAGCGATCATCCCCGACTGGCTGGCAGTTTTGTACACTGGCATAGCAATACACGGCAGCAGGCGGATTTTCAAGAAAGAGTTTCAAACGGACCGGGCTGCCGGCGTTCAGTGGCTGCCCGGAAATATAGGTCAGCTGACTGGCGCCAAAAGTTTGTGTGATCTGGCGAAATGCCGGATCATCCTGCTGAGCTAGCACAAACGACAGGAGCAGGTTGATTTTATGATTCTGGGTTGCCAGATAATCCAGCAGGGTGCGGTTCATGTTTTTACTTTCCTGCTGCAGAACCTTTTCAGCATTGTGCTCCAGTTCGCTGCATTCACTCGCAACACGAAATAGCGGCGGGATTTCGCGGATAAACGTCAGATCGTCGGGCAGTTCAAATTGTACCGGCAAAGGTTCAACATTAATGGTAAGCCCGGCATGGACTGAAAAGTACTCGTCCTGATTCATGTGTTACTCGTGTTTTCATGCAGATGCTTCGATTATCACTTAGCACAGGCTGGCGGGCAAGCCGGAGGCATCAAGAGCTTGATTTTTAGCCACTCTTTTTTCATTTCTTTTACACCACTTCGTGGTAATCCCGTTTGTCAGAAGGTATCCTTTTGAACACTGTTAACAGGATGGTTCCAGACCGAATGATGTTTCATCCATTGCCCGTATTTATTGGGCTTCGATATCTGAAAGGCCGTTCCGGCGATCGGTTCAGCCGCTTTGTTTCCGGCATGTCTACCGCAGGCATTACCATTGGTGTGCTGGCGCTGGTGATTGTGATCTCTGTCATGAACGGATTTGAGCAGCAGCTCAAAGATCGGATCTTAGGTGTGTTGCCTCAGGCGCTGATCTCACATCCCGATGGCCGCTTTACACAACCCGAGCAGCCACCGGCAGCACTTTCTGCAATCCCTCAGGTGAATCAGGTTGCGCCATTGACCCGTGCGGAAGCGGTGCTGCAAAGCCCGAATGCCCTTGCGGCGGGCTCTATGCTGGGTGTCACGCCGGATGGTTTTGAGCCGCTGGCTGCGCATATGGTGCAGGGCGCTGTCAGCGACCTGACACCCGGCAGCTACCGGGTGATTCTGGGGAATGGTATGGCACAGCAACTGGGTGTCAGAGTTGGCGACAAAGTTCGTCTGATGGTCACGAGTGTCAGTGTTTACACGCCGCTCGGCCGCATTCCCAGCCAGCGTAATTTCATCGTTGCCGGGATTTACTTCACCGGATCGGATGTTGATAAGTCACTGGTGCTGACCAATATTGAAGATGCCGGCCGATTGCTGCGTTATAAACCCGGTGAGTTTTCAGGCTGGCGCCTGTTCCTTGAGGATCCATTCAGTGTCACGCAGCTTTCTCAAATGCCGTTGCCGGACAACTGGCAGTGGTCTGACTGGCGGGAGCAGCGAGGCGAGCTGTTTCAGGCGGTCAAAATGGAAAAGAACATGATGGGCCTGATGCTGGGACTGGTGGTTGGTGTGGCCGCGTTTAATATCATTTCCGCCCTGATCATGGTTGTGATGGAAAAACAGGCTGAAGTGGCAATTCTGAAAACTCAGGGCATGACCAGCCGTCAGATTCTGCTGACTTTTATGGTTCAGGGCGCCAGCAGTGGGGTGATTGGGGCATTAGCCGGCGGCATTCTCGGGACCATCCTCGCTTTGAATATTAACCCCCTGATGTCGCTGCTGGGGATCAACCTGGTCAATCTGGGCGGCGCTTTGCCGGTTGAGGTGAAGCCGTTACAGGTCGCAACAGTCATTCTTGGCGCAATCAGCCTGAGTTTATTAGCAACCTTATTTCCTTCTTACCGGGCGGCTTCCGTCCGTCCTGCAGAGGCCTTGCGTTATGAGTAATTCATTGTTGGTATGCCGAAACCTCTTCAAGGTGTACCGGGAAGCCCAACTGGAAACCCAGGTACTGAATGATATCAGCCTGGAAATCAATGCCGGGGAACTGGTGGCGATTGTCGGTTCGTCCGGTTCCGGTAAAAGTACCTTGTTGCACCTGTTGGGAGCGCTGGATGCGCCAACGAAAGGGGATGTGTTTTTCAAAGGCCAGAAACTCAACAGTATGAGTGCGAATAAACAGGCGAAAATCCGCAATCAGGATATTGGCTTTGTTTACCAGTTCCATCATCTGCTTGCGGACTTTACGGCAGAAGAGAACGTCGCGATGCCATTGATGATTGGCGGTGTTTCGGCTGTGAAGGCAATCGAGCAGGCCAGAAGCATCCTGGGTCAGGTCGGTCTGAGTCACAGATACAGTCATCGTCCTTCTGAACTGAGTGGCGGTGAACGTCAGCGTGTGGCGATAGCCCGTGCTCTGGTGAATAAACCCGCGCTGGTACTGGCCGATGAACCGACCGGAAATCTGGATCATAAAACAGCACTGGAGATTTATGACCTGATGCGCAAGTTGAACCGGGAGTCCGGAACGGCTTTTCTGGTGGTGACCCATGATAATGAACTGGCATCAAAGCTGGATCGCTGTCTCCACATGCAGGATGGTCAGCTGGCGGCGGTTGAGGTGGCCTGATGCGTCCATTGTCATTATTTATCGGCAGTCGCTTCAGCCGGGCCAGAAAACGCAACCGGATGGTGTCATTTATCTCCATTTCCTCCATTTTGGGGATCGCGGTGGGCGTGGCGGTCATTATTATCGGCCTGTCAGCCATGAATGGTTTTGAGCGGGAATTGCAAAACCGGGTGCTGGCTGTGATTCCGCACGGAGAACTGGAAGCAGTTCGCCCGCCTTTCACCGAATGGAAACCGGTACTGGAAACGGTTGAGCAGAATCAGCGGGTGAAGGCGGCTGCGCCTTATGTCCAGTTTACTGCGTTGCTGGAGAAAGGGACTCAGCTGAAAGCGGTCGAAGTCCGGGGCGTTGATCCGCTGCTGGAAACCCGGGTCAGTGCGCTGCCAAATTATGTGAAGGACAATGCCTGGCAGAATCTGAAAGCAGGTCAGAAGCAGATTATTCTGGGACAGGGCGTTGCAGATTTACTGGGTATTGGTGTCGGAGACTGGATTTCAGCCATGTTGCCGAACCGGGATGGTGGTCAGCAGCTTAAAGCGCCTAAGCGGATTCGGCTTCAGGTGGCCGGTGTTCTGGCGCTGGGGGGGCAAATCGATCATAACTTTGCTCTGGTTCCGCTGAAAGATGCGCAGGACTATCTGACCATGGGTGAGGGAATCTCGGGGATTGCGATTAATGTCGACCAGGTGCTGGATGCTACGGCCATTGTCAAAGAGGTCGGCATGACCCTGCCTGTTTATGTCTACCTGAAGAGCTGGACTCAGAAATACGGTTATTTGTACCGGGATATTCAACTGGTCCGTACCATCATGTATCTGGTGATGGTTCTGGTGATCGGTGTCGCTTGTTTCAATATCATCTCGACTCTGATGATGGCCGTGAAAGACCGGGCGGCAGATATTGCGATTCTGCGCACAATGGGCGCGGGCGATCGGCTGGTGCGGATGATTTTTGTCTGGCACGGATTGCTTGCAGGCCTGCTGGGGAGTTTGCTGGGCGCTGCGCTCGGTGCTTCCGTGGCGCTGAATCTGACGTCAATTGCTCAGTTTGTCGAACGTCTGACCGGACACAAGTTCCTGTCCGGGGATATTTACTTTGTGAATTTTCTGCCGACCCAGCTGGAATGGCAGGATGTTGTGCTGGTCATGGCGACGGCCACTTTGCTGAGCCTGTTGGCGACCTGGTATCCGGCCAGACGTGCCAGTGCATTACAACCGGCACAGGTACTGAGTGCGAAATAACTGAAGGTTTACGTGCAAAATGTGTGATATGCCCCGGAGCGGAACCAGACAGATTGTCTGATGTCTCCGGAAGCATGGTGCTGTGTCTTCCAGTTCGATTTCCAATAAAAAACCTCGCATTGCGAGGTTTTTTTGTATCGGTGCAGAATGCGGTTAACGGAAACGGCGTTTGTTCCAGCTGCGTACGACAGAATAGCGCCAGAATCCCCGGATACCAAAGTAGCCAACCAGCGCACAGATCGTGCCACAAACAAAGCAGCCCAGCAGAAATGGCGGGCCAATCTGACTCATCTGCTCCTGCAGGAAGGCCCAGGACAGTTCGAAGTGGAACGGCTGATAAGGCACATTCATTAACCACGCCCCGAGTTTATAGGCCGCATAAAACATGACGGGCATGGTAATGGGGTTCGTGATCCAAACGAGGGAGACGGAAAGCGGCAGGTTGACACCGAATAGTATGGCCAGACCGGCAGCCATGATCATCTGGCTCGGTAAAGGCACATAAGCCATAAACAGACCAACCGCAAATGCGCCTGAGGCAGAGCGGCGGTTCAGACACCACAGGTTAGGGTTATGCAGCACAGTACCAAACACTTTCAAAGCTTTATGGCTTTTAATCATTTCCGGGCTGGGCATGAAGCGTTTTATGAGTTGTTTTGGCATCGTATGTCGTTTTTTCTTTTGGCTGTATTCATCGGGTTGTCATGATGTACCAGATGACTGCCGGTTTATCTCTCGGGATTTTGTCACTTCACTTCTGGCCATCCTTGCCAGATTACATCTGCTTTATTACAGCCATGATTATCGGTGGAGCGATATACCTGTGTTTGCGATCCGTCATAATTTTGACGTTCGCGATGGGTGGGCTCTGGGCTTGGTTGATTGCAGCTGATTATAGTCAGACCGTGAACCGTCTTCCGCTGGAGCGCGGAAATATTACCATAACTGGCGAAGTTCGTAGCCTAATAAATCATAATATTCTTGATAAGAAATTCATTTTCTTAACTGAAACTGTGTCTGACCGCGATCTTCAGCGCAAAGAAAAGATACAGTTACAACTCGAATGGCCCAACGCACCTGTATTCAGACAAGGGCAGCGCTGGAAGTTCAATATTCGTGTGCGCCGTCCGAACGGACGTGTCAATGCGGCGGGATTTAATGCCGAACGATACGCCGTCGGAACCGGAATTCACGGAATTGGTACCGTGTTGTCCGGTCAGCTGTTGTCCGGGGTATCTGAGACCAGTCTTCGCCAGACCTGGTTCGAACAGGCGATAAAGCAGACAGAAATGTTGCCTTATCAGGCCTATTTACTGGCACTGAGTTTTGGTGAACGGCAAGGGCTGGATCAACAGGACTGGACAATTCTCCGCGACAGCGGGCTGGCACATCTGATGGCAATTTCCGGGCTGCATATCGGACTGGTCGTCGCCTGGGGCTGGTGGGCCGGGAACCGCGTGCGTGGCGCATTGCCGGAACTTCAGGAGACATACTGGTTGCCGTTATGGCTGGCGCTCTTACTCGCCTTGGGGTATGCCTGGCTGGCCGGTTTCAGTATACCGACCCAAAGAGCGCTGCTGATGTCCGCCCTCTGCTTATTGCTCATCCGGCTGGAAGTGGTCTGGAGTGGCATGCGAGTGTGGCTGCTGGTGTTCACTGTTTGTCTCTTCCTCAATCCCCTCGCAACATATTCGGCTGGTCTGTGGCTGTCCTTCGGCGCAGTGCTGGTGCTTTATCTGGCGAATGTCGGGGGGATCCGGCGCAGAAAAGGGATCTCGGTTTCTGGAGTCGCTGCCTGGCGAGAAAACTGCCGGGTATACATGTTGCTGCAACTGGTGTTACTGGGGCTGATGCTGCCATTACAATGGGTATGGTTTGGTGGGATTTCGCCGGTCGCGCCGCTCGTCAATCTGCTGGCTGTACCCTGGGTCAGCCTGATCACTGTGCCTTTGGTCCTGCTGGCTGTTGTTACGCTGGCCTTTCCGGCAATCTCAGGGATGTTCTGGCAAATGGCAGACGGGTCACTTCACCCGGTGATGAACGTCGCGACTCTGACTTCGGGGACCTGGCTGCCGCTTTCTGATGGATTGTTCTGGGGCTTGCTGATTCTGATCGTCCTGCTGACGATGGGATGGTTTCTGCCCTGGCGTCAGTTCGCAGGCTTACATCTGAGTGTGGCGATTGTGCTGTGGGGAAGTTATACCGGATATAAAAGTTATCGCGTCCCACCACAAGACTGGCAAATCGATATGCTGGATGTCGGACATGGTCTTGCCGTCATCATTCAGCGACATGGCCGGGCTGTTCTTTATGACACCGGAAACCACTGGCTGGGAGGCAGCATGGTGCTTTCCGTGGTAGAGCCAGTATTGCACCGGTGGGGCATTACCGGGCTCGATGGTTTCATGCTCAGTCACGCGGATGCTGACCATGCGGGTGGCACGGCAGATGTGCTGGAAAGACTTTCTCCTGACTGGCAACGAAGCAGCGACAGGCGTGAAGGTTTTGCCCCCTGTGTCCGCGGGCAAGCCTGGCGCTGGCTGGATTTGAGTTTTCAGGTGTTGTGGCCGCCAAAGCGGGTCGGGCGAGCAGCAAACCCGCATTCCTGCGTGATCCAGGTCAGTGATGCCCGGCTGAATCCTGAATCTCAGACAAGCCTGCTGTTAACCGGTGATATTGATGCCATTTCTGAACTCTTGCTGGCCCGGCTCGAACCTGAACTGAAAGCAGACATTTTACTGGTGCCACACCATGGCAGTAATACCTCGTCTACACAGACCTGGCTGCAATCGCTGCAAGCCCGTTACGCGTTGGTTTCAACGGGGAAATACAGCCCCTGGCCCTTACCATCAGTACGGATCCGGGAGCGTTATCGCTCGCATGGCATCACCTGGCTGGACACGTCGGAAAGCGGGCAAATCAGTCTTCGTATCCATAAGGGAGAGATCACGGTGACACGTTACCGGCAGGATCACAGAACGGACTGGTATCAGGCATTGTTCAGACCGTGATATTGACTGAATGATCTACAATTCGCTGTAAAAACAGGCGTGAGGCGCCTGCAGGCGTTGGCAACTGACTTGGTGCATTTCAAGTTAACGAGTAGAATAGCCGCCACTAACAGATAACAATCGGTTTTACATGACACAAGTTAACGATCAATCCACTTGGGATACGTTTAAACGACTCTGGCCTTCTATCAGTTTATATAAGACGGGGCTGATTGCCGCCGTTATCGCTCTGGTTGTCAATGCTGCCAGTGACGCACTGATGCTGTCGATGATCAAACCGTTGATGGACGAAAGTTTCGGCGGTCTGAACAGCGTGGAATCCAATTTCCTGGCAATGATGCCTTTTTATCTTCTTGGGTTGATGTTGGTTCGCGGCTTAAGCGGCTTTGTTTCAACTTACTGTCTGTCCTGGGTGTCGGGCAATGTGGTGATGAATATGCGTCGCCAGGTGTTTAACCATTTCATGAAAATGCCGGTCAGCTTTTTTGATAAGGAATCGTCCGGTGCGCTGCTTTCCCGCATTACCTATGACAGCGAGCAGGTTGCTTCCGCAACCAGTGGCGCGCTGGTCAGCCTGGTCCGTGAAGGGGCAACCATCATTGCCTTAATGACCATGATGTTCTGGAACAGCTGGCAACTCTCCGCCATCTTACTGGTGATTGCGCCTGTGGTCGCCATCAGTATCCGGATCGTCTCCAAGCGTTTTCGCCGCATTTCCAAAAACATGCAGGACACCATGGGGTCGGTCACTTCATCTGCCGAACAGATGCTGAAAGGACACAAAGTTGTGCTGAGCTACGGTGGTCAGCAGGTTGAGCAATCCCGCTTTGAGAAAGTCAGCAACAGTATGCGTCAGCAAACCATGAAGTTGGTTTCTGCGCAGGCGATCGCCAACCCGGTTATTCAGATTATTGCGTCGATGGCTCTGGTTGCTGTGCTGCTGCTGGCTAATACAGAAAGCCTGCGCAGCGAACTGACACCGGGAACCTTTGCGCTGGTATTTGGCGCCATGTTCGGCATGATGCGTCCGTTAAAAGCGCTGACCAATGTAACGTCTCAGTTCCAGCGTGGTATGGCCGCCTGTCAGACCCTGTTTGGCCTGATGGAAATGGAAACTGAAAAAGATCACGGTACATACGTTGCTGAACGTGTGAAAGGGAATGTCACTTTCAAAGACGTGACCTTCACTTATCCGACTAAAGACACACCCGCACTTCGTCAGGTCAGCTTTGATCTCCCTGCCGGTAAAACGCTGGCACTGGTCGGCCGCTCCGGTTCAGGAAAAAGTACTATTGCTAACCTGCTGACACGCTTCTATGACATCGATTCCGGTGTTATTACCATCGATGGCCGTGATATTCACGAATACAAGCTGGCCAATCTGCGTGATCAGGTCGCGATTGTCTCCCAGAATGTCCACCTGTTTAACGACTCGATTGCCAACAATATCGCATATGCCAGCGGCGATCGTTACAGCCGCGCAGATATTGAAAAAGCGGCTGAACTGGCTTATGCCATGGACTTCATTCAAGGCATGGAACAGGGGCTGGATACGGTTATCGGTGAAAACGGTGTCAGCTTGTCCGGTGGTCAGCGTCAGCGTATCGCCATTGCCCGTGCACTGCTGCGTGATGCGCCTATTCTGATTCTGGATGAGGCAACTTCGGCGCTGGATACGGAATCTGAGCGTGCGATTCAGGCGGCACTGGATGAGCTGCAGAAAGACAAAACGGTTCTGGTGATTGCACACCGTCTGTCGACGATCGAGAATGCTGATGAAATTCTGGTGGTGGATGAAGGTGAAATCATTGAGCGCGGTGTGCATGCGCAGTTGCTGGAAAAAGACGGCGCCTATGCACAGCTGCATCGCATTCAGTTTGGCGACTGAGCAGGCACCTCATGGCGAACCTGATCGAAAAAATCTGGTTTGAGCGCCACCCAGCCGGGTGGGCGCTTGCACCCGTGTTCTGGCCATTGAGCAAGCTCTTTGGCTGGCTGAGCCGGTCCCGCCGGCAGGCTTATCAGAACGGAAAGAAGCAGGCTTACCGCGCCTGTGTACCTGTGGTGGTTGTGGGTAATATTACCGCCGGAGGTAATGGCAAGACTCCGGTGGTGATTTGGTTGGTCGAGCAGCTTCAGGCTCAGGGCATGAAAGTCGGCGTGGTCTCCCGTGGCTATGGTGGTAAATCTGCACATTATCCGTTGCGGCTGACCGCACAGACAACCACGGCTGAAGCCGGTGATGAGCCTGTGCTGATCGCGCGTCGTACCGGCGCTCCGGTCGTGGTGGCGCCTCAACGATCTGAAGCGGTCAAAATGCTGGAAAATGAGGTCGATGTGATTATCACGGATGACGGTCTTCAGCACTATGCTCTCAGCAGGGACATCGAAATTGTCGTAATTGACGGCAAGCGCCGTTTTGGCAATGAAATGCTTATTCCAATGGGGCCGCTCCGTGAAACGTGTGACAGACTGAAGGACGTTGATTTCCTGATCTGTAACGGCGGAGATGCCAAGCCGGGTGAAATCAGTATGCAGCTGGAGCCCGAAATGATGGTGAATCTCGTGACAGGGGAACATCGCCCCGCAGAACGTTTGCAGGATGTTGTTGCAATGGCGGGTATCGGTCATCCGCCTCGTTTTTTCGCTACACTGAACGCATTAGGACTGACCCCTGTCCATTGCCAGTCTTTTCCGGATCATCAGCCGTATACAGTTGAAGCATTGAGCGAGCTGGAGAAGTTGGGCCAGCATCTGGTTATGACGGAAAAAGATGCGGTGAAATGTCAGGATTTCGCTCAGCCAAACTGGTGGTATCTGCCTGTCAGAGCCCGGTTGTCTGAACCGGAGTCGACAGAATTGTTGAATCAAATTAAAAAAGTGAAGGAAGAATATGGATCATCGTCTGCTTGAAATCGTTGCTTGCCCGGTATGTAAAGGCAAACTGCACTTTGATAAAGACAATCATGAGCTGATCTGCAAATTTGATCGTCTGGCTTATCCGATCAAAGACGGCATCCCGGTTCTTCTGGAGCCAGAAGCACGGACTCTGAGTGCGGAAGAGGTGATGTAATGTCATTTACGGTCATTATTCCGGCTCGCTATCAATCGTCACGTCTGCCGGGTAAACCGTTGGCTGATATTGCCGGAAAGCCGATGATCCAATGGGTCTACGAGCAGGCCAGCAAAGCAGGCGCAAAACAGGTGATTGTTGCAACAGATGATCAGCGTATTGCGGATACTGTGAAAGGCTTTGGTGGCGAGGTCTGTATGACGCGGGCTGATCATGATTCAGGGACTGAGCGTCTGGCCGAGGTGGTCGAAAAGTATCAGCTCGCTGCAGATGAAATTGTCGTGAATGTGCAGGGGGATGAGCCTTTAATTCCGCCGAGTATTATTCGTCAGGTAGCGGATAACCTTGCACACAGTATCGCGCCGATGGCGACACTGGCCGTTGAAATTGACCATGCTGATGAAGTCTTTAACCCGAATGCGGTGAAAGTTGTCACGGACAAAAATGGTTACGCGCTTTATTTCAGCCGTGCATCGATTCCATGGGATCGCGATAACTTCGCAAAACGCCCGCAGGAGATTCATCAGAACCTGCTGCGTCACATTGGGATTTATGCCTACCGGGCGGGTTTCATCAACACTTACATCCATTGGGAGCCCAGCACACTCGAGAAGATCGAGTCGCTGGAGCAACTGCGTGTGCTCTGGCATGGTGAGAAAATCCATGTCGATGTCGCGATTGAGCCGCCGCCAGCTGGTGTAGACACACCGGAAGATCTGGAAAAAGTCCGTTTGCTGATTCAGTAAACACGACATTCAACAGCCGGTCATCAGACCGGCTTTTTGCACGTCTTGACCATTCATATACAACCATTCTTAGCAACTGATTTTATATCAGTAACTCATTGTGCAGATTTCTCCTTTTTATTCGTTATAAAATAAGTTGCTTATCAGGCGGCGGTGTTGGACTTGTAATTGCTCCGATGCTTTACCCAAATCTGACGCTTCATATGGCGACTAATGCAGGTTAACGATGGAAAAGATTTCTCGGAGAGGTTTACTGAAAGGTGCTGTGATTACCGGTGTTTCGGGTGCCACAGGCGCGTGGTGGCTCAATGCCGGGCAAACGCCGAAGGAGGCTTTGGACAACATGTTCAATGATGCTTTAACGGATCTGCCTGCCGCATCAATTAGCGCCGCTTTGATCAAAAATGGCCAGATGGTTTGGGGAAAAGGTTTTGGTTATCAAAACTTGGATAGCGGCGTGCCTGCAACGCTGGATAGTATCTGGCCGTCACTGGGTTCAGTCTCTAAATTGATCACCTGGACAGCCTTGATGCAACTGGTGGAAAACGGCAAGGTTGATCTGCATGGTGATGTCAGTGGTTATTTTGGCTTTCCGTTGAGAAATCCTGATTATCCGGAAACACCGATTACGCCTTATCATCTGCTCACGCACAGTTCTTCTTTGTCGACTCGAAGGATGACGTCAGCGCCGGACAGTATGGCCGATTTTTTCTGCTCGGCAGAAGGAGGGACATTAAAGGATTGGGTCGACACAAACATTGCCCCGGACGGTTTGAAAACCGATCTGAAAAAAGTGTTTGATCCCTATCGGCCCGGTGATTTCCCACAGTTGACTGCAGATCCACTGGGTGTGATTTCCGGCTACTCAAATCTGAATGCGATGGTGGCGGCATACCTCATTGAGCAGGTCAGCCAGATGTCTTTTGAATTCTATACTCGTCGTTTTATTTTTGAACCCATCTCGGCCACAGACATGGCGTGGACTACGAGTACCTTGGATCAACAACGGCTGATAACACCTTACGAAGCGAAGCGTAGCCCGCGGCCACCTGTCATGGCGGTCTATACCAATACCATGAGAGAGAAAGGTTACCTGAGTTCTGTCGAAGTACAGATGAATCGTGACGAAGCCTATTATGCCTTTACCCAATGTGAATATGATTCGCCATTTAATGCTGCGGGCTTGCTCGGGAGTTCAACAGTATCACTGGTCTCTTTTCTGTGTGCTTTTCTGCCTTCTAATCATGCGGCACAGCCTTTACTCAAAGTGGAGACCATGCAGCAATTATGGCAAATGCAGCGTCTGGATCCACTCACCGGGAGTGCTATTGGCCTGGGATGGTTTCGATTCCCATGGGGCAGGAATGAAGTTTTTGGGGACATGACGGCGGCGGACCGGGAATTTTATCCCGGGTCATGATTGATCCTTATTCTGGTGATGGGCTGGTTTTGTTGCTGAATAACTTCTTTATAGATTTCAGAAAGCGTGCCGCGTTGCTCGATCAGCTGGTGAAAATGCTGAAGAAGTTCTAGCCGGAAATTGTCCTGAATTTCATTCAATCCCGGAGGCGTATTGCCTCCGGTCGCGTTTGGGTTGATATGAATCTTCCGGTATCAGAAGAAACCCAGCGGATTCACATCGTAGCTCACCAGCAGGTTTTTGGTGTTCTGATAGTGATCCAGCATCATCTTGTGGGTTTCACGGCCAATCCCGGATTTCTTATAGCCGCCAAAGGCTGCATGAGCGGGGTAGGCGTGGTAGCAGTTGACCCAGATCCGGCCAGCTTCGATTTGCCGGCCCATGCGATAAGCGCGGTTGGCGTCCCGGGTCCACACCCCGGCCCCTAAGCCGTATTCGGTGTCATTGGCAATCGCCAGCGCCTCGGCTTCATCTTTGAAAGTGGTTATTGCAATCACAGGGCCGAAGATTTCTTCCTGAAACACCCGCATTTTATTGTGACCTTTCAGCATGGTCGGTGCGATGTAATAGCCGGATGCAATCTCTCCGGACTGCACTGCCACATCACCGCCCAGTAAGACTTCAGCACCTTCCTGACGGCCGATTTCGAGATAGCTCAGGATTTTGTCGAACTGCTCCTGAGATGCCTGCGCGCCGACCTGAGTGTCGGTATCCAGAGGGTTCCCCTGTTTAATGGTGCTGGCTCGTTCAATGACTTTGGTGATGAACTTGTCGTAAACCGATTCCTGCACCAGAACCCGGCTCGGACAGGTGCAGACTTCTCCCTGATTGAAGAAGGCCAGCAGCAAACCTTCGACACATTTATCCAGATAGGCATCTTCGTGATCGAAAATGTCTTCAAAGTAAACATTCGGTGATTTCCCGCCCAGCTCAACGGTGGACGGGATCAGGTTTTCTGCGGCGCATTTCAGAATGTGATGACCCACATCCGTCGAACCGGTAAAGGCCAGCTTGGCGATGCGTTTGCTGGTTGCCAGTGCCTGACCGGCTTCGCTGCCGAAGCCGTTGACGACGTTCACGACACCGGCCGGAATCAAGTCACCGATGGTTTCCAGCAGCACCAGAATGGAGGTTGGCGTCTGTTCGGCGGGCTTCAGAACCACACAGCATCCGGCGGCCATGGCTGGTGCCAGCTTCCACGCGGCCATCAGCATCGGGAAGTTCCAGGGAATAATCTGGCCGACCACGCCCACAGGTTCCGGAAAATGGTAGCTGGCGGTGTTGGCATCTAATTCAGCGGCGGTGCCTTCCTGTGCCCGGATACAACCGGCGAAGTAACGGAAATGATCGACGACCAGCGGCAGATCAGCTGCCAGTGTTTCACGTATGGGTTTGCCGTTTTCCCAGCACTCAGCAATGGCCAGCATTTCGAGGTTGGCTTCAATTCGGTCGGCAATTTTCAGCAGAATATTGGAACGCTCGGTCACACTGGTCGCGGCCCATTTGGCACGCGCTTCATGGGCCGCATCCAGAGCCAGTTCAATATCGGCCGCACCGGAACGGGCAACCTGACAATAGGCCTTGCCATTGACCGGTGACACATTGTCGAAGTATTGGCCGGAGACAGGTTTGACCCATGCACCGCCAATGTAATTGTCGTAATGGGATTTGAATTGGATGAGCGCGTCAGCGGAACCCGGTTGAGCGTAGATCATAGCAATATCCTTTTCCTGTGGTTTCAAACCTTGACGAATCACCCGTCTTTTCAATGCGATAGACAAAAGAGTGATGTTTGCTTTCCCGATTCACAACGCAAGTTGCGGGCCAACGCGGCGGGCTTGTTGTTAAATAAATGTAAAGCTATGATGAATCAAATATTATTAAAAACGGTGCCGCTTAGGGCGCTGAACTGTTGTCCGCTGCCAGTGTTCCATTCTTTCTCAGAGAGGGATGGAACACTGTCCCAAAATGGAACACTTGATCATGCCGACACTTGCAAGCCGGGATCCCGCCGACTGGCTGTCCGAATCATGGCACCGATGCCAGATTGCCGGGCTGAGAGAGAGCCAACTGCCTGAAAATATCCGTCTGGAACACACACAGCTGGATGAGCGTCGCTCAGATGCTGCTGATTTGATTGCAGCCGTCGAACATAAGGCGGTGCCATTGTTCAATCAGGTTTTTGCCGGAACCAACAGCCGGTTGCTGCTGGGCGACACCGAAGGGGTGATTATCAAGTCCTGGGGGCAGTCCCGATTCGAGCAGCGATTAACCGGCATTGCGCTTGAGTCCGGTGTGTGCTGGCAAGAGCGGTTGAAAGGGACGAATGCCATCGGCAATGCACTCACCGAAAAACAGTTCATTACTGTGGTCGGTGATCAGCATTTCATTCGCCAGCACCGTTTTATCAGTTGCTCGGCAGGGCCGGTTTTCAGTCCGTCTGGTGAGCTGATTGGGGTGCTGGATATTACCAGCGAACAGCAGGTGCACTCCGACCAGACCCGGCTGTTTGTTCAGCATATGGTGCAACAAGTGGAAAATATGTTGTTGTGTCAGTTGCCGGAAGCCAGCATACGCATTGATCTGGCGTGCGATCAGACTTTGTTGCACACCGGCTGGCAGGGCATTCTGGTGGCCAATGAACAAGGGAAGATTCTGGCTTATAACAGTGTTGCCGAGCGCTTGCTGGGTCAACGTCCTGTGCTGGGCCGTGATATTGATGCGCTGGTGGCGTCCCGGCGGAGTACCCGGCATGCCCAGCCACTGGTTTTTCAGCGGAAAATGATGAAACCGGCACAGAAAAAAAACAGCATCTCATCTCGTCAGTTATGGTCACCGGCCTGCCCGTTGCATCATGGTGATGACCGGGTTGAACTGGCCTGGCAGCAAGCCTGTAAACTGATTGATAAAGACGTTAACTTGTTGGTGCTGGGTGAAACCGGTGTCGGGAAAGGGGAGTTCGTCAAACAGCTCCATCAGCACAGTGCCAGACGGCATGCCCCTCTGGTTTCCGTGAACTGTGGCGCGCTGCCGCAAAATCTGATTGAGTCTGAGTTGTTTGGGTATGTGCCAGGCGCTTTTACCGGTGCCAGCCGACAGGGGCAGCAAGGACGGATCCGGCAGGCGGATCAGGGGATTTTGTTTCTGGATGAAATTGCTGAATTGCCCTTATCCGCCCAAACCCGCCTGCTGCATGTTTTGCAGGAAAAAGAAGTGATGCCAGTGGGGGCAACCCAGTCTGTGAAAGTGGACATCCGGATTATTGCCGCGACCCATAAAGACCTGGCCCAAGCGGTTTCAGAAGGGCAGTTTCGGGAAGATTTGTATTACCGGCTCAATGGCTTGATTCTCAGTTTACCGCCATTGCGGGAGCGGCAGGACAAAGCCGAACTGATCGAGGCGATTTTGCTGCAATACAGTGATACGACCTTGCAGATTTGCTCTGAGTTATCAGACCGGCTGGCCGGATATCATTGGCCCGGGAATATTCGAGAACTGGACAATATGCTGAAAGTGGCCGCAGCGCTGGCAGAAGGCGAGCCGGTTCTGACTTTGGCACATTTACCGCAGCATTTCGCGACTCAATTACCATCTGCGGCTAATACAAGTCATGCCCGTCAGCAGACGAAAAAACTCGAAGCTGCAATTTCGGGCACTTTACTGGAAACCTATCAGGCCAATCACGGCAATATTTCCCGGACTGCAAAGATATTGGGTATCAGCCGCAATACCCTGTATCGCCGTCTGCGTAAGCTGGGTATTCAGGTGTAGTCAGTGACAAAAAAGAAACGCCAGACAAGAAACAGCCCGGCCAAATGACCGGGCTGTTTCGTTCTCAGGGGGAGGTTTCAGAGCATGCTCTGAGCGTTAAGCGTTGACGCGCTCACCGCTGATTTCTTCATCCTGCTCGAAAACGCTGTGGTCAGCCTGACCCAGTACCCGGGAGGTGATTGTGCCGGCAGTCATCGAACCGCTCACGTTCACGGCGGTACGGCCCATATCAATCAGGGGTTCGATTGAAATCAGCAGGCCAGCCAGTGCAACCGGCATATCCAGCGCGGACAGAACAATCAGTGCAGCAAAAGTCGCGCCGCCGCCTACACCGGCAATACCGAATGAGCTGATGGTGACGATTGCGATCAGCGTCAGCATGAAGCCAGGATCCATCGGATTGATGCCGATGGTTGGCGCAATCATCACAGCCAGCATGGCAGGATAAAGACCGGCACAGCCGTTCTGGCCCATGGTGGCACCGAATGAAGCCGAGAAGTTTGAAACAGCTTCGCCATTCCCCAGTTTTTTGACCTGCGTTTCAATGTTCAGGGGCAGGGTGCCTGCACTGGAACGGGAAGTGAACGCGAATGTCAGGACTGGCAGAATCTTTTTCAGGAAGCGGATCGGGTTGACACCAATGCCGGACACCAGCAGCAGGTGCATCACCAGGATCAGTCCCAGACCGACGTAGGAGGCAACGACAAAGTTCAGCAGGTTCAGGATGTCGCTGTAGTTAGAACCGGCAACCACTTTGGTCATCAGGGCCAGCACGCCATACGGGGTGAGCGCCAGTACCATACGTACCAGCGTCCGGACCACTTCCTGTGCCACATTGACGAATGTTTCCAGGCTCTTGCCCAGTTCCGGCTGCGTGCGGATAACCGTCAGGCTGGCAACACCAACAAAAGCCGAGAAAATTACGACTGCGATGGTGGATGTCGGGCGGCTACCCGCGAGATCAGCAAACGGGTTGGCCGGGAAGAAAGAAATAATCATGTCCGCCAGGGACAGCGTTTCAACTGATGTCAGGCGCGTTTGCAATGCTTCGCCACGCGCAATTTCACGGGCACCCTGAACAATGCCTTCGGCACTCAGGCCAAACAGGTTGCTGACCAGAATACCAATCAGCGCAGAGGCCGCTGTCGTTGCCAGCAGGATACCAATGCTCAGACCGGCAATTTTGCCCAGTGAGCCTGCGTTTTTCACTTTCACAATGGCTGCAATAATGGAAACCATGATCAGCGGCATCACAATCATTTTCAGCAGGCTGACATAACCAGAACCAACAATGCCGACATATTTCAGCGTTGTGGCGATGGTGTCATTCCCTTCACCATAGAAAAACTGCAGTGCAGCACCAAACACAACACCCAGCCCAAGGCCAGTGAACACACGTTTGGACAGTGTTTGCTCACGTTTCTGCTGTTGAACCAGCAAGGCGATCAGCAGTGCAAAAATCGCCAGATTGATGACCAGATACATATTTCTCTCTACTTAAAGGGGTTCAGTCTGTATGGAATGTCGCACAGGGCAGTGCGCAGAACTGTATAAAATTTTCCTGCATCATAGGGATTAAGCGACGCAGAAGAAATGGCTGCTCATTACTTTGACTATTCAAAAATGGAACATGTTAAAACCAAACAGAATATGGATGCATTCATGTTCAAGTTGAAGTAAAAAAGCGCTTTTTTGGGTAGGAGCAGCCAGGAAGTACCTGGCTGTGAGTTGGTCGGGCTGAAGGGATCAGGCGGTCGTGTCTTCAGAGACAGGCTGAACCACATTCACGGGACCGGCGCTGTCGGCCATGTCACGCAGTTTTTGCCACCACTGGCCGAGGGTTTCATGCCAGAAGCGTTCGGTCTGCTCGAGGTACTGTGCTTTCGGCGCGTACTTCAGCCATGGCTGGTGAATTTTATTGCTGGCCAGAAAATTGGTCGGGGCCGGAATCGGGTCCAGGCCTGCCAGTTTAAATTCTGTGATAGCGCGCGGCATGTGACTGGCAGAGGTCACCAGAACCAGGCTTCGTTTCCCGACCACCGAAGCGGCCTGGAAGGCTTCTTCCCAGGTATCTTTGGCCGTTTCAAGCAGCAGGACGTCCAGTTTGTTCACGCCCAGAGCCGTTGCGACTTTCGCCATCATCCGTGCCTGGCTGATCTCCGTTCCGCCGTCATACCCGGAGAGGATAATTTTAGAGCCCGGAGAGAGGTTGTGAATGCGGATTGCTTCTGCCAGACGCATCAGAGAAGCGCGGGACAGTTCCGAGGTCATCGGTAACTCTTTGTCGACCACATGACTGTTGCCCAGCACCATGATGTAGTCGACCGGTTGTCCGGATGGAATATAGCCTTTGTATTCTCGCTCCAGCGGTCTGAGCAGATGGGTCGAGATAGGCTGGAATGCTACCAGGAAAATACCCAGCAGGGAGATGCTCAGCAGCCAGGAGGCCAGTTTCTGTCGGCGTGTAAACCAAAGTACCATCAGACCGGTAACACCGATAATCAGCAGCAGTGGCAGAGGCATCAGAAAAGCCGACAAGATTTTTTTCAGTTCAAACATATCAGGTCGTCCGAAATTTCAGCAATTGAGCTTGAAAACGTGCTCCAAGCCTTTATTCCTCTAAAGCTTGTGACACAATAAGCGTCTGACAAGAACGCTATCATAACGAAAACTGACGTGATCAGAGACCGAAATTTTGATGATTTAGCCCAAAAGTTCTCAGAAAACATCTACGGTACAGCAAAAGGGCTGATCCGTCAGACTGTCGTATGGCAAGATTTGGAGCAGATTTTACATACCCTTGACGTGGCTTCGGCCAGTCAGGGAGCATCATTGCACGTTCTGGATGCCGGTGGTGGCATGGGGCAGCTCTCGCAGTTGATTGCGAAACTGGGTCACCGGATTACTTTATGTGATCTTTCTGGAGAAATGCTGAAACTGGCCCGCGAGGAAATTGCTAAAAATGGCTTGCTTGAGCAATATCGACTGGTTCACTGTCCGGTACAGCAGATCGATGAATATCTGGACGAGCCTGTTGATTTGATTCTGTTCCATGCCGTGATGGAATGGCTGACAGACCCGCGCGCAGCGCTGGAAACGCTGATGAATCAGGTCAAACCGGGCGGGATCATCTCCGTGATGTTTTACAACTATAACGGCCTGATGTTTAAGAACCTGATTTGCGGCAACCTGACCCATGTTGAACAGGGCATGCCTCACCGAAAACGATTTAAGCTTCAGCCGCAATCGGCACAGAAGCCTGAAGAGGTGTATGCCTGGCTCACGGAAGGCGGTTTTAACATTTTAGGCAAAACCGGTGTGCGGACTTTTCACGACTATATGCGGACCAGCCGTGTCGGTGAATTCAGTCTGGAACAATTGCTGGCGATGGAGCAGAAAATCTGCCGTCAGGAACCGTATTTATCGTTGGGGCGCTATATTCACGTTTACGCCCAAAAGCCGTTGCAGTAAGCAAATGACTTCTTTGTCTGTTGCATGCAATAAATCTAACAAATAAGGACAACGGATGAGTGACCAATCCCAGACCGTTCCTGAGCTGGTGACGTGGGTGAAACAGCATGAATTCGCCCTGAACCTGTCCACGGAAAGGCTGGCATTTTTACTGGCGGTTGCTGTATTGAGCGGCGAGCGCCTGGATGAAGAGCTGGGGGAAGGTGAACTGGTTGATGCGTTCAAAATTGTGAGCGATCTGTTTGACCAGTCGAAAGACACCCTGGTGTTTCGTGCCAACAATGCAATCAATGAGCTGGTACGTCAGCGTTTGATTTCCCGTTTTACCAGCGAAATGACCGAAGGTGCAAATATTTACCGGCTCAGTCCGCTGGCGCTGGGGATTGCCGATTATTACTCACGCCATCGTGAGTTTTCATCGATGAAGCTGTCGATTCAGCTTGCCATGGTGGCCGATGAATTGAACAAGGCAGCGGTCGCGGCCCATGAAGGCGGCGATGACAAGCACTGGAAACTGAACGTTTATGCGGTGCTGAAATATTCAGTCGCTGAGATTTTCGATCGGATTGATCTCAACCAGCGCACCATGGACGAGCAACAGCAGCAGGTCAAACAAGACATTGCTGAGCTGCTGAATCAGGACTGGCGCGCGGCGATTACGAACTGTGAAAGTCTGCTGAATGAAACCTCCAGCACCCTGCGTGAACTGCAGGATACCCTTCAGGCGGCGGGAGACCAGCTGCAAACTCAGCTTCTGGCCATTCAGGATGCGGTCGTTTCCGAACCTGAGCTGGATCTGGCGTATATCGACGGCATGGTGTATTCCCTGCAGGCCAAGCTGGACCGCATTATTAATTGGGGTCAGCAGGCGATTGACCTGTGGATCGGATATGACCGTCACGTGCATAAGTTCATCCGTACCGCCATCGATATGGATAAAAACAGGGCCTTCAGTCAGCGCCTGCGCCAGTCTGTCGCAGAATTTTTTGATGCGCCCTGGCAGCTGACTTATGCGGACGCTGAGCGTCTGCTGGATATGCGTGATGAGGAACTGGTCCTGCGTGATGACGAAGTGACCGGGATCGTCCCTGATTCGGTGGAATTTGAAGAACTGAGTCAGGTCAATGATCAGCTCTCTGAAAAAATTGCCGCCATGCTGGATATCCATAAATCACAGGGAACTGCGATCAATCTGGGTTCTGTGATCCGGGAGTATCTGGCCCAGCATCCGCATGCTCAACATTTTGATTTAGCTCGTATTATTGTCGATCAGGCCGTGAGGTTAGGCTATTCAGAGTCTGACTTCACCGCCATCCAGCCTGACTGGGAACTGATCAACGACTACGGAGCCAAGGTACAAGCCAATGTCATTGACAAATATTGAAGAATTTATGCCAGAGAATCTGGCAAAGGCCATCGCCAATCCATTGTTTCCGGCACTGGATAACGCCCTGCGCTCTGGTCGTCATGTTTCCAGCGAAGATCTGGATAACCATGCGTTCCTGCTGGAATTCGAGCAGGACCTGATGCTGTTCTACAAGCGCTATAACGCGGAACTGGTGCGCGCACCGGAAGGTTTCTTTTACCTGCGTCCGCGCTCAACATCTCTGATCAGCCGATCGGTTTTGTCTGAACTGGATATGCTGGTGGGCAAGGTCCTGTGTTTCCTGTACCTGAGCCCGGAACGACTGGCGCATGAAGGCATCTTCACCAATCAGGAACTCTTTGATGAACTTCTGTCACTGGCAGATGAAAAGAAGCTGATGAAGCTGGTGACCAACCGTGCCACGGGTTCAGACCTGGATCGCGAAAAGCTGTTCGACAAAGTCAAAACCTCTCTGCGCCGTATGCGTCGTCTGGGGATGGTCATTATGCTGGGTGATTCCGGTAAATTCCGGATTAGCGAAGCCGTATTCCGCTTTGGTGCGGATGTGCGGACTAGCGAAGACATTCGTGAAGCCCAGCTGCGCCTGATCCGCGACGGTGAAGCCGTGGTGCATCAGCAGCCACCAACACAATCCAGCCTGATTGATGAAATGCAGGGCGAGGATTCAGAAAGCGAAGAACAAACGGAGCAGGAGGAGCAAGCCTGATGGAGCGCGGTAAGTATCAGTCTCTGACCATGGTCAACTGGAACGGCTTCTTTGCCCGTACCTTTGATATTGACCAACTGGTGACCACACTTTCCGGCGGTAACGGTGCGGGTAAATCCACCACCATGGCCGCTTTTATCACGTCTCTGATCCCGGATCAGAGCCTGCTGCATTTCCGGAATACTACAGAAGCGGGCAGCTCGTCTGCCTCTCGTGACAAAGGTCTGCACGGTAAGCTGAAGCCGGGTGCCTGTTATTCAGCGCTGGACGTGGTGAACTCGAAAAACCAGCGTGTGATTTTTGCAGTGAAGCTGCAACAGGTCGCGGGCCGGGATAAGAAAGTCGATATCAAACCTTTCCTGATTCAGGGGCTGCCGGCAGCGGTGAAACCAACGGATGTGCTGATGGAAACCCTGTCTGAGAATCAGGCGCGGATCCGTCAACTCAATGAAGTGAAAGACGCGGTTTCTCAGTATGAAGGCGTGCAGTTTAAAACCTTCAGCTCAGTTACGGACTATCACACTCAGATGTTTGAGTTTGGTGTGCTGCCGAAGAAACTGCGCAACAGCACGGATCGCTCAAAATTCTACCGTCTGATTGAAGCCTCTCTGTACGGCGGTATTTCCAGTGCAATTACCCGTTCTCTGCGCGACTACCTGCTGCCGCATAACTCCGGCGTGAAAAAAGCATTCCAGGATATGGAAGCGGCGCTGCGTGAAAACCGCATGACACTGGAAGCGATCAAAGTCACTCAGAATGACCGCGATCTGTTCAAGCACCTAATCACCGAAGCAACCAACTATGTTGCCGCGGACTATATGCGTCATGCCAATGAGCGCCGCTCCAAACTGGAGCAGACGCTGAACCTGCGTGGCGAACTGCTGGGTTCTCGCAATACGCTGATTGATCAGCAGCTGGTGTTCAGCAATATGTCGCAGGAACTGGACGAGCTGAAAGACAACGAGAGTGCGCTGGAGCAGGATCATCAGGCCGCTTCTGACCACCTGCAACTGGTTCAGACGGCGGTTCGTCAGCAGGAAAAAATTGAGCGCTATCGTGACGATCTGCTCGAGCTGACAGAACGCCTGGAAGAGCAGGTGATGATTGTCGAGGAAGCGGCAGAGCAGCTGGAGATGGTCGAAGAACAGGCCATGCTGAGTGAAGAAGAAGTGGACAGCCTGAAGTCTCAGCTGGCCGATTACCAGCAGGCGCTGGACACGCAGCAAACCCGTGCACTTCAATATCAGCAGGCGGTTCAAGCACTGGAGAAAGCCCGCGCGAATACCGGCGATACTGAGCTGGATAAAGACAATGCCAATGAACTGCTGAGCCATTTAAAGCAGCAGCAAGAGGGGAAAACGACCGCTCTGCTGGCGCTGAAACACAAACTGGATATGTCAGCGGCTGCGGCACAGCAGTTTGAGAAAGGTCTGCAACTGGTGATCACCATTGCCGGTGCCGTGGATCGCGCTTCAGCCGGTCAGAAAGCCCGTGAATTGCTGGCTACCGGCCGTGAGATGCGCATGATTGCCCAGCGCAGCGAGCAGCTGAGTGCGCAATACCGCGATCTGGAACGCAATATGCGACACCAGCGTCAGGCGCAGGAGCTGGCTGATACCTATACCAAACGCTTTGCGGTTGAACTGGACAGTGAACTTGCACTGGCAGAAGAACAGGCCCGTCACGAAGCCACGCTGGAAAGTCTGGAACAAAACCAGTCTGAACTGGTGGAAAAACGCAGTGAACTGCGCCGTCAGGAGCAGCAGCTATCCCAGCAAATGACAGAGCTGGAAGGCAAGGCACCAGCCTGGATTGCAGCCAGTGATGCGCTGGAAAAACTGGCGGAGCAGTCCGGTCAGGATCTGTATGACAGTCAGGCGGTGATGACAGCCATGCATCAGACGCTGGAAGCCGAGCGTGAAGCGATTCATACCCGTGACAAACTGGCGATCCGCAAGCAGGACGTTGAGCATGAAATCGAGCGTCTGGCGCTGCCGGGCGGGAGTGATGACTCACGTTTGCGTGTGATTGCGGAAGTGCTTGGCGGCACTCTGCTGTCTGAAATTTATGATGACATTACTATTGATGATGCGCCGTATTTCAGTGCCATGTATGGCCCGGCCCGTCATGCGATCGTTGTTCAGGATCTGCAGGCGGTGCGAGAAAAACTGGCGGAGCTGGATGACTGCCCGGATGATCTTTATATCATCGAAGGGGATGCCGACTCGTTTGACGACAGCAGCTTTGTGGTTGATGAGCTGGAAGGCGCCGTCTGTGTTCAGCTGAACGAACAACAGTTGCGTTATTCACGTTTCCCGAAAGTCCCGTTGTTTGGCCGCGCGGCCCGTGAACAGCGTCTGGAAATACTGCGTGAAGAACGGGATCAGGTTGTTGAAGATCACGCCAAGGCATCCTTTGATGCACAGAAACTGCAGCGTTTATATCAGAGCTTTAATGCCTTTGTTGCCAGTCATCTGGCCGTCGCTTTTGATGCGGATCCGGAAGAAGCCATTCGCGTCGCCCGCGAGCAACGGAACCAGATTCAGCGTCAGCTGGGTGATACCGAAGCGACCGAACAGCAGCAGCGCAGTCAGCTGACGGCAGCGCGTGAAGGTCTGTCTCTGCTGGCGAAACTGCAGCCTGTCGTTGGCATGCTGGAAGATGACACACTGGCAGCACGACTGGAAGAGGTTGAGCAGCAACTGTCTCAAATCGACGAAGCACGTCATTATCTGGAGCGTCACGGTAAAGCGCTGGATGAACTGGAAGGTCTGGTGTCTGCACTGGATGCTGACCCGGAGCGTTTCGATGCGATGCAGAGCGAATACCAGGAAGCCGATCAGGCCCTGCAAACGCTGAAGAGTCAGATCTTTGCCCTGTCTGATCTGGTTGAGCGCCGTCACCACTTTGGCTATGCCGACGCGGTTGAGCTGCTGAGCAAGAGCTCTGAGCTGAACGAGCAGCTCAAATCGAAACTGGAAGCGGCAGAACGTGAACGGACGCGTCAGCGTGAAAACCTGAAGCAGTCGCAGACGCAGAATAACCAGTACAACCAGTTGCTGGCCTCGCTGAAGAGTTCGCATCAGGCGAAGCTGGAGACGGTTCAGGAATTTGAACGAGAACTGCAGGAACTGGGTGTCCGTGCGGATGTGGAAGCGGAAGAACGCGCCCGTCTGCGCCGTGACGAACTGCACGAGCGCCTGCACAGCTCACGCAACCGTCGCAGTGAACTGGAAAAAGCGACCACTTCGCTGGAACTGGAAATGCGCGGGCTGGTGAAGCGTCTGCGGAAGGTCGAGAAAGACTATGCCGACCTGCGTACGCTGGTGGTGAACACTAAAGCGGGCTGGTGTGCGGTCCTGCGTCTGGCTCGTGAAAGCGATGTCGAACGTCGTCTGCACCGCCGTGAAATGGCGTACATGAGTGCCGATGAGCTGCGTTCGCTGTCGGATAAAGCATTGGGTGCACTGCGTCTGGCCGTTTCGGATAATGAGACCCTGCGCGATGCGCTGCGTCAGTCGGAAGATGTTTCCCGTCCGGAGCGTAAGGTCCTCTTCTATATTGCCGTGTATCAGCACCTGCGTGAGCGGATCCGTCACGACATTATCCGTACCGATGATCCGGTGGAAGCCATCGAAGAGATGGAAGTGGAACTGGCGCGTCTGACGGAAGAGCTGACTGCCCGTGAAAAACGTCTGGCGATCAGTTCAGATAGCGTGGCGAACATTATCCGCAAGACCATCATGCGTGAGCAGAACCGGATCAAGATGCTGAACCAGGGCCTGCAGAATATCAGCTTTGGTCAGGTGAAAGGCGTGCGTCTGAACGTCAATGTCCGCGAAACTCACGAAGCATTGCTGGCGGGTTTGTCTGAGCAGCAGGAGCAGCATCAGGATCTGTTCGGAAATAACCGACTCACGTTCTCTGAAGCAATTGCCAAGCTGTTCCAGCGTCTGAACCCGCATATTGATATGGGTCAGCGTTCGCCGCAGACCTTGGGTGAAGAGCTGCTGGATTACCGGAATTATCTTGAGCTGAGCATCGAGGTTAACCGGGGTACGGATGGCTGGCTGCAGGCCGAGTCGGGTGCACTGTCGACCGGTGAAGCGATTGGTACAGGCCAGGCGATTCTGCTGATGGTTGTGCAGAGCTGGGAAGAAGAAGCCCGCCGTCTGCGCGGGAAAGATATCATCCCGTGCCGTCTGCTGTTCCTGGATGAGGCTGCACGTCTGGATGCTAAGTCAATTGCCACCCTGTTCGAGCTGTGTGAACGTCTGGACATGCAGTTGCTGATTGCAGCACCGGAAAACATCAGTCCGGAGAAGGGGACGACCTACAAGCTGGTGCGGAAGATCTTTAAAGATCGTGAGCACGTCCATGTCGTCGGCCTGCGTGGTTTTGGTCAGGAACCAAAAACCATTGAGGCGGAAACCGGACGGCAACTGGAACTGGATCCGGCCTGATCAGGTTTCATCGGCAAGTGAGAAAACCAGCATGGAAACATGCTGGTTTTTTTATGCCTGAAAGGGCAGGGGTCAGAACAGATGATTTTGAGGGACAGTGCCGACAGCGGATCAGGCCATCAGAAACTTATATCCCAGAGAACACATCAAAAGCGTGAGCGACAGGGACAAGGTTTTGCGAACCATCCCGGGACCATATTTCATGGCGGATGCACTGCCTAAATGATTACCCAGCAGGTTCATCAGCACTAAGGGGACAGCCAGCAGGTACAGCACATTGCCTGAAATCATGAAGGCGATCAGTGCGCCGATATTGGATGAAAAGTTAAACAGCTTCGAGGTCGCTGAGGCAGAGACCAAATCAAATCTGAGCATGTAATGCAGCGCCAGAATCAAAAAACTGCCTGTCCCGGGTCCGAAGAAACCATCATAAAAACCAATGATAAAGACGACGATCGGAACACCGAGCAGCAATACGGTTGCGTTGACCGGCTGTGAAGCATCGACGGTCTCTTTTTTCGGGAGAAAGGACAGGAGAACCCCAACCGGTAACATGGCGAGAATAATTTTGCCGATGGTGTTCGGATCAAAATATAAAATGGCCTGTGCACCGGCATAAGCGCCAATCAGCCCGGCAGGAATACCGGTGGCGACTGCGGTCCAGATGACTTTCCGGTTCTGCACAAAGTTACGAATGGCTGCAATGGTGCCTAAGGTGCTGACAATTTTCTCCTGGCCCAGTGCGACTTGCGGGGGTAAACCCGCAAGAATGAATGAAGGCACAAGGATCAGCCCGCCGCCGCCAGCGACGCTGTCGATAAATCCGGCGGCCAGTGCAGCGAGCATTAAAGCACCAATGATCCACAAAGAGAAGTCGTTCAGGAATAGATCCATTGGTTACCCCTCTTCATGAACCGAGGCGGATGAGGTTTTGTACGACTGAATCAGGACGGAGGTATCCATGCGGCCCAGACCCTGCTGGATCAGCTGCTGGTAGCGTTGATTCACATCCTGTGTCATCGGCAGCGCCAGGCCGTTGCGCTCAGCTTCTTCCAGACAAATCAGCAGATCTTTGCGCATCCAGTCAATGGCAAAGCCAAAGTCGAAGGAATCCGCTGCCATGGTGACGGCACGGTTTGCCATTTGCCAGGAGCCTGCAGCCCCCTGCGTCAGTGCACTGGTGACCTGCGTGATATCCAGATCGGACTTTTCTGCCAGCAGCAGGGCTTCGCTCAGACCTTGCAGCACACCGGCAATACAGATTTGGTTCACCATCTTGCACCGCTGGCCCTGTCCGTGACCACCCAGCAGCACAGCATGTTTTGCGTAGGCACGGATCACTTCAGCGACCCGGCCATAAACCGCGGCTTCACCGCCGCACATCACCGTGAGCGCGCCGTTTTCAGCCCCCGCCTGACCTCCGGAAACCGGTGCATCGATGAAATGGACGCCTTTTTCTTTACTGGCCCGGGCGAGTTCAGTGGCTAAATGAGCCGATGTTGTGGTGTGGTCGACTAAAATACTGCCCGGTTTCATTGAAGAGAGTACACCGGTCTCGCCATAGATAACGCTCCGGACATCGTCATCATTACCCCCACAGACAAACACCATATCGCTGTTGTGAGCTGCTTCCTTCGGTGTCTGAGCCGATTGTCCGGCGTATGTCCGGGTCCAGTGCTCAGCTTTTTCGCCTGTGCGGTTATACACAGTGACCTGATGACCGGCGCGGGACAAATGCCCGGCCATTGGGTAGCCCATCACGCCTAAACCGATAAATGCGACTTTGTTTCCTTCCATGATTCTCTCCCGTCCCCCAGATTCTGGGTCAATATGGTTTAAATGATGTATGTCAAACCCAAGTGCACTGACAATAGCCTCAGCTGTTCCTGACTGTATGAAAGCGGCATGTGGCGTTGTTGGATCATGACATGATGTAATTTGCGCAACGGGGTGACTTTAATGAATTCAATTGACATATGTCAATATGCGGGTATCAAATTATTTTAATCGTGATTAAACTAAGGAGCTTTGAAATCAGATGGCCACCTCATGGAGTTTGGGCGTGAGTGAAAACAAGTTCAGGCAGATTGCCAGTGCAATAGAGTCGAGAATCGACAGTGGTCAGTACCCGCCGAATTCAAGACTGCCAACGCATCGTGATTTGGCTGAAGAACTGGAAACAACCCCCGCAACAGTGGCGAAAGCCTATAAACTGCTGGTCGAAAAGAACTACGTGGAATCTTTCGTAGGGCGGGGCACCTTTGTAAAAGGGAACACTGAATTGGATCAGGTGATTCAGGCACCAGACCTTGAAACCGTCTATAACTTTTCCATTCTTCAGCCCTGTCTGGCACAGAGTCTGCCCTGGCTACAGGCGGCGTTCACACAGGCTTCAAACAAACTGAGTACCGATTTGATCGGTTATACAGAATTTTCCGGCCATCAGGCGCACCGTGCTGCAGGTGTCCAGTGGGCGGCCCGCTACGGGCTGGAAAAAGGAACCCCAGAAAATACGCTGCTGGTGGATGGGGCGCAGAATGCGCTGTCATTGCTGATCATCGCGCTGACAAAGCCCGGCGACACGATTGCGGTTGAAAGGCTGACTTACCCCGGGATTCTGGCAATTGCCAGTTTGCTGGGACGGCGGGTCGTCGGCGTCGACATGGATGATGAAGGCATGCTGCCGGAACATCTCAAAGCTGTCATCAGGCATGATAAACCGAAGCTGGTGGTCACGATCCCTTCACATCAGAACCCGACAGGGGTGACGATGCCTGAAGCACGCCGGAAGCAGATAGCAGACGTCATTGCAGCATCAGATGTGTGGCTGGTGGAAGATGACGTTTATGCTTTCTTGAACAGTGAGACGATACCGGCGATTTGTAACTGGATCCCCGAGCAATCTTTCCATATCACCAGTTTGTCGAAAGCGATCAGTCCTGCATTACGCTGCGGATTTATCAAAGTTCCGGACAGTCAGGTGGCCGCCATGAATGCTCATATCCGGGCCAATATCTGGTTGTCTTCACCTATCAACTATATTGCTGCTGCGGAGATGATCACAAATGGCAGCGCCTTCCATGTGGCCGGGCTGCAGCAGCAAATTGCCAGACAGCGGCAGCAGATTGCGCAGTCGGTCCTGAGTGTGCCTTATACAACATCTCACGGATATCATATCTGGCTGCCTTTACCGGACGGCTGGCGGGCCGAGCGCTTTGTGATGGAAGCGAAAAGCCGGGATCTGATTGTCAGCAGCGGCAGTTATTTTTGTCCGGACTCAAAAGAATCTGATCACATCCGGTTATCTCTGATGTCAGTTTCTTCTGATCAGAAGCTGGAAGAGGGTTTAAGTAAACTCGACCAGTTACTGCAGTCTGAAATCAATACCCTGTTTCATTTCTAGCGTTTATTCTCCTTCCTGTATCGGCCCTCAGTATTGAGGGCCGTTGCTCACTTCATCTGAATTCTCATTGTTTATTCACAGCCGTTGACTTTTTTTGTTCCCAATTTTGTCTTGTTCCTAAGACCCCTTTCTCAATCGTTAGTGTCGCTGACGATAGCGCTTTTTGCTGTGACTGAGTGCCTAGAATTTTAGTGTTGGAGTCGGCCATCTGACTAATCACTCAATACTAAAGCGAAGCCTGGCGGCCGTGATTGAGTGTAGAAAAACGATTCATTCAGTTTTGTCGTAGGGGTAATGACATGAAAAATATAATTCTTTTAATGCTCGCTATGATGGCAGTGGCGGGCTGTAGTGATTCAGGCAGTGCGGACAATGCTGCGAATACACCATTGGACTCTGATGGTCAGCAGGAAGTACCTGTCACCATCGAGGTTCCGGAGAACCCGGATACGGATCCAGGCGATCCTTCTGACCCGAGCAATCCGGGCAACGGTTATGATGGCCCCCGTAAAGTCTGTCTGGCGATTACGGGTCTGGAGCTGAAAGGAAGCAGCGGCAATATTATTGAATACACCAATGAGGTCATTCAGCAGGCTCTGGAATCTGATCCGGATTGCGTGCCGCCATCCGATATTGTGAAAGATGCATTGCCCGAGGGCATGGTACTGGTCGATCTGCTGCACATGAGTAATGATCTGGTGTACTTGCTGAAAGGCGTCGGTTTACCGGTCGATGATTATGTCAGCGTGACGCTGAAAATTAATGATCAGGGCACTTATGGCGGTTTCGACATCGACTTTGACGGTGATGTGGACATCAGTTCAGGCAGTCCTTATTCCTATGTGCAGGAATATGACGGCGATTACAAAGCGGTCGATTTGGGCGGTAAGCTGGAATTTGCCGGCTTTAACCTGAAAGACAAATATGGTTATCCGCAAACCTATTCCATGATGATTGACCCGTACAGCGCACTGGAAATGAAAGACAACGGCGCGTATGGCCTGACCGGCAAGGGGATGTGGTTGGTCAATAAGCTTGATGCGGTCGATATTGTGGGGGACGTGCTGGACTCGGCTTGTGTCGAAGATGCAATGAAGCTGATTTATCTGTTCAAGTCAGATTCTGAAGGACCAAGTTCAGGTGGTGATCCAGACTACATTACCATGGCCAATGATGACGGCGACGGTACATACTCTTACGGCATGTCCAGTATTCCGAAAGGGTATTACGACTTCGAAATCATGTGTGATGTAGACGATGCGATCCCTGAGTTCTCCGGCTATGGTAAGTATGATGTTGAAGTCACCGATAATGCGTCGGGTAACTACGACCTTTATGATTCAATGAATTAAAGATGCTGCTGTTGCATGAACCGAACCAACCGGCCAACTTTGTTTGGCCGGTTTGCTGTTGAGGCGTACACTGAATACTCCCTGAACACTCAGATGATCATGCTGTACATGTGAGTTTTTAGCTTTTGTAGCAAGATCAATATCTCATTTTTGCGCAAAAATTATCTGAATCGTTGGATATCAACTCTTTGATTCTTGTGATTTTTGTCGCAAATGTCGCTGTTTTCATCCCTTCCTGCCCAGCTTTTGCTGGTTGTTTTTTAACCTCCGATTCATTACATTCCTTCTGCATCGCGTATTGGAAACAAAGAGAAACAGCTATGACATTCAGTGGCAAACTGCTTTCACCGGCATCGAACGGACTCACTTCTTTCAAAAAATTTGCATTCAGTTCAGTGCTTGGTCTGGCTGTGTTCGGGTACGGCATTCACCCGGCACAGGCATCTGTGACAACGAAGCCAACAAATCATTTGGAGTCTACGTTGAAGTACGTAGAGCTGGAGGCTCAGGAAGGCGATAAAAATATGCAGCTTTTCCTGGGGCGCGCCTATCTGGAAGGTAAAAGCGGAGTTGAATCGGATCCGCTGAAGGGTCTGTACTGGCTGGAGCAGGCTTCGGTGGATATGCCCGAAGTGAAAACCATGATTGGTGATCTGTTCAAGAACGGTCAGTTAGTGCCACAGGACAGCGAACTGGCGGTGCACTGGTACACGAAAGCCGCAAATGAAGGTGACATTCCGGCGATGGAAGAGCTGGGAATGTTCTATGCCTCAGGTGCGGATGGTCAGGTGGACTGCGGTAAAGCCATTCACTGGTTTACTCAGGCATCGAACGGCGGTTCACTGGATTCGAAACGTAATCTGGTCTGGTTGTATGCAACCTGTAAAGATGAAAAAGCACGTGATGGTCATCTGGCGCTGAAACTGGCAAAACAGGTGATCAGTAAAACCAGTCCTGATGCAGGTGATTACGACAACCTCGCCGCTGCATATGCTGCCTGCGGTCAGTTCCTACAGGCTGTCAGAGCCCAGCAAATTGCGTTGGATAAGCTGGAGCAGGATGTTGAGGCACAGCGAATTGCGAAATTCACACAGCGTTTGAAGCTGTATCAGCAAAATCAGACGATTTACAGTGCTTCACTGTAATTCCCTTTTCGCATAACGCCAATCATTCTTCTCCTGTTATGCAATATCAAGCCTTCACCCGTTGTGAAGGCTTTCTTTTTCCCATTTCAAATACAGAAATTCACAGCAGCTGACACATAATCAATACATGGATGATTTTCGGGATTCTTGCTGTTGTGATACCACCAGAACGCGATATTTCAGGCATTGTCAGTCTGGACAGTAAAGATTATTCCTCCGGTGAAAACCGCATGCGGGCTGTCGGCGGAGAAGCGGGCATCGGTTTGCTTGCTGATGCATTTTGCAATGCATTGGATGCAATTTCGGAAGCGAGCGGTATCCGTCAGAAATATCCTGAAGATCTGTCAGAGTTCCGGGCCTCTCTTGTTTCTTTTTTCACGATCTGGATGACCGGAGAAACGCCGTTATACAGTAAAGCAAACGGCCGGCGCTATCTGTCGGCGAACCCCAAACGACTCCGTCTGAACGGCGCAGAAAAGCAAGCCTGGCTTGATTGCATGCAGTATGCACTGGATGCTCAACCTTATGATGAAGTGTTTAAACGTTATGTCATGGTGCAACTGACACTGGCTGCAGAAATGACACGACTTCCATCATACTAAAGTGTGACGCCGGAAATTTTTAGACTTCATTTCTCGGGCGAATACTTTTGGGTGAAAAACTGTTGGTTAATTTTGGTCTGCTTCTTGCTTTTTATTACCCATGTCAAGGTGGTTTGCGCAGGGGATAAAAGCATGGAATTGTTGATTAAGTTAACATTAGCTGCATCGTGTTGTTTTGCAGTCTCGGCCAGTGCAGCTGAGATTAACCTGGCAGCACCCGGGACGGAGCAGGCTGTTCTGAACATGGGGAGTCAGGGTAACAGCTATGTTACTGTTTACCAGCAAACCGGGGCCGGCTCAGGTCATTTAGGATCTTTCCTGCGTATTCAGGAAAGCGGAAATGGCAACGGGAACGGAAATAGCAACGGAGATGGCAACGGTATTCAGGAAGGATTTAATACCAGCACCACGGATCCTTACATGATGGATCAGCACCCCTCAGGAAATTTTACACGTGATGTATTGTTTTCTGAGCTTCAGTCCGCTTACGGGTTTTATACTTTCATTCTGGATGTTGATGAAACAGGAAATGACAACGAAATCGTGCTGACGAATTTGATGCTCTTTTCGACCAGTACACCAAGCCAGAATGTGGACGACATCAGTCACCTGCAAGACAAGACGTTATTGTGGAGTCTGGACTGGAGTGATAGCGGTACGTTTCAGGATAATTCAATCCGTCTGGATGCAAGGAAGAACAATAACGGGCCGGGGAGCGGTGCAACGGACATAGCATTTTTCATCAATGATGATTATCTGTCATCAATCCCTGACGGGCAGAAAAACTTTGTTCTGTATGCGAGTTTTGATGAGTTTGATTCCGGATATGAAGAATGGGCACATAGCACCGTGTACTTTGATGAACCGCCTACATGGGTCTCAGAGCCTTCCGGAATGGCGATGCTGGGCTTTGGTCTGCTCTCCGTGGCAGCCTGCGTCCGCAGACGCCGGGTGAAGGTGTGCGAAGGACGCTGAACTGAATGTTCAAAGGGAGCCGAGGCTCCCTTTTTTCATCGTGTTCATCCATTCAGTACGTTGCAGCATCCTGAGGTGACTTAAACAGATCTTCAATGGCCTGAATGGCGGCTTCGACCCATTCCTGCAAGGTTTCAGTTTCCGGAAAACCTGGCTTAATCGCGTTCAAATATCTGCAGAAACACATAAATTTGCACCTCCTCAGTAATTGTAGACCCGTCAACGGTAAGCTTCATTCTGCTGTTCAGCACGGCATTGATATCAATTCCATTATGGAATGAGTTTATATCTCAGCTTTCGCTGTTATCCGTAGCTGAAGGCTGTTACTTTTCTCGCCTGATGTAAGTGTTTGGTTTCAGGGAGAAGTATGGACATATCATTAGACATTCTGGCGCTGCTGTTTTTTGTAGCCGGACTGGCCGGATTTATTGACGCGATCGCTGGCGGCGGGGGACTGCTCACGATGCCAGCACTGCTGGCCGCCGGGATTCCGCCGACTCAGGCACTGGCGACCAATAAACTGCAAAGCTCATTTGGCAGTTTTTCGGCCACTTATTATTTTGTCCGGCACGGAATGGTGAATTTAAGACAAATGGGGCTGGCGATTGCCTGTACCTTTGCGGGGTCAGCGGTCGGTGCAGAATGGGTTCAGCAGATTGATGCCAGTGTGCTGACCATGATGATCCCGGTTCTGCTGATTGCCATCTCACTCTACTTTCTGCTGGCGCCGCAGGCCAGTATTCATGGCGGAAAGGCCCGGATATCTGACAACCTGTTTGCGTTTACCGTGGGAACGGGCATCGGATTTTATGACGGCTTCTTTGGTCCCGGCACCGGTTCATTATTTACCATTTGCTTTGTGACGCTGGCGGGGCTTGGTATTGTGGAAGCAACGGCACGAACCAAAGTCCTCAATTTCACCTCGAACATTGCCGCGTTGCTGTTTTTTGTTCTGGCCGGGCTGCCGGTCTGGAAAGTGGGTCTGGTGATGGCGGTGGGCGGATTTATGGGAGCGCGGCTCGGTGCCAAAGTAGTCGTCAGCAGGGGGCGGAAGCTGATTCGTCCGATGGTGGTGACGATGTCGATGCTGATGGCTGCAAAGCTGCTCTGGGAACAAAATCCGCAATGGTTTCAATAAGAGTTCTGACCCGTTCTGCGCGGTAACTGTGCTGGCGGTAGCAGAGATAAATCGGGCGGATTAAATCATCCAGAAAGGCAAAGTGCTGGCAATTTTCAGGTGGAATGGCCAGGGTCTGAACCACAGAGAAGGGCACCAGGGCCGGTGCGGTGCCAGCCAGAGCCAGCTTGGCTGCGGCGGTGTAAGAGTCCATTTCCATCAGTGGCTTGATACCGGCCTGCTGCAGTAATCCGGCCTGATACGCATTGGCCGGATTACTGAGATCATTGGTCAGCAGGGCGGCGGGCGGCTCAGCGAGATGCCGGTCGTACACAACGGTAAAGGGCTCATTCATCAGGTGGATGAGCTGAAGACCATGCTGGCCCGGCATGTGTCCGGCACAAAAACCCAGAGTCGCATCCCCGGACTGCACCCGTTCGACGATCACGGGGGTGTGATGCGTACTGATCACGATATAGGGATCGGTTTTCAGGTATTTCCCCATGAAAGGGGCCAGATAGCCGGAGACCAGCGTTTCTGAACACGCCATTGTGATCGGTGTATTATCCCGGACAGATTGCTGCTCGAAAATCCGGCCTTTCAGTTCGTTGAATCCGGGGCCAACCTGAGCCACTAATGCCTGTGCATCCGGTGTGAGTTTGATGTGGCGGCCATCGGGAACAATCAGTTTTTTTCCCAACCGTTTTTCCAGCCGGGCGATACGCTTACTGACCGCACTCTGGCTGATATACAAACGGCTGCCGGCACGGCTCATTGTGCCTTCTTTTGCAAGAACCAGCAGCGTTTCCACACCTTCAAGCAGCATCAGCGTCTCCGGATGACTCATTCATGAAAAAACGGAATGAATTCTAGCAAAGAATCGTGTGTATGCGGAACAGGAAACAGGAAACCGCCAGTCATGAGATGCTGGCGGCTTGGAAAAGGGGATTAGTTGTTCGAGGTGTCGTCCGGATGGGTCTGCGTAATGCTGCCGACTTCAAGCATCGGTGCAACATCCAGATGTTCTGCATTCATCATGGCAGAGATTCGCTGGACGGAGGATAACAGCAGCGACTGCTCCCACTCATCTAACTGCTGGAAACGGGATACAAAGCTCTCCTGAAGCGGCAGAGGCGCCTTTTCCAGATGTGCTCGTCCTTCATCGGTTAAGTGGGCGTGGACTTTTCGCTTGTCCAGTGTGCTTCTTTCCCGGACGACCAGTCCGCGTTTTTCCAGACGGTCAAGAATGGTCGTCGCCGTTGCCTGACTCATATTGGTATTGTTGGAAAGCTGACGGATGGTGACTTCACCTGAATCACGAATGGCTTTCATTAATACAAGCTGCGGCCCGGTCAGTCCGGTCGACTTATTCAGTTGTCTTGAGTGCAAATCGATTGCACGAATGATTTGTCGCAGGGCGATAAGGACTTCTTCATGTTTGTCCATGTTGCTCTCCCACCTTTCTGCCGTTCGTCCATCCTGAAAGTTCAGACAGAAGCTGAAGCGGCAAATGCATGATTGATTCTTATATTAGGGTAAACAGCTGCGTGAGATTGGAGTAAACCGGCAGGTCCCTTTCGCTGATGCGAAATTCTAGCATGCCAATTGTTTAGCCTTCTATCAAAAAACGCAGTAAAAACCATGATTTGCTCGATTTTTCATCTTTGTTTAGTGCTTCTGGATGCCGATGAGCGCTTTCGCAGCTGTTTTGTACAACCGGAAGGAGCCTCTTACTGAGTTTAGGCGACTGGCAGTGAGCGATAAATTGTGACGGTCCTTTGATGTGAGTACGGGTGAATAAGCTGTCGGAAGGCCGCCGTGAAAATGAGATTTTTATGTTGTATAAAACTTAAGCGAAGCATCGTTGCATATTTCTGTTCGTACAAATTTTGTGCGTTATTTTTCAAATTGTGTCTTTCTGTTACTTGTTATTGTTGCTCATGTGAATAATAATGATTATCAATTTTAGCCTTAATTGTTTTTAAACTGATCAAGGACGACATGTCACAATGAAAAAGACGTTTGCCCTTTCTTTACTCGCGGCTTCAGTGCTGGCGACAGGTCATGCACAGGCGGCCACCAAGCAAGACGTTGTTCAACACTATGCAGATATTGCTTTTAACGTATTCAGCGATGCGCAATCGACAGCGCGCAACCTGGACCAGGCGATTGATGCTCTGATTGCAAACCCATCTGAAAAGACGCTGGCCGAGGCAAAAGCTGCCTGGAAACTGGCGCGTATCCCTTATCAGCAATCTGAGGTTTTCCGTTTCGGTAACGCCGTTGTGGATGACTGGGAAGGCCAACTGAACGCATGGCCACTTGATGAAGGCCTGATCGACTATGTCGCGCAGGGTTACCATCATGAGCTGGGTAATGAAGGCGCAACGGCAAATATCATTGCAAATGAACAGATTCAGGTTGGCAATGTGACCATCAATGCGTCACAAATTACGCCGGAGCTGCTGGCAGACATGAATGAAATTGGTGGTTCTGAAGCGAATGTCGCAACCGGATACCACGCAATTGAGTTTCTGCTGTGGGGACAGGATCTGAATGGCACCAATGCGGGTGCAGGTGAACGTGCTTACACCGACTTTATCAGCGGTGAGGGTTGTACTCACGGTAATTGTGACCGTCGCCGGACTTACCTGAAATCCGCTTCTCAGCTGCTGCTGACGGATCTGGGCTGGATGACCAAGCAATGGTCGGCAACAGAGAAAGGCAATTACCGCAGTGAGCTTCTGGCAGACAGCCCGGAAAACGGTCTGCGCAAAATGCTGTTCGGAATGGGATCTCTGTCGCTGGGCGAACTGGCCGGTGAGCGGATGAAAGTTGCGCTGGAAGCAAACTCGACTGAAGATGAGCACGATTGCTTCTCAGACAATACCCATAATTCTCATTTCTACGATGAGCAGGGTATCTACAACATCTACACCGGTACTTACAAGCGTGTTGATGGCAGCACCTTGTCCGGTCCGAGCATCCATGACCTGGTTGCTGAGAAAGATCCAAAAGCGGCGAAAGCCATCCACGCTGAATTTGACCAGACGCGTGCACAGGTTTATGCCCTGGTTGAATCAGCAGAGAAAAATAACCAGCATTTTGACCAGCTGATTGCAGCAGGCAACAAAGCCGGGAATAAGCTTGTGAATGACGCCATTATGGCACTGGTAAAACAGACGGCAGAAATTGAACGTGCCGCTGGTATTCTGGGTGTCACAAGCCTGAATCCGGATACTGCGGATCACCAGTTTTAATTCGTGATGACGTCAAAAAATTATAAATAAAGAGAAGGGCTCAGTTGAGCCCTTTTGTCGTCATTGTTCATCAGAAAAACTATGAAAAAATGTGAGTATCAACAATGAATTTGAGGACTTTTGCAGCCAGGATTGCTGTGCTTTCTCTGCCGCTGACGTTTCCGGCTTTTGCCCAGACCGCTGATGCCTTAACAACTGAATCTGCCCTGATGAAATCAGGTGGAGAGACCAGTGTGAATAAGGCCGGCGCGAACGCATTTTCAATGCCGGCGGCTAACCTGCCGTTGGTGAACCGTCTGGATTTCAGTGTCGGCAACAGTTTTTTCAGAAACCCATGGGTTCAGGCGCCTGCGACGACGGATGCCCGTGACGGTCTGGGGCCGTTGTTTAACACCAATGGCTGCCAGAATTGCCACATTAAAGATGGTCGCGGCCATCCGCCTGAAGCCGGTGACAAGAACAGTGTATCTATGCTGGTGCGCCTGAGTATTCCGGCGATGACCCCGGAACAGAAGAAATCCCTGATTATGGATGGCGTGGTGCCTGATCCGGTTTACGGCGGACAACTTCAGGACTTTGCGCTGCCGGATGCCAAACCGGAAGGGCAGGTAAAGGTGATTTACACCGATGTCCCGGTGATTTTTGCTGACGGTGAAGTGGTGACTCTGCGCAAGCCGAAGCTGGCCATCACCGATTTAAATTATGGTGAGATGCACCCGGATATCATGATGTCTGCCCGTGTCGCACCACCGATGATCGGACTGGGATTGCTGGAGCAGATTCCTGAGCAGACGCTGGAATCTCTGGCAGCAGCACAGCTGAAAAAAGATCAAGGCGTTTCCGGCCGGTTGAACCGTGTCTGGGATGTTGAGAAACAACAGACCGTTGCAGGCCGTTTTGGATGGAAAGCCGGTCAGCCAACCCTGAAACAGCAGGATGCCGGTGCTTTCAACGGGGATATGGGGCTGACCAGCAGTCTCTTCCCGGTTGAAAATTGCACCAGCGGACAAACCGCCTGCCAGACGTTACCAAACGGTGGCGAACCGGAAGTCAGTGATAAGATTCTGAACTTTGTTGAGTTTTATTCCCGCCATCTGGGTGTGCCGATCCGACGCAATCTGGCCGACCCTCAGGTGCAGCGCGGTGAGCATCTGTTTGCGGAGAGTGGTTGTGGTTCCTGCCACCAGAGTCAGCTGAAGACTACGAAAGTAGACAGCCTGCCTGCACTTTCAGAGCAAACCATTCATCCGTATACAGACTTACTGCTGCATGATATGGGCGAAGGACTGGCGGATCACCGGGAGGAGTTCCTGGCGAATGGCCGTGAATGGCGTACCGCACCGCTGTGGGGCATTGGTTACACAGAAGAAGTGAACGGTCACACTTATTTCCTGCATGACGGCCGTGCGCGGAACATGATGGAAGCTGTCCTCTGGCATGGCGGAGAAGCCGAGCGAAGCCGTGCGCAGGTTCTGCAAATGAACAAACAAGATCGTGAAGCGCTGATGGCCTTCCTGCACTCACTGTAAGGACAATCGCATGAAAAAAACGTTAATTGCGCTCAGTCTGATATCAGTCCTTTCCGGGCTGGCTGGGTGTAACGACAAACAAGCCTCAGTGACAGCGGCGATTCACCAGCAACATCAGCAAGCGGCGGCTGCAGTTTATGCCGCCTCTAAAGGGCTTGAAAGTGCCGTGACAACGATGTGTGCCTCTCCTTCAGAAGAGACGCTTGAGGCCAGCCGTTCGGCATGGCAGACGCTGATGCAGGACTGGATGGTCTTGCAGGGGCGGGAAAAAGGCAGTGAAGAGGCATTGTCTCTGTCCTGGCAGATTCAGTTCTGGCCGGACAAAAAAGACATCACGGGCCGTAAAATGGAGCAGCTGCTGGCACAGCAGAAAAACTGGACTGCCCGTGAACTGGCGGATCAAAGTGTGGCTGTGCAGGGTGTCGGCGCGATGGAATGGCTGCTGTATGGCAACCCGGAGCGTTTGAACCAGCCGCACGGCTGTGAGCTTGCCACAGCGGTCGGCCAACGGCTGATGCAAAGCGGTGACGCGCTGGAACGTGCCTGGAAGGACAACCCGTGGCAGGCGATGACGCCGCAACTGGCGTTGGGGGAATATTTAGGTGCTCTGACAAACCAGCTTGATTTTGCCATGAAGAAACTGACGTTGCCGATGGGGAAACCGGGTCATCCGCGTCCATACCAGGCGGAATCGTGGCGCTCTCAGACCTCACTGGCCAATCTGAAGGCGAATGTTCAAGCCATGCAGGCGCTGTACCTTGCCGAAGGCAATGGTCTGGATGCATTGCTGCGTGCGAAAGGCGAAACAGCGATGGCTGAGCGGCTGACGGACAAGTTCAGGAATGTGCTGGCAGACTGGCCACAGAGTCCGGGCATGGGGGCGATGCTGAAATCAAAGGACGGATATCGTGAGCTGATCAGTCTTTACAATGATCTGGAGTCCATCCGTTTCACGCTTCATGATGAAGTCTCGCAGGCGTTGGGAATTGTAGTAGGGTTTAATGCAACCGATGGTGACTGATTTAACACGACGTGCGCTTCTGAAAAAAGCGCTTGGCGCGGCGATTCTGCTGCCGACGGCTGGCGTGCTGTCGGCTTGTGTTTCAGCAGAAGCTGATGAAAGTCTGTCTGTGGCACAAGGTGATCGCATTATTGGCTGCAGCCGGACACCAGACGGCCGGTTTGCGGTGGTCGTGGCTGACACGCACGGCCGACCGCTGCATCAGATTGCTTTGCCGGAGCGCGGGCATGGCGTTGCCATTCAGCCGGGCGGCGAGCTGGCGGTTGCGTTTGCAAGGCGTCCCGGCAGCTATATGCAGGCTTTCAATCCCAACACCGGCGTGGCATTACCACTGCGACGCGCGGATCAAGGCCGACATTACTATGGCCACGGGGCGTTTTCGGCGGATGGCCGCTATCTGTTTACCACTGAAGGGATCAGCGCAACCAGCGAGGGCGTCATCGGTGTTTACGATGCCTCAGCCGGTTTAAAGAAAGTCGCAGAATACACGGGGTTTGGCATCGGACCGCATGAGGTGGTGCTTGCTGACGCTCATACTCTGGCTGTTGGTGTCGGTGGTGTGCATACCCATGGACGTGAACCGCTGAATCTGGAGACCATGCAACCGGCGCTGGTGTATCTGGATATCCGAACCGGGGAAGTGCTGGAAAAAGCGGTTCTGGCGGATAAGCGGCTCAGCATCCGGCATCTGTCTGTGACGGATACCGGTGAAATTGCCTGCGGACAACAATACCGGGGCCAGCCAGAACAGGCTGCGCCACTGGTTCATCTTCACCGTCGTGGCGGGGCTCTCCGGCCCTTACTGGCTGAAGACGAGGAATGGCTGCATTTCAATCACTACATCGCCAGCATTGCCAGTCTGGACGGTTATCTGCTGGCGACCTCGCCACGCGGAAACTGTTACGGGATCTGGCACGAAGCCAGTGGTGAGCTGGTCGATTTGCGACCGCTCACGGACGCATCCGGTGTCGCTGTCAGCGAGGGGCAATGGGTGGTGGGCTCCGGGGCCGGGAAGATCCTGACCCGTGGCCCTGAAAACGCCGGGCAGATTGCTCAGTCTGCTGTGATGTGGGATAACCACTGGAATCTGCTGCTCAGTTGAAACTTTGAAACAACTGACCCTCCGCACTTCTCGCTACTTTTATTAACAGAACGAAACAGTTTTGACTTACCGCTTGCTTCAGGCGGTAAGTGTTTCGCTTTGCCATAATAATAATGTCGGAATCGGAGAGCACACATGACGAGGCTAGGTCGTTTTGGGCTTCTTCTGCTCGTGGGCAGCATTTCACTCCCTATGCAGTCCCGGGAAAGTCAGCAGACAGATCCGGGTGAGCCTGCTGATGGTTTGGTTGTGGCAACGGTAGCCTCCGTTGCTGAGCAGGCAGTGTCTGCAGATCCTGCCATTCCTCCAGCCGTGCCGGCTGAGGCAGAACCGGCACTCACTCCGGAACAGATTCAGGCTGAGGCTCAGGCCGCAGAACTGGCGAAAGTCCGCCAGAAGTCGCTTGCCTGGGTGAACGAAGTCTCCGGCCAGCTACCCGGGTTGCGGTACCGGGAGCAACTGGCGCAGGTCTACCATGGTCTGGGTTATGTCCCGCTCTGGCAGGACAGCTTTACGGTCACCGAGTTTGAAAAGCAGCTCTGGTTTCTCACGCTGGCTCAGGTCAGTCCGGATTTTGAGCACCGGCTGCGTCAGCTCAGGCACCTCAAACAGACAAACGACTGGCGGCAATACGATTTGCTGGCAACAGACACTTTGCTGGCTTATCTGAGTTTCATCGAAAACGTACGTGACAGCCGCACGCACTGGCTGTTTGGTGAAACGGTCCCACCCCAAATTCCTGCTCCGTCTGAACAGACCATGACCACGCTGATGAGCATCCTCGAGCGTGATCAGCTGAATGCTTTCGTGCTGTCTCTGAAACCCGCCGGTAAACAATATCACCAGCTGATGCAGGCTATACGCCGGATGGAAAGTCTGGCTGAGCAGCCCTGGCCCGTTTACAGTGAGCGGCGGATTATCCGGCTGGGTGCCCGGCTCCGGAACCCCGATGCTCTGATTACGATTCTGGAGCGTCTGGGAGATTTGACCCCGTATCAGGCCGAACAGCTCAGGGCATCAGGCAAGAAGCATTACAACGTGGATCTGGTGCAGGCGGTGAAACACTTTCAACTGCGCCACGGTCTGAAAGCGGACGGTGCCATCGGCCCTCAGACAAGTGCCTGGCTGGTTGTGACACCTCAACAGCGTATTCGTCTGCTGGCAATTAATGCACAACGCAGCAGAGCGTGGATGTCCGATTTTCCGTCCCAGTTGGTGGTGAATATTCCGGGATTTGCGCTGAAACTGCGGCTGGATAATCAGCAGGTCTTTGATGCCAGAGTGATTGTCGGTCAGCCCAAACGGCCGACTCCTGTGATGAGTTCACGCATCGCTTCCGTGGTCTTTAATCCGTACTGGAATGTACCCAATTCCATTCTGAGGAAGGACATACTCCCCAAAGTCCGTTACGACGAGGGTTATCTGTACCGTCATCACTATGATGTGCTGCGTGGCTGGAACAGTAACGAGAAGATTCCAATCAGCAGCATTAACTGGCGTTATGTCTCCGCCAAAAACTTCCCGTACCGCTTGCGCCAGCAACCCGGTGCGCACAATGCGCTGGGACGTTTCAAGTTCAATATCCCCAATAACAAGTCGATCTATCTGCACGATACGCCGTCTAAAAACCTGTTCAATAAAGATGTCCGGGCATTCAGCTCAGGTTGCATCCGTGTCCAGGGCGCCGACGAACTTGCCAAAATGCTGCTGACCTATGCCGGTGTCTCGGAAGAACGGTTTGCGCAGCTTGCGGGCAGACAATCGACCAGAACGATTGGTGTGAAACCCCGGATTGAAGTTCACCTTATCTATCAGACGGCCTGGGTGGATGAGCAGGGGCTGGTGAACTACCGGGATGATGTTTACCGTTATGATGACCAGAGCAAAAATTCACCAGACTCAGAAAAACTTGCATCCGTTTACAAAAACTAAATTCCTTATTCGTCAATAGGTAGTCAAAATTACGTCTTTTCAATGTCTGTTTTTTTGACATCTGTGCGTTGACTCAAAGAAAACACACGGCTATCTTGCTGTCGTTTACGGGCTTGCGCGCCTGTTTTTTGTTTGTGTTTTCCAGTTGAGTTTTTTCAGGATGTCAGAAGTAGATAATAAGCGTCGTCAGTTCCTGATCGCGAGCGGGCTGACCTTAGGCGCCCTGGCGTTGCCTCAGATTGCTGTGGCAAGCCCATACCGGGCCAAGAGCCCCCGAGAGCTGTATCTTTGCAACATTCACACCAAGGAAGAAGTGGAAACCCGCTACTTTGACGGGAAGTTCTACCTCGACCGTGAACTGAAACGCCTGAATCATATCTGCCGTGATTACCGTCAGAATGAAATCGCTCCGATGGATCGACGTCTGTTCGATGCACTTTCTCAGATTCGGGAAGAACTGGGACACAATGGCCAGGTTCGGATTATCTCTGGCTACCGCTCTGCCAAAACCAACCAGATGCTACGAAACACGACCAAAGGTGTAGCGAAGAAAAGCTACCACATGACCGGCCAGGCGATCGATTTTAACCTTGAAGGGGTTTCACTGTCCCGTGTGCGCAGTGTTGCCCTGGATCTGAAACTGGGTGGGGTGGGCTATTATCCCCGCAGTGGTTTTGTCCATATTGATACCGGTCCGGTCCGTCGCTGGTAAATCAGACTGAAATCGCTTGCATTGTGTGGCATCCGGGATCGGATGAAGTGTGTTATGCTGACGCCGTTTTGGAACAGTTAGGACAAGTTTATGAGTCTGCAGTTTGAAATCGTGCCAGTGACCCCTTTCCAGCAGAATTGCTCCATTCTGTGGTGTGATCAGACGATGGAAGGTGTTGTCGTCGATCCCGGCGGCGATATCGAGCGTATCACTGCACGGATTGATGCATTAGGGATCCGGGTTGTGAAAATCGTACTGACCCATGGTCATCTGGACCATGTCGGCGGGACTGAGCCGCTGGCGCGTCAGCTGGATGTGCCGGTCTGGGGACCTCATCAGGACGATGCATTCTGGCTTGATGCCCTCCTGCAGCAATGTCAGATGTTCGGTTTCCCGCCGGTGACGCAATTTCAGCCGGATCGCTGGCTGGCGGAAGGGGACAGTATTGCTTTCGGCCAACAGAAACTGGACGTGTACCACACGCCGGGTCATACGCCGGGTCACGTGGTTCTGCACAGCACGGAAGCACAGCTCGCGGCTGTCGGTGATGTGTTATTTAACGGCAGCATCGGCCGGACAGATTTTCCCCGCGGTGACCACAGAACACTGATTGCCTCAATCAAAAACAAACTGTGGCCATTGGGGAATGAAACCCGTTTTATTCCCGGACACGGCCCGATGTCTACCTTCGGTGAAGAACGTGCCAGCAATCCGCATGTCGCGGATCAAATGCCACTGTACTGATTCGCCTATCTGGACTGCGCCAGAAAACGACGGGCCAGCCCGATGAAATCATCGGCTGGTCTGTCGAGTAAATCTTCCGAAATAAAGAAATCAAACCCCATCAGTTCACGGTTGTAACGCATCCGGTTTGCCAGCATGGCAAGCAACCCTTTGTTTACTTTCCCGTTTTCGCCCACAAAGTGTTTATCATCGAACAGCATGTCTTCAATTTCATGGGGTGGACTGTCTGCACGCTTGTAAGCCATGATCAGCAGCCCGCGCTGTTCCATCAGAATCTGGCTGGCGATGCGGGGACAGATACTGTCCAGAAAGTCATCGTAATGCTTCAGCCGCACGCCAATCCAGGGTAAAGGCTGATACCAGCCCTCGTAGCCGACAGAAGCACGGCCAATCTCAGCCACATCCTGCCATTTGGTGATCCATCCCCCCTGCGGACTGTGATACTGAAGATGCATGAAAGTGAGCGTGAAACCTACAGGTGGCTGCCGGTTCAGCCGGATGCCAATCCCCAGCAGGCAGAGCAGCCCGAACAGGAGGAGGGCAACTGCAGCGCCATTGATGTCGGGAAAAAGAAAGACGGTCACGCCCAGACCCAGGATGGCCAGCAGGCTCAGCCAGATCAGGTAAGCACCGGGTTTGGGATGTCGGGGCAGAATATAGACCGTGTTCAAAATCACTCCGGGACAGCGCAAAAAATCAACAAGCTTACTTGAGTAAGTATGGCAAATTTACAGCAGATACATCAGCACCTGTAACGTGCATTTCTGATGTCAAACCTTTGACAGCTTCATTTTGATTTACAGGGAGTTAGTGTGCATGAAATGTACTTTTTATGCCATAAATGGCATGTCCGTAAAAAAGATAAAAATGAGATCTTGTTGCTTAAAATCCCTTAAATCTGGCTTTTATCGTGCTTAAAATAGCCGTTTGCTGGCATTTCGTTGACATACTTGGTATAACACGCGCTACTTTTTTCCCGCTGGACATCCAAACTGGCGACTGAAAGTAGTACAACGGAGTAGGAAGTTAATGAGAATCTCTCACAAACGTAAAGTACAGCTGAAACTGCAAAAACGCATTAAAGCAGCCACTGCAGTTGCTCAAAAACCTGTCACCAAAGCAGCAGTGAAAAAGGCAGCCCCAGCTAAAGTGGCAGCGGCAAAGCCTCAGGTTGAAGAGAAGCAAGCGGCACCAGCGGCTCAAGTCGCTACCTCAGTCTCTCTGACACCAAAACAGCAACAGGTGCTGGATATCGTGGCTAAGAATGCTGAAGGCATTAACCCGAAAAGCATCGGCCTTGAAGCCGGTCAGGAAGACAGCAAAGCCGCTTCCTGGGCAACAGGTGCATTGAAAAAGCTGGTTGAAGAAAACCTCGTTGAGCGTCTTCAATTGGCTGGCAATAAAGTCGTATATAAAGCGCTATAATTGTCCTGTCCCGTTCCTGAGACGCTTCAGGAGCGGGTATCTTCATCTCTCTTCCTTTCAACTGTTTATCCTTTCTTTTTCTGTGCTCCCGTCTTTATTATTTCTGCCGTTGTTGGCTGATTTTATTGTGTAATTTCGTTTTGTTCTGACGAAGTAATGTGACTCTGCTATACCTTATATGAGGATCGGGTTATTCACGGATGCAGGCACTCACAGACGAGGTGATATGACGATGATCAGTGCTCGAGAGTTTTCAGAATGGCTCAGAAGCCGTTTTGCCGAGGATGAACAGGGTGTGTGCTTAACACGTGAGGATATTAACCAGCTGACAGGCCGCCAGAGCTTTTCACTGGGTTTTGTTCACGATATTCATTATGAGCTGATGCCATACGGCATGGCATTCGTGACAGACACGTCACGGGAAAATTTCTATCTCGTTCATATTTCGAAACGTTCCTGGCGTGAACAGCTGGAACAACAGTACGAACGGGAACTGTTCTGTAATGTGCTGCCTCTGGATAAATCGGGCTGACAGCCTTCAGGCATCGCAGAATAACTTCAGGCATTGCAGAAGAATCAGGAACCAACTATCGACCAATATAAAGAAGGGGCGCACATGGCGCCCCTTCTGATGTTCAGCCTGATTCAGGATGAATTACAGAACCGCAGCAATGCCTTTGCACAGCGGCATCATATTGTCTTTTGTCATTCCGGCGACGCTGATACGGCCGGAACCAACGATGTAGATGCCGAACTCTTCTTTCAGACGTGCAACCTGATCTTTATTCAGACCCGAGAAAGAGAACATGCCGTTCTGGCGCTCGATGAAGCTGAAGTCAGCATCAACGCCCAGATCTTTCAGCGTTTGTACAAACAGGGTACGCATTTCCTGAATACGATCGCGCATGTCTGCGACTTCCTGTTCCCATTCAGCTCGCAGGGCAGTATCGTTCAGAATTTCAGTCACAACGGCAGCGCCGTGCGCTGGTGGGTTTGAGTAGATCACTCGGGCAATGCTTTTCACCTGGCTGAACGCGGTGTCCGCAACGTCAGCAGATTTCGCAACCAGAGTGAACGCACCGACACGCTCGTTGTACAGACCGAAGTTCTTGGAGAATGAGCTGGCAATCAGAAGTTCAGTATTATGCTCGGCAAAAATACGCAGACCGGCTGCATCTTCTTCAACGCCTTTGGCGAAGCCCTGATAAGCAAAGTCAAACATCGGCAGCAGATTTTTCTCTGCGCACAGTTTTGCCAGGGTCAGCCACTGATCAGCATCCGGGTCGATACCGGTTGGGTTGTGGCAGCAGCCGTGCAGCAGAACAACATCGCCTGCTTTGGCATTTTCCAGCGAGCTCAGCATCGCGTCGAAATCCATGCTCTTGGTTTCGGCGCTGTAGTAAGTGTACTGTTCAGTCTGCAGACCAGCTGCGCCGAAAACACCAAAGTGGTTCGCCCAGGTCGGGTTACTGATCCACACGGTCACATCGCCCAACTGACGTTTGATAAACTCAGCTGCGACACGCAGTGCACCTGTACCACCTGGTGCTTGCGCGGTTTTCGCGCGTTTTTCAGAAATAATTGATGCGTTTTTGCCGAACAGCAGTTCCTGAACAGCCAGGCCGTACTCAGCGGTACCCGGAATGCTCAGGTAAGATTTGGTAGTCTCTTTTTCCAGCAGGATTGCTTCAGCTTTTTTCACTGTCGCCAGAACCGGAGTATTACCGGATTCATCTTTGTAGATGCCCACGCCAAGGTTAATTTTTTCAGCGCGAGGGTCATTTTTGAATTCTTCAGTCAGGCCCAGGATTGGGTCGGCAGGTGCGGCAACGATTTTTTCAAACATTCGTGAATCATCCATGCTAGTCAGTGATACGGTGGAGATGTCCGGAAAGACCACCAGCACATGATGGTCGTGTGAGTCTGATCGAAAATCTGTTGTCAGCAAAGAGATCAGACAACCAGAAATCCGGTATGGCTTTTGACATTCCGGTGCGATCAGGTTTCCAGGTTCGCTTCCATTGTAAAAGAAAATGAAACACAAACATCATCTATCGGAAAATATCACGTGATCTTGATCACGTTGCGTCTTTGCAATGGGCTCAAATATCCCGGTACGAAGCGAAATCAGATGGAATGAGGTTTGCGGTGACGCTGATGTGCCTTGATGAACTCCATGAAGGCTCTGTCAGCCAGCGACAGATAACCATTTTTACGCCAGGCAATCGCCAGATTCAGGTGAACCGGCTCACGGAAAGGAATGGCGGTCAGCCCCGGTTCGTGACGGGTCACCATTTTGAGCAGCGCGGAAACGGCAAACTCCTGACGGATAATGCTGAGTATCATCGGTAGCAGGTTGGTTTCAAATGCAATCTTTTGCTTCAGTTTGTGTTTCTGGCAAACCGAATCCAGATAGTCACGGTGAAAGTAGCCTTGCTTGAACATCACCAGTTCCTGACTGAAGAACTGCTCAAACGACACGGCGGGAAGCTGAGCAAATTCATGGTTCGGGCTCACGACGGCGACCATCTCTGAAGTCAGTAAGGGCTCAGCTTCCAGACTGTCGGGCAGGTCGGCACTGCGGATAACCCCTAAATCCAGCTCGCCGCTGAGCAGCATACTGCGGATGGACTGTGTGCCTGCTTCAACCAGCGTCAGTTTGAGGTTAGGGTAACGGGATTTAAATCCCATCAGAATCTCCGGGAAAAAGTAGGAGCCTAGCATACTCGGAACGCCCAGCCGGACTTCTCCTTTCTGGAGTCCTTTCAGTTCTGCCATGGCAATCCGCGCATCTTCCACCTGCTGCAAAATCAGCCGGGCATGCTGGATCAATACCTCGCCCTCATGCGTGAGGGCAATTTGCCGGTCGCTGCGATGAAACAGCGGCATCTCCAACTGCTGTTCAAGCTTTTTCATGGCGATGCTCAGGGCAGGTTGTGCGATATGGAGTTTTGATGCGGCACGGGTGAAACTGCCGCATTCAGCAATGGTAATAAAGTAGGTTAACTGTCGGACGTCCATGCTTGCACTTTTATCCATTAATAAAATATATGGAGACAATATTTTTAATATATTTTCACTATCATATGGAAATTGCTACCGTCTGCGTATCTTTTTATTGTGTGGTCGCTGTTTATGATAGAAACGCATAGCGCTGCGTATCGTCGTGCCAGTTTTGCGCTGGCACTGGGTTCATTTCTGGTGTTTTGTAATCTTTACCTGTTTCAACCCATGTTACCGGTGATGACCGAGGCTTTTTCGGCGAGTGCGACCCGGGTGAACTGGCTGCTGGCTGCGGGGACACTGGCTCTGGCCCTGACTTTGGTGCCCTGGGCTGTCAGCTCTGAAATGATTGGCCGGCGTCGCGTGATGCTGCTGAGCCTGTTTCTGCTCCCTTTCGTGGGTGGGATCATGCTGTTTGCCAACAGCCTGTTGATGCTCAGCTTAGCGAGAGCACTGATGGGGGCTTCACTGGCGGGTTTTGCTGCCGTCGCAGTGGCTTATATGGCCGAGGAGTTCTCGCCGAAAGCGCTGTCGCTGGCGGTTGGCGGTTATATCAGTGCGAACTCTTTAGGTGGCATTGCCGGTCGCCTGTTCGGCGGTTTCGCCTCTGATGCCTGGGGCTGGCAGGGTGCTGTTGCAGGCATGACGGTCCTGAGCCTGATTGGTGCCGTTGTGGTCGCGCGACTGTTACCCCCGCAACAGTATTTCACACCACAGCGCGGGCAACTGCGTCATCACACCAAGCATGTGATCCGACATGTGCAGCAGCCTGTGTTATGGATACCCATGCTGATCGGCGGGATCAATTTTGCTTTATTTGTGAATCTTTATACCGTCATGGGATTCAGACTGGTGTCTCCGCCGTATAATTTACCCGTCAGCTGGGCTTCGATGATTTTTCTGTGTTACCTGAGCGGCACTCTGACTGCAAAACTGAGCGGTCGCTGGAGTCTTCGGTATAAGCCGCTCAATGGCATGGTACTTGGCACGACCATCAGCGTGCTGGGTATGTGGGTTGCAGCGCTGGATTCACTGTCTGCCATGCTGGCCGGTTTATTGCTGATCAGCTCCGGCGCCTTTTTCACCCATTCTCTGGCCTATGCCTGGGTAAGTCAGAAAGCCAGAACTGCCAAAGCCACCGCGACGGCACTCTATCTGGTGCATTATTACCTCGGAGGCAGCCTCGGCGGGTTTTATCTGATTACCTGCTGGCAACACTGGGGATGGCACGGTGTGCTGGCGGGTGGAAGCGGGCTTTATCTGCTGCTTTACGGCCTGTGCTGGAAACTGGGCAATCTGGCCCCGATGTCGGAAACGACTGTTGCCAATGCCTCGTCCTGATAATTCCTCTGTTCAACTTGTTGAAATTCAAAGCGTTCCTGTGTGACGGGGCGCTTTGATTGGTTCCAGCACACTCATTTTGATCGACTTCTCAATGCAACTTTGCGCTTACCCGCAAAGATGGTTTCCGAAATGCTGCTCATATTTCGCTATCATGATGGCCCAAAATGGAACGTATCTTTCTGCCGCTGAGAGAAAACTGCCGCTGAGAGAAAAGTGAATCTTTCAGTGAACACGAGCCTTACGACTGAATTTTTAAACCATCAATAAGGCTCACCAAGTGTGGTAATGCCTGGCTGGGGTGAGTCATATCATTCGTTATGATTCTCAGGCCAAATGACACAATTGGTAGGGAGCAGGAAGTAAGTCTGGTAAAATCCCAGTCTTCCAGTAATCACGTTGATAGCACTGGATTTACCTAAGATTAGGAACTATTTTGACCAATAATGATATTTTATGCTCTGTACGTTATACATTTGATTTACAAGATAATGTAATGACTGAAATCTTCTCTTTAGCAGATCTCAATGTGACAGACGAACAAGTTGCTGGTTGGCTAAAGAATGAAGACGACGAATCATTTGTCAAACTTAGCGATACTGAGCTGGCAATATTTTTAAACGGTTTTATCAACTTTAAACGTGGTAAGCGGGAAGGTGAACAACCCAAGCCGGAAGCGCAATTGAGTAATAATATCGTATTCCAAAAGTTGCGCATTGCTTTGAATTTGAAAGCTGAAGATATTCTCGACATTCTGCAGCGTGTTGACATTCATTTAAGCAAGCATGAACTCAGTGCATTTTTCCGTAAATCTGAGAACAAACATTATAGAGAATGCAAAGACCAAGTTCTTCGAAACTTTTTGTTAGGTCTGCAACATCAGCTACGCCCAAATGGGGAAGCATCAGAATCATAACAAAATGCCATGAGATAGACCGTCACAGTGAATATCTTCATCTGGCTGTTTGACGGTGAAGTCATCGACTCTCGATGACTTTTTACTTTCATGAGTATTGATGTATTTTGCTTTAACATAAGGTCTACCGTTCTGCCGCAACGAAAGAGGATACGACCCCACTTGAGCCCAGATGGAAGTAGTGTGGGGCTTTCCCCTTTTAATCGATATGCTGTAATAAGCTTCGTTACATACAGATCGTCTGTTTGGAATACTGGGACAGGCACCCTGAAAAGCTGATTTCAGGACCTGACAGATCTCAATAAATCCGACCAATAATACGCTGCACTCCTCTCGGCGTATTATTGGCGCGTCAGGCGGCGATTAGACACTGGTGCGGAACCACAGGGAGATTGCTATGAGTCAGTTCAATATGCATTTACCCGAGACAGGCACTCTCCACCCGCTTGTCGAACCAGAGTGGCTGGAGAAACATCTGGACGACCCTGGCCTGCGCATTGTGGATGCTATGGTGCAAGTTAAACTCTGGCCATTTCCGCGTATCAGAAGCGGGAGGCGTGAGTTTAAGCGAAGCCACATTCCAGGCGCAACATTTGCTGATCTCCTGAAAATATCGGATCCCCAACGGTCTTCCTACACGTTTACGATGCCAACCGCGGAATGGTTCGCCGACCACATGGGCCGGCAGGTATCGGGAAGGGCACTCATGTCGTGCTTTACGATGCGCTATCGTCCGGCTGAAGAGTTACGCATGCTGTTTCTGCCAATATTGGCGGCCGATCGCAGTTTACCTCTTGAACTCGGAGAATAACGATCACAAGTCCGTCGTGTGGCCGTTCAGCAATCTACGATGGCACTTTTAGCAGAGTAAAAGTGGACGGTTCGGGAGTAACGGCGGCTCTCTTATAGTGTGAAGGTATTCAAGTTTTCAGCAAGCATACAATAGCGAACCTGAAGGCTGAACGGGAACGACATCGTTAACAAACAGCCGTTGTGAACGTTTTATCCTGAGAACCCCCTCCTAACTTGATGAAATTCATAGCGCTCCTGTGTGACGGGGCGCTTTGATTGGTTCCTGCGCACTCATTTTAATCGACTCCTCAATGCAACTTTGCGCTTACCCGCAAAGATGCGACTTGAAATGCATCAATTCATGAAACGGTGCACATACATCTTTATCATCTCAGCGGTATTGCTTGGTTCGGAAGGCGCTGTAGCAGATGAATTTCGCTGCGAGTCGCTATGGCATGAATCGATAGGGTTAGACGTATTAACTTTTATCAATCGTGGAGTTCTTATGAAGAAGTTTTTTTTGGTTTTGCCACTTTTATTTTCGAGTATTTCAATGGCAGAGACCATTGATTGTGAAGGTATCACATTGGATAAAGTGACCGTGGAAGGTTCGCGCGATGATAAGCATTTTTTTGAAAACAAGTTAGTGATTAAACTCATTCAGAGCTGTGGTGGTAAATCCTATGTTCATGCAGATTTAAGTCATCCTGCATTTAATGGTTTTTTATCTGTTGCGCTCGCAGCAAAAGCAGCTGAGAGGAAAGTGAATATTTCCGTGAATACGAGTGATACGACTGAATTATCAAACCAAGTGGCATATATCGGAATTGATTAAATTAAACAGGCTCACCAAGTGTAGCAATACCTGGTTGGTGAGCCTTGTCATTCATTATGTTTGCCCTCATTGCCCATTTCCGTATTAGTAAATCAAGGTACGAACTTGATTTGAGAAATGTACTCAGAAACATAACAAATGATAGTGTTTTATGGGATGCTTCTATGCCGATGATCGCGAGTGATATGTTGGCCTAATCTGATGTGCGAGATCATATCGTTTGTCAGTTTTCTATTCTTGCCAGCAAGTCATTGATCAGGTTTTCACGGTCATTTTGTGCTCTCTCTATGACCTGAGTGGGTGCATTGGTATTCGGATCGTATTTGCTGCTCCAAATAATCATCTCTAACAGGATAGGTAACATGTCTTTACCAGCCTGTGTCAGCGCATAACGTTTTTTTCGTTTGTCGTTGACATCAGTTTGCTTGGTGATCAAGCCGTCTTTCTCGAGCCGCTCTAAGCGGCTGGAAAGTATGTTGGTTGCCATGCGCTCTTCCGAATGTTGTAGCTCGGAATACGAATGTTTGCCAAAAAAGATGAGATCCCGAAGTATCAGTAAGCTCCATTTGTCGCCGACAATATCCAGTACATTCGAGATTGGGCAGTTTGAACGTCGTGTCATGTCTTACCTCGTTTTCAGTTGAAGTGCTCAGTTTAAAACACTTGCACATTGCAAGCAAATGGATTAACTTGCATTTTGAAAGTTAAATGAACGGCCACCTGGTCACACTGGAAAGTCTCTTGAAATGCTGAGGAGTGAATCGATGTCATCCCCAAAAATCAATCTGGAAGCGCTGGAAAAATCTCACTGGAGCAGCACAGACAAAAGGAATGCAGCGCTTGCAATCGAATTTGTACAGCTAATGATGAACGACCACAATTTTGACGAAATGACGCGTCGATATGCAGGCCAGCCTTATGAGCAGCATAATCGGAACATCGCGAATGGGATTGAGGGCGTGGTTAAAACGGTGAGTAACTTGGTTAAAAATGCGCCAGAGTTTAGCTATGACGTGAAGCATGTTTATGTGGATGGTGACTCCGTGATTTTACATTCGCATGCCACGCTGAAAGCGAAACATCGCGGTGATGATACTCAGGGCTTAAATATTATAGATACGTGGAGAGTTTCTGACGGTCGATTGGTTGAACACTGGGATGCGGTAGAAGGGATTAGTTTCTCTATGCGGTTGTATGCACTGATGACGGGTGGCCAAGTTCGAAATGGAAATGGCGTGTTTTAAATATGAATGGCCCAGCACATAAAATGACGGGGCAGTCATCCGATAGAAAAATTTGATTAGACTTCTCTGATTTTAATGAGACGAACCAGGGGAGGTTATTGTTTCTTTAGATGTCTGTCCTGGTATTTTTGAAAAATTTAAAGAGATTTGTTTTATAAAAGTATACATATCGTAAAAATTTTCACGCCTAAATCTCTTTGATTTACTTTTGAATCAATCATGCTATGGTACCGTTCCCACGAAGGCTGTGGGATATTTTTGAGGTATCTATGAAGCAATTCTATTTATCAGGAGTGATTGGAGCACTCTTGCTGGCATCGTTCTCCTTTGCTGCTTCTGGAATGGAATCTGACATAACTAGCCGAATTATTGGTGGTGACAAAGCGAAATTAAACGCATGGCCATTTATGGTCGCTTTAACACGGCCGAATAAAAATGACGCCTTATGTGGCGGCAGCTTTTTAGGCGATCGATATGTTCTGACCGCTGCTCACTGTGTTCAGGGGTTAAAGCCAACCGATGCTGAAGTTGTGATTGGTGCTTATGATATGAATAACTTATCACCAGCCGAGCGTGTCTCTATCAAACATATTTACCTGCATAAAAATTATCAAATTTCTTCCAAAGCCCAAGGCGATGATATTGCAATTCTTGAATTAACCCGAGCGCTAGGAAAGTCACGCATAGAGTTAGCGAATCTGAATCATTTTGAGGAGTTGAAAGCGGGATTTGGGCTCACAGCGATTGGCTTTGGCTATCGCCAATATGATCCGACTCGGAGAGAAGGCAGCGATAGTTCTCCTGTTTTACATCAAGTCGAAGTTCCCTTTGTTCCACTGACGCAATGCAAAAACTTGCCCGGCAGTTACCAAAATTTGGGGGAGGGTGTATTTTGCGCGGGAGAAACGGGTAAAGATACTTGTATGGGCGACAGTGGTGGTCCAATTATATTCGACACGAATGATGGTCCCAGACAAATGGGAATCGTGAGCTGGGGCAGAGGATGTGGTATTTATCCTGGTGTGTATACCAAAGTCAGTTATTACAGTGATTGGATTTCCGATCACACAAAAGGGCTCTCTTATCGTCAAAGTGAAGATCTCGGCATCATTAAAATGGGTAACTACTCCCATACTTTTACGTTGACGAACCACTCTGACAATACGATTCGGCTCAATAACCCTAAAGTGACTGTAGATGGTATGGAACTTGGCTATATTGATTCAAGTCAAGACCAATGTAGTGGTGATTTAGAACCCGGTGCTGAGTGTAACATCCAAATATCTTATCTGATTCCAAGATTCAAACAGGGTAGAGTTCAGCTGGAATTTGACTCGGATGATTTCAGGGAAGGTAAAGTTGCTGCTTGGCTCGACTATCATGCATTGCAGGATGCGCCTCAAGAGGTTACTGATTATTTATCCACATTACCTGGCCACAAAGCATACGATAATGGCAATGTTTGGCAAGTCAGTGGAGAAAATCTGAGAAGTACAAGTTCTCTTGAAAAAGATCAAGTCTCAGAGCTGGTATTAGAAGGCCTGCCAAGAGGAGAGCTGACGTTTAATTATTGGGTGCATTCTCATGAGTTTCTCGATTCACTGACTATTTATGTGAATGGTAAAGAAAGTCAAACGATGCGAGGCGGTAATTTAGGTGACATCTTTAACCGAGGTTCGCACTCGATTGAGATGTATAATCAAAGTAATATTGTTCGTCTGGTATATCACAGACATCAATATAGCAATGAATCAGATAGCCACGTCAGCGTAACTGATATCAAACATCAAAAGCTCACATATGATCTTCTGCGTGAAACGCTTGATCTGATGCGAGCCAATAACAACAGTAAAAGAGGTGGTGGTAGTATCGACTTCGGAGCAGTATTTCTGTTATTGCTTTTGGTTTGGATACGTCGCTCTCGACATCAATAATCTCTTAAATATATCAGCCAAGTCGTGACATCACTGCTTGGTTGTCGCTGCATTTATCACTGAAAATGGAAATGAAGAGTGGCTAAATATCAGTTTTTTTGTATACCCGATTCCAAGCGCAGGGAGTTTACCTATATCAATATGGAAAGTGATACGTATTTAGCAGAAAAGAAGCAGCTGTTGCAATCAGGCTTTGAAGTTGAAGACGATGTCATTTATGCAAAAACACCCGAAGAAGCGGTGGAAAAGTTCCGATCGAATTATATTTATGCGCTGGATGAGTATAATAATTCTTATCCAGAGGGTGGTTTGATCAAGTTTATGATTGAAAGTTATCAAGAAATTCGTCGAAAACTGGGTAAGCGATAAACACTCACTGAGTGACTTTTGTTGACTTCCCCCACAAGTAACAAAATGATGATTTCAGGGGGAAGTGAGCAGGTTCATCCCCCTAATCAACGACAGCAACCCTTGGGGTTTTCTTTGTACGTGCCTCAAGTGGTGTTCTCCGGTCATGGTTGGCAGGTTGATAACCGTGGGGATGAAAACGAAAGCAGTCCCGGCCGGCATCTTTGCATTCGTACAGTGCGCGGTCGGCTCTGTCGATCATGGTCATCAGGCTGTCACCCGGTGTGTAGGCGGAGATGCCGATACAGGCAGTCACGGAAATATGAGTGTCTTCGATATCGGTCGGTAATGATAACTCCCGGATGTCTTGCAACATCCGGCCTGCAATTTTCTGGGCCGTTAAAGTGTCGCAAAACGGCAGGCAAAGGATGAACTCTTCACCGCCATAGCGCCCGAACAAGTCTGTTTTTCGGGAGGATTGCTGAAGGTGCTCGGCAAAGCCCCGAAGCACTTTATCTCCGACACCATGCCCCCAGGTATCGTTGATTCGCTTGAACCGGTCAATATCAAACAGCAGCAGCGCGAAAGGCTGCCGTTTTGCCTGACAAATATCGAGTGCTTTCTGGGCTTGCTGTAACAGCATGCGACGGTTGTAAATACCGGTCAGCGGATCCAGTGTTGCCTGACGGTAAAGGCGCATCAGCATATAAAGCTTCGAGAGCTGTGACCAGATCACAATGACGGCCAGAATATTTTGCAGCCAGTAATTGGCGAGTGTTTCCGGGGTTTGTATGCTGCCTGCCTGCGCATCAACGCTCATTTCCGTAATCGCGGTGATCGCCAGTAAACACAGGCTTTCTTTCAGGGTGATCGGTAAAATCGTCAGAATCGCGACATGCAATATCGGGAGCAGGGTATAGCCGTATTCAAATCCGCTGTAGACTTTCGGAAAACCGAGGACCCAGATGGAATAGCTGTAAAACAGGTTCAGCCCGGTGACCAGTAGTACCATACAGAATTGCGACTGGCGCAGGGTGGTGTGAGATTCATTCAGCCGCGCAACCAGGATCAGAAATGTTGCCAGAATCAGCCGTGCGGAGGCAATGCGGATATCTTCTCCGGTTTTCAGATAAAAGAAATCAAACGGGATCCAGGCGATGATCAGGATCGCCCAGACGATAGCAAGCAGTGAGATGCGGCTGCGCAGATAACCGCTTCGGGTGTTCTGGAAATTTTGGGTGTGCGCCTTCGCACTCCATAAATCCGGGACATAGAGCCTGAGGGAATGGCACAAATGCCTGTAAAAATGGTTATAGGTTGATATCATCTTTGCTTCCAGCTCATCTGACATCTGTTTTTGTAATGAAAAACAGACGCTAATCGTCCTTTATTTTTATAATTGGACAATTATTCTACATGATGCGGCTCAAAACCGTGATCCTGGTTCATATAACACATGTGAAACCGCGTTTGGTGTACAAAATATGAGCACTGGGTATTTCCGGCAGCCTTCTGATATAATTCGCGCCTTATCAGTGTCTTCGTTGTTTGCCTGTCATGAATATTGCCTATACCACATTTTTGATTCCTGCCCTGCTTGGGGCACAGCTCATTCTGTCTCTGGTTTTGACGAAGGGGGAAATATGCCCGGGTCAGCGGGGACGAATCCATAAAACCCTGCCGGTGCTGCTGATTGGCTGGGTTCTGGTGACTGCGAGTCAGCCAGCTGCGCTGCTGCCGTTACTGACATTAGCCTGGTTTACCTTTCAGGTGAAAACCGGCAAAACCCGCGATGCCGGTCCGTTGTGGGTGCTGTATACCTCCTGCGCTGCGGCATTGCTGAACTGGTTGCTGTTGTTGCCTTCACTGACATTACCTGTATCCGGGATGAGCCTGGTTGCGGTTGCTTTGCTGGGATCTTCCTTAGCCCATTTGCTGCTGACCCGTGCCCGGACCCGATTGCAGGCATTTCATCGCCTGTTACCTGCGGCTGGTCTGGTCAGTGCCATGCTGACGGTCTTGCTCATGCTGTGGCAGCTGTACACCTTGCCTCAGGCCGCTGTTGAAAATCAGTTGCTGGTTATCTGTGCGGCACTGCTGCTGCTGATTGCTGCGCAGCTGGTCTGGGTCGGCCACATTGTTCTGGGGAAAACCGTTCATGTCTGGCAGCTTGCCTGTGCATCGTTCTTATTGACAGTTTCGGCCGGTCTGCAGCTTTCCCTCTTTTAAGGTTGGCTTTGAAAGTTACGGATGGTGCTCTGTTGGTGAGATACCAGCGTCTGCGTCTATGCTAATAACAGGTCATGTCAATCATTCTGATTGAGATGCATTGTGGGGGAAGCCATTTCCCTTTTGCTGGTGCTCGGACGGCTGTCGCCGAAGGAGGGACTGTGGAAATCAGAAACCTGCTGAACATGGATGCCAACATTGTCCTGGGAATCGTGAACGAAAGACTGCGGCTGGAATGCGATACGATTGAGGAACTCTCAACCCGGTATGAACTGGATCAGAACGCGCTGAGAGAAAAAATGGCGTCGCTGGGCTACCGATATGATCCAATCTCAAATCAGTTTAAATAATCAGTGAGTCAGTGTGACGGGCGCCGGAAATGGCGCCCGTCGTCTTTCATGGGTCAGGCTGCTTTAATGCCTTCAAGATGGGTCTGACATTGCTGGCGGGCGGTGGCAAAAAATGCCTGAAGATAGTGCCGTTCCCGTTCTGAAGCCCGGACCGCAGCGTACAGTCTGCGCCATAACCCTTTGCCCAGTGGTTTGCTGACAATCAGTCCCTGCCGGGCAAAATCGTGAATCGCCCAGTTTGGCAGGGCGGCAACCCCCAGACCGGCAGATACCATCTGAACCAGCATCAGGGTGTTGTCGGCCTGTTTCCATACCATTGGTTCAATCCCCGCTGGCTGCAGAAAATGTTTCACCACATCCAGGCGGCTTTTATGAACCGGGTACGTCAGCATGGTCTGGCTGGCGAGGTCAGCCGGTTTGATGGTGCTCAGTTCAGCCAGCGGTGACTGCGGCGAAACCACCAGACGCATTTCGAAGTCGAATAAGGGCTCATAGTGAACTTCAGCGCGCGGGTTGATATCGGAGGTGATCACCAGATCCAATTCACCGGCTGCCAGAGCCGGAATCGGTTCGAAACTGAAACCGGAAGAAAAATCCAGACTGACGGCCGGCCAGTGGATCTGATATTCCTTCAGCGCCGGCATCAGCCACTGAAAGCAGGAGTGGCATTCTATTGCCATATGAAGACGGCCTTTGGCGTCTTCCTTCAAATTCGCCAGTTCATGTTCTGCCCGTGTAATGCGGGGGATCAGATCATCCGACAGCCGGAGCAGAATCTCTCCTTCCGCCGTGAATCTCACCGGGCGGGTTTTTCGCAGGAAAAGCGGGGCACCGATGCGCTGTTCCAGATCTTTAATCTGATGGGACAGTGCTGACTGGGTCAGGCACAGCGTGTTGGCTGTTGCGGTCAGGGATCCGGTGTCTCTCAGTACCGCTAACGTGCGAAGGTGTTTAATCTCGATCATGTTCACTCAGTCCCTGAAGTTTTCTGTGAATCAGGGTACTGGTTCTTGAGAGAAGTGTAAACATCCAGACGTCTATAAATGATTACATCTGGCCTGAAAGACTGCCGCATATTGATCTTGGATCCGTATTCCGATCACTCATTGGCAAATATCATGTAACTCGCATACAAATAGGGGTAGGCCGAATGGAATGTAGCGTGTGTAAGGGAAATCAATGAAGCGACAACGCCTTACCTTTATCAGTTTACTGCTCGCCGCCGGGATGCTGTTATCCGTGGTCCTGCTGTTCATTTTTTCTCACCTGGAAACGAAGCGGCTCGAACGGGAGTTTCAGTCGGATGTAACGGAAACGGCGCATGCTTTTATCCAGGCGATCAACAGTCATTTCGAAGCTTTATATTCCCTGCAACTGAACCTGGATACGCAGGGTATTCCTGATGCCAAGGGCTTCCAGGCCCTGACCGGCAAAATCCTGCAACGTTATCCGGCAATCACTGCCCTTGAGTGGATTCCTGAAGTGGACCATCAGGCGCGTTCTGCGCATGAATCAGAGGCCAGTGCCTGGCTGCCGGGCTATGTCATCACCGAACAGGTTGCTTCCGGCGCGCGTGTGGCAGCCGGAGACCGGGGCCTGTACTACCCGGTTTACTATGTGGAACCGGTCGCCGGGAACGAAGCGGTGATGGGGTATGACTTAGGATCACATGCATTGCGTTTTGAAGCCGTACAGCGCGCCCGTGACAGCGGTCAGCTGCAGCTGACCGTGCCATTGCAGATACACCAGAATAACGTCGAGGCGCAAGGGGTGCTTAGCCTGTTGCCAGTGTATGAATTTCCGGAGCCCATGACTTCTGTCGAACGGCAGGACAGCCTGCTGGGCTTCGTGGGCGGCGTTTTTAATCCGGCACAAATTTTTTTATCGTCTTCCGGCGCCCGTGAGGCCAACGCTTTTTCACTGACGCTGATTGACACGCTGGCGCCTTCGGGCCATCGCGTGGTGTTCAGTCTGGTGCCGGAAGCTGAAACCGGGCTGGTCAGTCAGCAGAAGCGTTACCACTACGTTCAGAAAGCACTCACGCCGGATGCACTGGCAAAACACTATGCTGAAAACTACCGGTATATCCACCAGGTGCTGAGTAAAGGTGGTCGTCGCTGGGTGATTGAAGCGGTTCCGCTGCAGGATTATGTGACCAGTCACCAGGCATCAACGCCGTGGTGGGTGTTCTTTGGCGTCAATGCGTTCTTTGCACTGGCCGCACTGGTGAGCTTTTTTGTGTTTCAACGCGGTCAGGTGTATCTGGATAACCTCAATCAGCAAAATGACCGTTTGCTTCTTGTGAATGAAAAACTGGAACGCATGAGCCGGGTCGACCCGTTGACCGGGATTGCCAACCAGCGTGCATTTGAGGAGGAGCTGGATAAAACGGTCCGGATTGCCCGGCGGGAAAAAACACCGCTGGCACTGCTGGTGATTGAGATCGACGACTATGAGCACTTTGTCAGACAGTGTTCTGCTGAAATGCTGGATTCGAGCCTGCGGATGCTGGCCAATGAGCTGGACCGGACCCTGAAACGTCCCGGAGATAAAATGGCGCGTCTGGATGACGACCGGTTTGCTGCAGTCTTACCGAACACCAATAATGGGGAAGTCGTCGCACGACAGCTGCGTTCAGCGGCTGAAAGACTGAATCTTGCCAGCACGGAAATGAGTGCCAATCCATACCTGACGGTATCGGTCGGCGTTCTGACGGTGTTTGAAACCCGGGAGATGACGGCAGAAGCCCTGTTCCATCAGACTGAAGCATTACTCAGCCGCGCTCAGGAAGAAGGGTTCAATAAGATATGTGCGGATCAGCGTGAAGGGGAAACATCAGCTGAGCAGGCACTCAGCTGATAGATAAATTGTCTGCCTGGGATCAGGCAGACAAAAAAAGGACTGAGATTACAGAGGCTGGGTCGCTTTGAACGTCAGCGTATGCAGGCTGTTCGACAGGGTCAGCGTATTGCCTTTCAATTCCGCTTTACTCCACTGACTCAGCGTGTCACTCATCACTTGCTCCAGTTTCATCGCATCTTCAGGACAGGCCATCATGGTCATGCCCATTTTTTCAATGCGGAACTGGCCGTCTTTCAGTTCGGCATTGCCGAAATAGCGGTTACAGCCGGAATGGCCATGTGCCATCGTTTGATTTTCAAAGCCCAGCGTCGGAACGGCGCCCATGGACGGTACAGTGACAGCCTGACTGTCGATTTTCGTCAGTTCCCATTCATACTGAGTCAGATCGCCTGACGATTGAGAGGCGGTACTGCCACCTGTTCCGGCGCAGGCAGATAACAACAGGGCAGTGCCCATTGCGGTCAGCAGGTGTTTTTTCATTGTTTTTCCCCTGATGGATTTGAGTATTTTTGACTTTCGTCGAGACAAAAAATTCCGCGCGCAACTCAATTTATTGTAGAAGTGAATTGCGCGCTGTTGGTTACGAGTTGAGATTTTCCGCTTGAACCATGTGTAAATGCACATCCTGTTGCGGGAAAGGGATGGTCAGTCCTTCTTTATCAAATCGGAGTTTGACCGCCCGCGTGACATCCCAGTACACATCCCAATAGTCATCTGTTTTTACCCAAGGGCGGACAATAAAGTCCACGGATGAAGTATTCAGGGTATGAACCTTGATTGTTTTTTCCGGGGCCCGCAGAACAGCCGGGTGGCTGTCAATAATATCGTGTAAAACGGCTTCGGCTTGCTCAATGCTGTCGTGGTATCCAATGCTGAAGACCATGTCCACCCGCCGTACACGCTCATGAGTCACGTTCTTGATGGTATCGCCCCAGATCTTGCTGTTCGGCACAATGATGATCTGGTTATCAAAAGTTCGGATTGTGGTATTCACCAGGCTCATATGGCTGACCTTTCCTGAAACACCACCCGCTTCAACAAAATCTCCGACATCAAAGGGACGGTAGATCAGCAGCATCATGCCGGAGGCAAAGTTCGACAGTGTGTCTTGCAACGCGAAACCGACGATCACACCCGCCACTCCGAAACCGGTCAGTACCGGGGCCAGATTCAGGCCAATCTGCGACAGGGCAATCAGCAGACCGATGAAAAACACCGTCTTGCCGGACATTGAAATGAAAAAGTCCTGCATAAGCTGCGACATCCGCAGGTTCGGCGAGGAGACTGCACGCTTCACAACTCTGCGGGTCAGGTTTTTCAGTAACCGGAAAACCAGAATGACCAGAATAAAGATGAAAATCTTGAAGAGCACCTGCGGTGCGTAGTCGACCACCCAGCTTTTGAGGTTTCCGGACCAGGTGGCAAAAATCGAGTAAATCACCTGAAAATTCAGAATATCGTTGGTCAGGTCACCGGTCACTTCAAATTGCTGTTTTTTATAGCCGGAGGTGTCTATCTGAACTTTGTCACCCAGACTGACCAGATAGTTCAGACGATCAATGTCGCTGGACACTTTTCGCTGCGCCAGAATATGCATCAGCTGCAGTGCAGACTGTTCACTTTCCGAGGCGTCTTTCAGCTGCTTTGACAGCATTCTTTCCTGCTGGTTATTGTACTCAAGTGACGCCGACACAAACGCCAGACGCTCACTGATATCTTTGGCCAGTCTGGCTTTGTCTCTGTCAGTGTTGATACTCAGCTGCTCAAGCCAGTTGTAGTTTGTCCACTGGTCTCCCAGCATTTCGACGGAGAGCTGGCGCTCTTCATCCAGCTGCTTTTGCTTGAGCAGCTGTTCTTCCTGAGGCGCACTGTCCAGTGTCTTCTCATCTGTTTTAATCTTTTGAGCCAGATATTTTGTCGTCGCGTTTGTGTAGCGGACCTGATGCTTCACATAGTCAATCAGTTTGCCTTCTGAGCCATCAGGCGGGGCACTGATAAGCTGGCCGAGCTGGTCTCTGAGGTCGTTATTTTTATTGAGCACCTGCATACGCAGGACATCCCGGGTGGAGCCGGTACGCGACTGGCTGGCCTGGTAGAGTTCCATGACTTCCTGATTGAGCTGGGCGAGATCGTCCAGTTTCGACCGGGTGACTTCAGGTTCTGCCAGAGCACTGAAGCTGAAAGTGATGAAGGTAAAAAGGAGTAAAAGCGTGCGTATCATTGAATGGATTCCGGATTCATGCGGACAGCTAGAGACAGATCATCACGGTCACAGGCGTACCGCGATGTGATTCGTGGATGATCGGGATGCTTTTAAAGCAGATCTTGCTGACAAAGAAACCGATGATGGCTGAACTGCCAGCACCAGTCAGGGGTCCACAGTTCCTGATTCAGAATAATCAGCATAGGGCGTTTCACCTGACGCAGCATATACCAGAGCGCAGGGTAGTGGTGCTGATCACAGATCAGGGTGTCGCAGCCAGACGCAGCAATGGTCTCGGCCAGCAACTGCTGGTGGCTTTTTCGGGTATAGGCAAAGGCCATCAGATGATGCAGCCGGCTGAATGCTGCCAGCTGTTGGGTGATGACTCTTGAAGACTGGAGAATGCCAGTAAGTTTAGGTTTAGCATCCATAGCTGAGAGCATGTCAATCCAGGACTTTGCTTGTGATAGTTCATGACTCTTTTGCATCATTTCACCTGTAGAGCTGGGCCATGGTTCTGGCTTTCAGGGAATTAATCAGTGTTCATTTGGAGTCTATGTCCGGCTATTGATTCATATGTCAGGCACGAGTAAAAAATGAGAACAAAAAAAGCCCCCTGAAAAGGGGGCAAGTGTTTACCATCGCTATTATTATCCGGTTGTTCCCGGGAAGACCGGCCAAAGCCTGCCGGGAACAATTGAGCTGAACACTGCTGATTTCGGGTGAATCAGCCGAAGTCACCGTTCACATAACCGCGGGTACGATCGTCACGCGGATTGTTGAACAGGGCAAAAGTATCATCGTGTTCCACCAGTTCACCCATCAGGAAAAAGGCAGTGCGGTCTGAAATGCGGCGCGCCTGCTGCATGGAGTGGGTGACGATGACAATGGTGAAATCTTTCTTCAGAGATTCCATCAGGTCTTCAATTTTTTTGGTTGCAATCGGGTCCAGTGCAGAAGTCGGTTCGTCCATCAGGATAACTTCCGGTTCCATCGCAATGGTACGCGCAATACACAGACGCTGTTGCTGTCCACCAGACAGGCCAAACGCGTGAGACTTCAGACGGTCTTTCACTTCATCCCACAGCGCGGCACCGCGCAGTGAACGCTCAACCACTTCGTCCAGTTGTTTCTTATCCGTGACGCCCTGTGCACGCAGGCCGTAGGCCACGTTCTCATAAATGCTCATCGGGAACGGGTTTGGCTTCTGGAATACCATGCCCACCTTGATCCGCAGCTTGGAAACATCGATGTTGCCATAGACGTCTGTACCGTCCATGGTGAGTTTGCCTTTGATTTTGACGCCTTCAATCAGGTCGTTCATCCGGTTCAGACAGCGCAGCAGCGTTGATTTACCGCAGCCTGAAGGGCCGATCAATGCGGTAACCTGACGGTTTGGAATAGGCAGGTTAATTTTTTTCAGTGCCTGGTTTTCGCCGTAGAACAGGTCCAGATTTTCAATGTTGAATTTGTTCATCTTGTCTTTCCTCGAAATCAGTAAGTCGCAGTGTTAAAGCGTTTTGCAATCAGCTTGGTAAACAGGTTAATGACCAGAACCACAACAATCAGAATGGTGGCGGTGGCGTAAGCCTGGTGCCATTCATGAATGGTGTAGAGTTCCTGGGTCAGTTTATACAGGTGAACGGTGAGCGTTCGGCCGGAGTCAAGCAGACTCTCCGGAAGACGCGCCACCATCCCTGCTGTCATGAAGACCGGCGCTGATTCACCGATAACACGACCTACACTGAGGATGATAGAAGTAACGATACCTGGCATTGCACTTGGCAGGATCAGACGCCAGATGGTGTAAATTTTTGAAGCACCCAGGCCGTATGAACCTTCACGATAGGTTTGCGGCACAGCCATCAGCGCTTCTTCTGTGGTCCGGATGATCACTGGAAGGATCAGGATACTCAGGGTCAGTGCGCCGGACAGGATCGAGAATCCAAAGCCCAGCACGACCACGAAGAAGGTCATCCCGAACAGACCGTAGATAATTGACGGAATACCCGCCAGTGACTCGGTACAGAAACGGATCACTTTCACCAGACGACTGCCCACTCGGGCGTATTCGGTCAGGTAAATCGCAGTCATGATGCCCAGTGGCGCAGCAACCAGAATGGAAGCCAGCACCATATAAATGGTGGAGACAATCATCGGCCAGATGCCTGACTCTTCGCCCAGAGTGGTGTAATTGCTGGAAACAAAGGTCCAGTCGACATAGGCCAGGCCATTGCTCAGAATGTACCAGACCACCCACAGCAGGAATCCGACGGTGATCGTGGCGCATGTCCAGATCAGGCCCAGATAAATCTTGTCTTTCAGTTGTTGCCTGGCAGGGTTTCCTGCCTTTTGGATCATATTCGAAGTCGATAAATTCATTGTGATTACCTCGCACGCTCACGGTTCAGGTAGAGCAGCGCTGCATTCAGCACCATGATGAAAACAAGCAGGACAATGCCGGTCGCGTAGAGTGCGCTTGCATGGATACCGGTCGCGTATGACATCTCGATCGCAATGTTTGCGGTCAGTGTCCGTGCGGAATCCAGAATACCTTGCGGCATCGCCGGGGAGTTCCCCATCACCATGATGATGGCCATGGTTTCGCCCAGTGCACGGGCAATCCCCAGAATCACACCGGTCATGATGCCTGAGCGGGCAGCAGGAACCAGCAGCTTGAAAATCGTGAAAATGTGCGAAGCACCCAGTGCCAGCGAGCCTTCTTTATAGCTGCGGGGCACCGCACGAATCGAGGTTTCTGAAACCGTGATCACCGTGGGCAGAATCATGACTGCCAGCACGATAATCCCGGCCAGCACAGTGTTACCGGCAGGAACGTTGAAGACGTTCTGAATCATCGGCACGATAATCACCAGGCCGAAGAAACCGTAAACCACGGAAGGGATACCGGCCAGCAGCTCGACCATTGGACGGATGATGTCCGACAGGCGTTTCGGGGCGATTTCAGCAATGAAAATCGCTGTCATGACCCCGACTGGTACACCCAGAATCACGGCACCGGCGGTTGAAACGACGGAAGCCACGATCATCGGGAAAATACCGAACAGCGCAGGTGGCAGCCATTCGTCACCCAGCACAATACCGGCCACGCCAGCTTCTGCAAAAGCCGCATAGCCTTCACGGAAGATGAAGTAGCCGATGGTGATCAGAGACAAGATGCCCAGAACGGCACTTGCCAGAAACAGATACTTGAAGAAGAGTTCACGCCAGTCGATTTTTTCCGCTGCGGGCAGCGGGGATTTGTTGTTGGCGCTTTCAAAATTGTTCGCGATGGTCATTATTTCTTACTCCAGACACTGAACCAAAACATTCAGGTACTGAGGAATCGAAATGTCCGGCCTGAAATCAGACCGGACATAAAAGTTTTGCAAATTAGTGAGTTGCGATGAAGCCTTTTGCAGCAACGATTTTCTGAGCGTCTGCAGTTTTAATCCAGTCCAGGAAATCCAGCGCAGCTTTAGAAGGACGACCTTCTTTGTAAACCACCAGGAATGGACGCTGAACACCGTAATCACCGGCTTTAATCGCTTCAACAGATGGTTGGTGACCGTCGATTGCCAGAGGTTTTACAGAGCTGTCGACTGAACCCAGAGAGATGTAACCGATTGAGAATGGGTTGCTGGCAACCATGGTTTTCAGCTGACCGTTACCGCTGGCAACCTGAGCACGCTGAGAAATCGCAGATACTTTCTTACCATTCACTTTCTTTTGCAGTGACATGATTTCTTCGAATGCACCACGAGTACCAGAAGCGGTGTCACGCGTCGCAACAACGATTGGCTTGTCTTCGCCACCCACTTCTTTCCAGTTTTTGATTTCGCCTTTGTAGATTTTAGAAACTTGTTCTTTGGTCAGGTTTTTCACTGGGTTTGAGTTATGAACAACCACAGCGATACCATCACGTGCAATGACCACTTCCTTGATGTTTGGTGCTTCTTCAGAAGACTTTAGATCACGTGAACTCATACCCAGGTCAGCAGAACCGTCGTGCGCAGCACGGATACCTGCAGAAGAACCAGGGCCCTGAACTTCAACGACAACATCGTGTGATTTCGCGTAAGTTTCACCGAATACTTCCATCAGAGGAGTCACAGAAGAAGAACCTACGACAGAGATTGTTTCAGCCGCCATAGCCGGGTTGAAAACCATTGAGCCTGCCAGTGCGATTGCGCCGAGAACCTTTGCTTTCATTTTCCTAATCCTTTCGATTTTGGCGAAATTGCCAATCAGTGTTTAACGAACGAGGCACAGGTTAGGAGAGTTTTATGACAGGTTTGTTGCAGTTTATTGAACACTCTATGAAGACAACGCTAAGTGGCTGAAAATCAGGGAGAAAGGGTATGAATGTGGAATCTTAGATTACGAAATGTTCTTAAACTATCCCATAAAGGAATGTTTTATTCTAAAAAAGGCGTTTGTTTTTGGAATCCACCTCCCGCCTTTCGGCCATCCCTGACCCTCGGGCATCGCTGTTTCCGGAACTTTGCTGAACGGCAGGGCAGTTATGCGTCGACGGCGACAAAGTACCTGCCACAAAGTACCAGCGACGCAGTACCAGTAACAAAGTGGCTGATACCTCATCTTATATGCACTGTATATCCAGGAGCAGCAAGGCTCGTAAGCCGTATGCTGTCATGTAATCAGCGCGATGCATATGCATTTTTTGTATACAATGATCAAGCAAATCATTGTCCGATATTCAAGTCGGAATTAAGAAAACCGATAATTTTTATAAGAAAATTTGAGCCCGAGGGACATTCTATCATTCCTATGCCGCATTTTATTGCCTTTAGTATCCAATTTGTGAATAGTTGGTGCACAAAATAACATCAATTGATTGTTGGGATGCTTCGATGCAGCTGAGTCATTTATCCATTCGTAACAAAATTCTCGTATTAGGTAGTGCTGTTTCCCTGCTGTTTGTGGTTGCAATGCTTTTTATTAAGTCAGCCAATGATCGGATTGGCCGAAATTTCAGTGAGTTTTACCAGCACAATTATCAGGTCTCTTTGCTGATCGGGCAGATCCGCCAGGCACAGGCCGACATCATCGGGAATGTCAGGGGGCTGCAGGTCGTCTATCTGCTGGGTCTCACGGAGCAGGTCCCAGAGTTTCGCGCCATCATTGATGAGAACAGTGCAAAGACTCCTGAGCTAGTAAAAACACTCAAACACGATTACAGCGGTGATCCGGCATTGTTCACTGAGTTTGAAACCAAACTCAATATCTATCAGAAGAATACACAGCAATTTGTCAACGACATGGAAAGTGCCCCGAATCATCAGGCCCCGTATGCGGTCTTCCGGGCATTTGTGGACAGTTATGCGGCGCTGAACTTACAGTTTGACCGAATTCAGCAGGCCAGTCAGGAGAACGCTGTCCGTGCCAATGACGATACAGTTAAAGCGATCAATGATGCCAACATGGTGTTTTACATCTCGATTGTGCTGGCGGTGGTGATGGCTTTTGTCCTGAGTCAGTGGATCGCCCGGGGTCTGGTGAACGGGATCAGCCGGGTCAAAGCCACGGCAGAAGCACTGGCAAGCGGTCATCTGGATGTGCTGTCTCATGTTCAGGGCCGGGATGAAGTGGCCCAGCTCAGCAGCGCGATCGACAGTACGGTGCATCGTTTACAGAATACGGTGAAAGGAATTGTCAGCTCCAGCGTACTGGTTGCGGAAAACAGTCACATTTTGCAGGAAGCCAACAATAATATTCAGGTCGCTGCCGGTGAAGTGTCGGAGCACACCATTCAGGCGGTGACGGCGATTGAAGAGCTGTCGACCACCAGCAAGAGTATTGCTTCGAACACCTCAGATTCTGCCCGGGCTTCAGATCAGATGCTAGTGCTGGCAGAGCGGGGCATTGAATCGTCCAATCACACGCAGTCAGTCGTGCAACGTTTGGTGGCAACCCTGCAGCAGACCTCGGGCGTTGTGAATGAGCTGCATGGCGAATCGAGAAAAATTGAAAGCATTCTGGAAGTGATCCGCGGGATTGCGGAGCAGACAAACCTGCTGGCGCTCAATGCTGCCATCGAGGCTGCCCGTGCCGGTGAACAGGGCCGCGGTTTTGCGGTGGTTGCAGATGAAGTGCGCGGACTGGCGCAGCGCTCACAAACCTCAGTCAATGAAATTGAGCAGATGCTGACTCAGCTGCAGCAGGCATGCAGCAGTGCGGTTGATATGATGGCTGACAGCACCACGGAAGCCGATCAGGCCGAATCCAGAATGGCCGAAACGAATCAGCTGCTGGATGACATCATGAATATGATCCACCAGGTGAATGAACAGACCCAGCAAATTGCAACGGCAGCGGAAGAGCAGAGCGCCGTGGCTGCAGACATCAGTCAGAACATTCATACGGTGCAGGCATTGTCGGATAAGACGTCTTCGATTGCTTCTGACACGGTTCAGTGCAGTGATGACATGCAGCGGGTCAGCCAGGAAGTGAAGGATCAGGTCAGCTTCTTCAGGGTGTCCTGAAACAGCGGAGAAGCGAATTTCTGATTATCTAATAACCTAAACAAAAACCGAAATAAGAAACCCGCCATTGGTACCCCAAGGCGGGTTTTTTCATCGCTAGTTGTAAGACCTAAAGGCATTACTGATCTTAGTGGTCACGGCTCCCCCTGACTGTCTTAACGGTGAGAAATGGGCGCTGCCTACCACTATTGATAGAAAATAAAACAGCACATCTGATATCTGCTATGCGGCCGTCGGGTCAACTGGCCACCTCATCGACTAAGTAGAGAATCGACTGGTAGGGAATCCCGCTATGGTGTGACAGGCCAATCTCACAGGTACGGCTGTTACTGAATCCCCGGGTACAGTGATCTGGCACCTGTGCTTTCAGCGGCGCCAGCGCGGCAGCGTTCAGCTCCGGTGTGGAAAATCCTTTATCACCGGCCCAGCCACAGCACTGAATATGCTCCGGCACCACAACCTGACTGGCACAGGCTTTTGCCAGTTCGACCATCTCATGTTCAAGGCCCATCCGGCGGCTGCTGCAGGTAATATGAAGCATGACGGTTTCCTGCTTCCGTTTGAGCGCCAGATGAGGCAGTAAATAATGAAGAACCAGACCAACGGGTTCGACAACATGCATCAGTTTGGTGAAGTGCTCCAGACTGCGCTTGGCACAGGGACTGGTATCAATCAGCACCGGATACTTGCCGTGGTCACTGGCTTGCCAGAGTGATGCTTCCAGCTGCTCTATCTTTTGGCGGGCCGGTTCAGCCATGCCTTTGCTGTCGTAGGGCATGCCGCAGCATAAATCATTCACCTGCGGCGGGATGATGACATCAAATCCGGCTTTCTCTATCAGTGACATTGTCACTTCCGTCAGGGGGCGGGTTTCCGGATTATCCGGTTGCTGTCCCATCGCACGGCTGGCACACGACGGCAGGTAGACAATTTTTTTGTCGCCATGTTTCTGAGTGCTGTCAGCATCACCGAGCTGGTGGCGATTCAGTACCGGCAGTTCCGGCAACCATTGCGGGGTGGCACCCCGGGTAAATTTTCTCGCGTGTTCACTGAGCGCGAGCATTCGCGGCTCTCCCAGCATGGACTCCAGCGCATGCGCAGCGCCCAGACCCGTTTTGACCAGTCGCGTGGTGGTCGAGAAATGATTGGCGGTCCACCGGGCAATCGGCGTAAAACGCCGGTATTTTTCAGTGCGCAGCTTTTTGACCAGCTCGCCGGTATGAATCCCTACCGGACAGCGCTCAGCACATAAGCCGGTGGCTGCACAGGTATCGATGCCCTCATAGTTGAAGACTTTTTCCAGCGAAGCTGCCTGCGCCGTTTGTCCGCTGCGCCTGCGATACTGCAGCTCGCGGTACAGAACAATCCGCTGCCGCGGAGACAGCGACAGGGTTCTGGACGGGCAGACAGGCTCACAGAAGCCGCATTCAATGCAGCGATCCACCAATGGATCGGCGGCGGGCATGGGTTTCAGGTGCGTGATATGGGCAAGCGGGTTTTCATTGATGATCACGCCCGGGTTCAGTAACCCCTGAGGGTCAAAGAGCTGTTTGATCCGCAGCATCAGCTGATACGCGTCTTTGCCCCATTCAAGCTCGACATAGGGCGCCATATTTCGTCCGGTACCATGTTCGGCTTTGAGCGACCCCTGGTATTTCACCGCGACCAGTTCTGCGACAGCATCCATGAAAGCGCCGTAACGGTCGATTTCACTTTGCGCCTCAAAGCCCTGAGTGAACACAAAGTGCAGATTTCCTTCCAGCGCATGACCAAAAATAATGGCTTCATCATAATGGAACTGGTCAAACAGAGCCTGCAGGTCGCGGACGCCACGGGCCAGATCCGTAACCGGAAAGGCGACATCTTCAATGATCACTGTGGTGCCGGTTTCCCGCACCGCACCTACTGCAGGGAACATCCCTTTCCGGATGGCCCAGAGGGTATCGACCGTTGTCGGCTCGGTCGTGAAGGGAACGGACTCGATAATCCGGAAATCTGCAAGACTTTCCATCACCTTCTGGCATTGGTTCATCAGGTCTTGCTCTGTACCGGCCCGGGTTTCGACCAGCAGGGCTGCGGCTTCCAGATCAAGCTCGGTCATAAAGGCGGGCATGCCGGACTTATCAGCGACAGAGCGCATTGCGCGGCCGTCCATCATTTCGACTGCAGAGACCGGTGTTTTTGCAAGCACAGAAGTCGCTTCACTGGCCTGTTCAATCGTGCTGAACACCAGCAGGGTGGATGCTTTGTGCGGATGCTCAATCACGGTGTTGTAGGTGATATCGGCAATAAATCCCAGCGTGCCTTCGGAGCCGATCATCAGGTGTTCGATGATGTCGATGGGATCGCTGTAGTCGGTCAGGGCATTGAGCGCATAGCCGGTGGTGTTTTTCAGCCGGTATTTATGACTGATTCGTGCTTTCAGGTCGGCATTGGATTCGACGGTTTCTCTGAGTGCCGCGATTCCCGCCAGTAAATCGGCATGACTTTGCCGGAACGCAGCTTTACTGGCTTCATCCCGGGTATTCAGCACGGTGCCGTCGGTGAGCACAATCGTCATGCCATTTACCGTACGGAATGAATTTTGTGCGGTGCCGCAGCACATCCCGCTGGCGTTGTTGGCCGCAATCCCGCCGATTTTACAGGTATTGATAGAGGCCGGATCCGGTCCGATTTTCCGGCCAAAAGGGGCCAGATAACGGTTGGCGTCAGCCCCGATCACACCGGGCTGCAGCGTGATTTTCTGTCCTTCATCTTCAATTTCATGATGACGCCACTGATCGCTCAGGGTGATCAGCACAGAATTGGAGACGGCCTGCCCTGACAAGCTGGTGCCTGCTGCCCGGTAAGTGTAGGGAATGTGCAGCCCGGCACACAGGCCAATCACCTGAATGACTTCTTCAAGTGTATGCAGCCGGAGGACGACCTTGGGCACCATGCGGTAAAAGCTGGCGTCCGTACCGTAAGCCAGCCGCTTGGCTTCGTCGGTGATGATTTGTTCTGGGGTGAGGAACTGTGTCAGCCGGGAAATCAGTTGTTGATCATTGTTCGTCATGATTGATCTGCCTTTGCTCAGGTGCCCTTGCTCAGTTGTTTTTGGGTCAGAGTCTTTTTGTTATCTGAGAAAATCTTTTGTTTATGAATCAGATGGATATTTGGTGCTGATTTTGAGTCTAGCGTGCCTGCAACAGGAATGGGTGTTTGGGATCCCAGGTTTGCATTTTGTTTTCATCCATGTGAAACGGTTGTGAACACTATCGCTTTATTTTTTGGCAATAAATGAATGTAATGAAAAACATTCATTCCAAAAGTTGATGAATCCAGATGATAAAGACCGATGATCTGATTTTGTTCGTACAGGTCGTAGAAGACGGCTCCTTCAGCAAAGCTGCAGATAACCTGGGGATCACCAGTTCCGTGGTGAGTAAGCATATCGCCCGGCTTGAAAACGAACTGGGCGTTCAGTTGCTGTTTCGCACCACGCGCAGTATCCGGCTGAGTGAAGCCGGAAAAGTGCTGTATCAGGGGGCAAAACATGTCAAACAGGCGGCAGCCGAGGCCGTGGATGCCGTCAGTGGTTTTGGCGAAAGCCTGAGCGGGCACGTGAAGATGTCTGTCCCGACGATTTCAGGTGAACTCTTACTGGCCGAAGCTGTGGCCGGTTTTTGTCAGCAGCATCCGAAGATCACGGTTGAGATGTCGATGGAAAACCGGTTTGTGGATGTGGTGGGTGAGGGATTTGATCTCGTCATTCGTACCGGCTATCTGGAAGACTCCAGTCTGATTGCCCGCCATCTGATTGATTCGCAATGGGTGGTCTGTGCCTCGGCCGATTACTGCCGCCGGGAAGGAAAGCCCCGGAAGCCTGAAGATTTGTTGCACAAGAATTGTCTGCAATATGCCTATCAGAGCACTGGCGCAGCAGAATGGGAGTTTCTGGATGAACACGGGCAAGGGTATACGCTCAAAGTCCGCGGTAATCTGACGACGGACAATGCCGCCGCGCTCCGAAAGGCAGCTTTGGCCGGTTATGGGATTGCATACATGCCGCGATGTCTGGTGTACCACGATTTAATGTCGGGCGTTTTGATTGATTTGTTACCCAATCAGGTTGGCAAGAAACTGGGAATTTATGCGGTTTACCCGTTCACACGCCAGCCATCACAAAAAATTCGTTTACTGATCGAGCATATTCGTCAGGCTTATCAGGCGATTTCTCATTATTTTTAAATGAGCTGCCCGGTAAATTTGTGATCTGCCTCTATACTAGACTGTAAGTGTCCATCAGCTCGTAATGAGACATGCCTGAAAGGTCAATTGCCCAGAGGGAGTCAGATGAACTGGTATCTTTACGCACTCAAAAAGTACGCGGTTTTTGCAGGACGTGCTCAGCGACAGGAGTATTGGTACTTCTTCCTGATTAATCTGGTGATTACATTGGCGTTGGGCATTGTCGATCATTTGCTCAATACCCCCGGCTCGGAAGATGGTACCGGGCTGCTCGGGGGAGTCTATTCACTGGCTGTACTTTTACCCTCGGTGGCTGTCGGCATCCGGCGTCTACATGACATTGGCCGCTCTGGCTGGTGGATGCTGCTCAGCCTGATCCCGGTTCTGGGCTTTCTCGTTTTACTTTACTTTTTTGTGCAGGACGGCCAACCCGGCACCAACGAATATGGCCCCAACCCGAAAGAAAACAACGATATGGGTCAAATGATGGTGTAAGTCGCTAGTTTGCTTCCTACACATTCTCATCCTGCTCCAGGCGCAAGTCTCCTGAACATTGGCATGGCGTCGGTGCGACAGCTGCCAACCTCATCTCTTCTTTTTTCTATCCCCTCAGAACTTTGCCCCAAAGCACAGATATGCAATCCCGAATATGCCTTTTAGTGAAAACTGCCCCATAACTGAAAAGTGTGGTGATAATTGTAATTTTATTTTGTTCAGTGACTTCAGAGTTATGGGCGGTAGCGTGCCTGATGCGTGTGGTGGCAGATGGCGGTGGCAGTTCGATGTCGCTTTTCAGATGTGGATACACTGTCGCTGAATGGGATGTTTTATCAGATGATAAAAGTTTATAGAAACAGATGGTTATGATTATGGGCTGAAATAAGATACACGACGTGATGTCGTTGAATGAAATGTTACACATAAGGAGTAGAAATGGAGATCACATTCCAAATTGATGCTCATGAATTTGAGCAAGAGCAGAAAGAACTTATAAAGAAGACTCTGAAAATTGAAGATCATGATATACAAGGTGCGCTAAATAAAATCGCCAGAGCATCGCTTACAGAATATCTTACTATGCTCGTAGAAGGCGGTATGCCAAATAGGGCTGATGAAGCAAAGCAAGATAGATTGCTTTACTTAATAGAAAGCTATTTTGAGGAGAGTATTCCGACAGAGTCTCAGATATCAACAATTTTTCAGTTAACTCAAAGCCAAAGCAAGACGTTATTGAAAAATACTGTTTCTCGATTTAGGCATAAACTAGACGATGTACTCGCAAGTACAATGAGAACAGTTATAGAATCAGCTGACCACGTCAATGAGATGTATCTGGTTGTTATAAGCTCTGATGTTGTCAAAGATGAGTTAAATATGCTTATCACTCAGAATGAACCAACCTATAAGCCTATTACCAAGCGGAAAGGAAGTGCTGGTCAATTCGAAATTAGTGAAGACTCTCATGCTTTGCTTTGCCGGGAGCTAGGTCTAAATGAAGTTGAGTGATATTGTTGCCGTATCGGGTTTATTGCTTACTCTCGTAACATTTCTATTTAATCTTGCTTGGCCAAAAATTACTGAGGCCTTAAACCAGGATGAGGCCACATCAGGGGATAGTGCAAGAAAAAGATGTCGAGATAAAATCAATAAAACTCTATATGGGACAGTGCTTCCCATATTTATTGCTTTTTTTGTGCTTTTCTACATCAACTTGCCAACAGCAGTAAAGATTATCTCATCAAGTCAAATCGAATTTTGGAAATTTGATGTAGATAACACTCTGTATGTCATGGTGGTTTATGCTTTGGCAGCCTTTGTCATATTTAATAGCAGTTTGCTGTATAAACTTTTCGCCAAACAGGCAAAATTCAAATAAATGTGTAACAAGGCGCTGTTGTAAGACTGGTTTTCCGCTGTGCTCCAAGCCAGCCGCAAAGCGCGGCGTTATGTTTTGAGGGAAAAAATGAATAGCAACGATTTGATGAGCCTTATAATTAAAAATGCACGGAATCATACAATCGAGTGGATGACTGGAAATAATTTTGGGGTATCTAGTCGTGCTCAAGGCTGGCTGAGTACAATGTCTGACGATGAGAAAATTCTACTTTTAGAGGTCGTTGCCGAAGCTATTGACCTTAGCATTATTAGAATCTTAGAGATAATTTATGGCTGTCAAAATAAGCCTGATAATCCAATTTATCTCTATTGTAAAGGTCAGAATCTAGCTTCTTCGAATAATGAACAGTTACATGATCTGTACGCTATAAAAGTGGAGTAACCGCTATTACAAACATAACAAACAATTTAAGAGAGACTCCCAACGCCTGGTGATTTCACTTAGAGTTAGCCTCAGTGTTTACGTGGTAAGGTTAGAGTATAGTGCAATAGCGTTGTCGCACCTTAATTGGGCGTTATGTACTTGGGAGAATATGTGACTCAAAAAGTTCTAATTTATGGAAATAAATGGAATCTTGAAGATATTAAAGATAATGTCGATTGGGAAAAACATCAGGATTGGATATTTAAAAAATACTGTGAACAAGATGAACACGAACATTGTTTAATATGTTATTGGACAATCTTCCATAAAATTGATGAAGAGTCTGGATTTGGCTATTACTATGGCGGCAGCACTTGGTTGTGTAATGAGTGTTATGAACAATTCATCACGCCCCAAAGGCTACGCACATAACAAACTGTTCAAGCAGATTCGGCACGCGTGGCACTTTTGGTTTGCAGTTAGTTTTTTGATTACGGAGTAGTGCAGAGGCTTTTGTATAGCGTGCCTCACTACTTAACAGGGCGTTATGTATAAAGAGAGGGAGTATGGCATTGTTTGATCATAAAATTCGTTTTGAATTGGAGCATTTGATTAATATATCGGATGCAGAAATCAGGACAGATTTTAATTTAGGGTATGTAGTTGACGAAAATGATTATACGTCTAATTTGACCGCACATATTCGTCGAATCATAAATACTCATCTTCCTTTACGAGCAACTACAGTTGCACAAAAGCTCCCAGCTAATGCAGAACAAGCATGGGGCGTTGATGCTTGTATCATATTAGTAGATCATGATCTTCGTGAATGTAAACTCTGTTTATTCGAAGCTAAAACTGATCGAATTAATTGGGACTATCTTAAACCTAATAAAACATCTCAAGTATCTCATTTTTCTACCCAATTAGCGCGTCAGGTTAAGCCATTTAACATGGGGTTTGCTATTTGGGAGCAGTTTTACTCTAGCCAAGCAAATGGTTGTGCAAATGGAAATAGAAATGACGGAGGTTCGACATGTATTTTACATGATATAGCTGTTAATTATAGGGGCGTTCCTCCAAATGCCAGTGTTTGGATAGATCAAGATATTGACAATTTGGCTGCTACTCAAGCTGATACATTAATGGGTACTCTGGTCAAAAGAGTATGTGAATGTAGATTTGGCATAGCTAAATCTGTCCAAGACCTTTGTGCTCTAATAGAGGATCAGCTACCAGTCGAACATCTTCTATTTATAGAGGGGGGAATAGTTGTCTCAAGTGAGGAAGAATTTCAAAGTGTTGCCCAATTATACATAACAAATTGTTCAAGGTGATTCGGCACGCGTCGCATTTTTACTATGCGTTGGTTTTAGTGTTTAAGGTGGTATGCGGCGGCTTCAGTATTGCGATACTCACACCTTAATAGGGCGTTATGCGTAATAGACCACGCAGTGAATTCATCGTTGACAATGAAAAGGAGGATGTTGTGACCAATACAAACAGAACTACTAGACTGTTAATGTCGGCGGCGCACTTGTACCCGGACGACTTTAAAGAGGACTTGAAAGAGAGGTTAGGTCACCCATATAAATCTTCAGCGCCTGAGTATGGCGTTGAATTGAATAAAATCAGTCAAGAACTTGAAAAAGCGAAAGTAAGTCATTTTGGAAAATCGGCATTTATATTTATAGTTGTCTTGATTTTCTTCTTTATTTTCATTGAGGACCCAAAAGACAATTGGGTAATGTTGATACCTGCTTTGGCATTAACTTCAATCGCGGAATTTATTTATAATCGTTCCGCAAAGAAAAAAGCTCGGCTAATTTTAGCTGGTGAAAATAAAGATGATGAGGAAAACAAAACAAACAAAAAGAATATTATGATTTCTGGTGGATATTCTCCATTTGTAGGTGCTGGCATTGATTTAGATAGCTGGTCCTTTACAATAAATACAAAAGAAGCCGAGGATAAGAGTAAACCCGTAAAGCCAGTTTCGGTAACAGAATTGCATGAACAACTAAAAAAAAGATTACTATCTCTTGGCATTGACGATATTGAAATAACGGATGAGTTATACATCAACGGGAAAGATGTTAATTTGGTTGCGTATTTGCTTCCAAATGGCCGCCTTTCTAAGCCGGTTGATAATGTCGACCTTCAGTATATTAACACTAAGATAAATAATGACGACAAAAGAGAGCGTCATTACAGAGTTGTGCGAATTCCCATGTGGGATGGTCAGATGATACTAAGTGTGTATTATAGGTTTTTAAGTGTTAAGGACAATTTATTTACTGAGGCGCGATTCTTTCTCCTTCCTCCTTTAAAAGAAAAATATTTAGCAATTGATGAAATCCCCTTGAAACCAACAGGCAAAGAGTTTGGTGAAAGCCTCATCCAATCAATATTTACTGGAGCATTTTCCTGGATTGGAGTAGTAATCAATGTGCTTACTTTCGTTCAAGGTGGATTTATGGCTGATAGCGCGCGTCAGAAAGGTTGGAAAAGGGAATTAGAGTCTAATAGGTTATATAACTATGGCTGGGATAGCTCATTGAGAGAAAAGTGGTCTTCTGTGTCTTTTGAGCGCTACTTTCAAAAGGTTGACAAGGACGTAGCACTGAAATTGGTTACAAGTGAGTTTTTAGGAGCTTTACGCGAATATCTTGAGAAAAATAATATATCAACCGAGCAGTTTTCACAGACATCAACAAAGATTGTTAACGAGGGCGTAATGATATCCGGCGGAGAGGTAAAAGCAGATTCATTCGCTGTTGGAAAGGGAGCATCTATCGCCAAAGATGCTATAAAAGCTGTTAAAGGGGGAGGTAACAAGTCGTGACACGAGCTACCGACAAGGAAAATCAAGGTGTTATTATGACTGGTGGGACACTGACTGCTAAGAACTTGGCCGTCGGAGAAAACGCCAAGATTTCTAATCACGAACATGGCAGTAATACTGTAGAACCAGCACTATTAGAATTGGTAACTGAAATCTCTCGGCTTATTGAGCATTTAGAAAATTCTGACGTTGGAAATGAAAAAATAGATGCTGCCAAATTGGCAAAATCAGAATTGGAGAAAGACTCTCCTAATTTCTTTAGTGCAAAGTCTATCTTGCTTTCTTTGCTTGATGGTATTAAAGCCGTTGGCTCGGTGGCCAGTACAGTGATATCTATAAAAAAACTTCTGGGAGTAATTGCTCCATAAATCAAATTGCATAACAAAGGGCTACACCGGACAACCAAAAGCTGCGCGGCTTTCTGCTTTGCTTCAAGCCACTCCGCTTTTGGCTGCCAGTGAGCCCAAGCGTTAGTTCGGATTTGGCATCAAAGGTCATAAGTTTTGGTGTTTATTTGTATTGGTGTTCATGTTTACACCGGACAGTTTGTGCCTTTCACGTTCTTTCTGGTGGCACTAAATGCAGAGTGTTCGCTTTGGTTTCATCGATTACGGTTTCTAACTCTTAACTTATTTCTTTGGCGCTTTTTCATTCTCGCGGTTGTTTCTAAGCGAATCTTGTCTTTCTTCGGTGCTGTCGTCGGAGTGCGAGAATCGAATCCTTTTTCAATTTGAAGCTTGCAAAGTTAGGGGTGTTCAGTGCTATTTTCTTCTAGCCAGCTTTCGTCATCTCAAATGAGGTTTAGTTTTGTAGTTGCCAGTCTCACTTCAGTGTTCAAAGCTTTTCATATTATGCCACTTTTCAATATCTTGGAGCGCACAAATAGAAGTAGCGCATGTACTGACAAATTGCTTAAGAGCGATTCCCAACGCTTGGCATTTCTCATTCCATCGTTGCTCACACCTAAATGCAGCAACATAGACTCCCTCCGGTTGTCAACAACAGCGTCAGGTTATATAAGGTTTGGAACTGCCGCTCTACATTCGCTCTGTTGATTGGCTTTTATACCATGACCCTGATGACACTACGCGGTTACGTTTTCTCATTTGTTAGAAGGCAACAAACGTGCCGCCGCATTATCAGGCTTTCCCGCAAAAACTCTTAACCTTATATCATTATGAAATATATATCGTGGCAGTCACCCAAAAAATGTGCAGATGTTGGCAGGGTGGCATGTTTACAAAAGCTTCAAGGACTTTAGACCGCATGATTATTTGTGCATCAGCACCTTGCCTTGATGATCCTCACCGTGAACACATAAAGCTATGTTTGGCCAAATCGATGCCTTAGACAAATGGTGACATGGTGGCTTCCAGTGATCTGTGTTCAGACTTTCCAGTTGTGTCAAAGCCTAAAGGGGGAGCCATGTCATTTGTTAGCCGTCTACGGAGATTCATTTGAATAATCGAGTTGTCTTTACTGGTGGACCTGGCTCAAGAAAAACCACCGTAATCGAATTTTTAAATCGCTTGGGCTATCCAAGTACTCCAGAAGTGGGGCGAAAAGTAATCCAAACACAAGTTAAATATCAAGGCACTGCGTTACCTTGGCAAAATAAAACCGCATTTCGAGACGAAATGGTTCTTGAGGAAATTAATAACTACGAAGGTTATGGAAATGCTGCTATTACCTTTTATGGGCGTTGTTGATCAAATCAGCTTGAGGATCAACGATGCCATATATGACCAGCAGTTAGCTTCTGACGGGCATACCTA